>UQKU01000023.1 GCA_900541675.1 uncultured Collinsella sp. | reverse complement strand
GCCGACGCCCATCAGGAACACGGCGTCGTAGCCCTCGTCGGCGACCTTGTCGGCGAGCGCGGTCATCTTCTTGCCGGTCTCGTAGAGCGCCTTGCCGTCCTCGAGATAGCCCTCCTGGTCGAAATGCATGATCTCGATCTTCTCGGTTTCCTTCATTTGTCTCTCCTTTCTGGGGTTGTTTCCACATCCCCCATGCCAACGGGCATCAAAACCCGCTTACATTCCGTAACACTCGGCCGCTTTGGCCTTAAGCGCATTGACTGACTCTTCGTAGCCCTCCGCCTTGACCTCCATTTGCTTGGAGACAGCATCGAGATACGGGTGAACGTCCCATGACTTCAGACGCTCGGCGATTATTGCCGCAATCGTCTGGAAGAACACGAGATTGGGAATTGCACTGAGCAGCGGAGCCACCTGAGGCACCACAACCTCGTGAGCCCTACCCTTGGGATGGGCCGTGAGCAGCACCGTTTTTGCCGTAACGTTCGATAGCGCATCGGCGATATTCGCAAGACGCTCCGACCCCTGCGGATCGTCGACAATAAACACCAGGTAGCCCGGAACAATCTGCATCTCGGGACCGTGGACGAACTCCTCGCCTTCGTGATGCATGGCAGGAATCTTGATGGTCTCGCTCAGCTTGAGCGCTGCCTCCTCGGCAACACCATAGTTGGGGCCGTTGCCGACGACCATGGCGGGCATGTGCTCAGAAAGCTCGAGCATGTGATCTTGGACATATGCCTCGGCGGTCTTGCACATCACGGCATTAGCCTGGATAGCCTCGCGCAGGTCATCAAGACGCTGAGCAACGCCCTTGGCGTCAATCGTTCCGCGCGCCTGACCGCCGTAAATACCAAAGAGCACCAGGTACTCAACGAGAACCTCGACGCCCAGAGTCACAAAGTCCACCGACTCGACGCCCACACCGTAGTCAAGAACGATGTCAGCGTGTTCCTTGATGGGTGCCTCGACGTTTGCCGTGAGCGCAACTGCAGCCATATCGTGTGCGCGCATGTAATCGAGCGCCGCAATCGTATTGGTTGAATAGCCGCTCTGCGAGACGGCAATGTTAAGCGCATGCTGTGGATAGGTGTGTTCAAAATCGACGAAGGCCTCGGGCGTCACAACGGACACCTGCATCTGCAGCGCATCTTGCAGGTAATCGCGGGCGCAATCCGCAGCATGGCGCGACGAACCCGAAGCAACGATGCGCAGCGCGTCAAAAGAACCGGACTGGAAAATATCAACGAGCTGCGCTACCAGCTCAGACGAACGCTCGAGGTTCTCTCCCATACGCACATGGGCAAGCTGAACGTAATCGAGCATCTTCATCGTCTCACCTCGTAACAAATCATTAGTATTTGATACCAATCACAGTTACAGGTTACTGCTTTTTGATACCTCTTTGTCGATTAATTTATCCCCTTCGGCGAACGGTCGATTTTGAGCCATGTAAGGTTGTATATACAGCTGACCCAACGATCAAAACTGGTTAGTTTCCCAGCCGTTATTCACAAAATACCAGCTAGTACGTATAGGTGTAGCCGCCCGTATCGCCACGATTGAAGGACTTTACATACTCGATAGCCTGACCGCTCGCGTCATAGCTCACGCATTCCAAAAGCAAAACAAGATCGCCCTGTTCCAGTCCAAGGAGGCCGGCATCTCGTGCGCCCAGCGCTTCGATATCGAGCTTTTCCTGTGCCATGACTGGCTTTCGGCCCAGCATCTCATAGGTCTCGTACAAACTGAAGACCGACACGTCAATATCTTCGATGGTTGGGAACAGCAGGCAGGGAATCAGCGCCGTCTCAATCGATACGGGGCTACCGTTTATGCAGTTCAGGCGTCGAATGGAATAGAGCAGGTCGTCCTCGGCGATGCCAAACAGGTCGGCGTAATATGGCCCCGCATAACGCTTGGAACGCGCGAGAATACGGACGGACGGCTCGCCGCCCGAAGCACGGACCGATTCACGGAAACCGACCGTGCGTTCAAAAAAAGCAGGTACTTTCTGCGCCACAAAGGCACCTTTTCCCCGAACACGGCGAATCTGCCCGCGCCGAACCAGCTCATCGACAGCGCTTCGGATGGTCAAGCGTGTCGTACCAAATTCCTCGGCGAGGTCTTTTTCGGACGGAATCATGGAACCCGTGGGATATGCACCGCGCTCGATACGTTCCTCGATGCAGCGTCGAATGCGCATATAAACCGGGGTGGCATCTACTGTTTCAGCCATTGTTCACCTGCCACGCTCCTCATGCCGTTCTCTTCGCCGTTATCGGCAAAGCGGAACTTTGTGGGCAAAATCACCGATTTGCAATGCTCCACAAAACGCATGTCCTTATCAAATTCGATCGAGCTCTCATAGAACACCGGCGTTCCCTCTTCTTGCTGGAGCAGCTCGGCCTCTTCGACGTTCAAACGCGAGATGGAGATATGCTCACGTCCATGCTCAACGCGCACGCCACCTTCTTTGAGCAAGACATCGTAAAGGCTCTCACACTCAAAATCGTGCTCGGGAAGCGATGGGCACAGGGACAGGTTAACGTGAGCGGTCTCGATTGACGCCGGCTCGCCCTCAATAAGTCGAACGCGCTGCATGCGGAGCAAGGGAGCGCCTACAGCCACCCCAAGCTTGTCGGCAAGCGCCTCATCCGCCTCGATGGTCCCGGTGGAAACCAGACGAGAAGAGGGGTGCAGGCCGGCAGTCCGCACAGCATCGGAAAAGTTATACGTTTCCTGGAAGATGTTCAACGGCTTAGGAGGACACACATACGTGCCCGATCCGCGACGGCTCTCGAGCGTTCCACACGAGATAAGCCGCGTGATACCGGCACGCAACGCCGTACGCGAAACGCCAATCTCTTCGCACAGCACGCGCTCGGCCGGCAGGCGATCGCCGCCGGCAAGCTGATGGTGCTGGATATACCAAAGAATTCCCTCAACAGCACGATCTTTGGGGGGAATTGCATAAGATTCGCCTGCCATTGCACAGACTCCTCATTCAGACACGTATGCCGCCAAAATTAGGCCAGCCCTCCCATGGCATCGAATTCGGCCTTGATCTTCTCGGCGACATTCCGATACGACTTATATAGGCTTGAATCGCGTTTGATTTCGTCGGTCATAACGGGAATCTCTAATTTGGAAACCTCGTCTTTTCCCGTCTGAACCGCCACAACAACGCCCATACCAAGACACATATTACGCTTGGCAGCGTTTATTTTCGCCGCCTTGGCAGGATTTGCCAGGATACGCTGGGCAAATTCCTGTTTTGAAGCCACTTCCTCGGCCTCCGGATCGCCCGCCTCGGCTACTTCGCACTGCAAC
This sequence comes from uncultured Collinsella sp., assembly GCA_900541675.1. Lineage (GTDB taxonomy): Bacteria > Actinomycetota > Coriobacteriia > Coriobacteriales > Coriobacteriaceae > Collinsella. The sequence goes on along the minus strand of UQKU01000023.1, from coordinate 33,557 downwards.
ACGTCCGCATAGTCAAAAATCTTCGGCTCACCGCCGCGCTGATGCACGGCCCACTTGCGGCGCGTGGCATCCTGGTAGATAGCCGGCAAAAATGTAAACCGCGGCGGGTCCAAAATCGTATCCGTGATGGTAAACACATCGGAATCAAAGGCATCCTGCGGGTTTTTCTTCTTGAACAGCCCCATATCAGCCTCCCGTACTAGCATTAAACAACTCATGCTGAATATAGCACCAATTTCAAGCCACTGCTTTATCGCATCGGTGCGTGGCGTCTATGGCTCGCCCAGCGGAAGAGTTCACGGACGAGGGCCGGGGTGCCTGCCGGCAAATAGCAGACACTCCGCATGCAATCTATGCAAACAAACAAGTACGTTTAGCTACATTCGGTAAGTTCGAGCACGCTGCCCTTAACGATAAGCGCCGGCTCCAAAACGACCTCTTCGGCACGCCTACCGCCCCTACCGGCAAGACGCTTGGACATGCAGCCAAAAGCATGCTCCGCAAGAACACCAGGATCCTGCTCGATCGCGGTCAGCGCCGGCTCAAAGAGAACGTCGGCCGCCGAGTTGTCATAGCTTACGACCGAGATATCGCCCGGGATGCTCTTACCCATCTCGTGCAAGCGCTTGAGCAGACCGAGGGCAATGTTATCCGAGCTTGCGAACACGGCGGTGGCGTCAGTTGCGAGCACCGCCTCCGACGCCTCGTATGCGCTCGGAATGTAGTACTCGCTCTCGAACTCCAAACGTGCGTCGATCGGCAGGCCAACCTCGCGCAGCGCACGCTCGTAGCCGGCAAGACGTTTACGACCCGTATTGGAACGGCGAGCATTAACCAAGCAGGCAATGCGACGGTGACCCTGCTCGATCAGATAGCGGGTAGCCATGTAGCCACCCATCTCGTGGTCGAACATCACCTTGTCGCACTCGAGCCCCTCAATGGCACGGTCGACCATTACCGCCGGTATGGGCAGATGGCTGACTTCTTCGCGCAGGGCGCGGTCGTCGGAGAACTCGTCACCCACCACCAGAAAGACGCCGTCGACGCCGCGCGTCACCAGCTGGCGCAGCAGCTCAAGATCGTCGTCGGCACTTCCACCCGAGCTGGTAATAAAGAGCGCGTAACCGTCCTCGCGGCAGCGCTTTTCCAAGCTGCCGGCGAGCGAGGCAAAAAAGCGGCTCTCGATATTGGGAACGATAAGGCCCAGCGTGCGTGACTCGCGCATGACCAGGCTGCGCGCAATCTGGTTGGGAACATAGTGGTTGCGCGCCGCGACCTCTTTGATGAGCTTGCGGTTTTCTTCCGAGATGCGACAGGGCCGATTATTGAGAACAAGCGAGACCGACGAGGGGGAAAGCCCCACCTCCTGGGCGATCTGCTTGAGGGTGACTTTGTTGGCCATCTCGCTCCTTCCGGGTTTACGCGCAATCTCTTGAAAGTATAGCGACTACCCCTCTACCTCGGTGATAAACACTTTACCAATCCGGTGGACGGCTGTTTTATCGCCGCCAGCGCACCAAATCCGTCCGGGTGGGGTATATTGCAATCGATTGATGACAACGACCACCAAAAGGCGGATATCCGTATGCACGAGAACGATTTTTTTAACGAGGACCTGCTGTGCGCGCTCGCTGGCGTTGCCGGCGAGGACAACGTGCTGATGAGCGAGCCCATGCGCGAGCACACCACGTTTAAGATCGGCGGTCCGGCCGACGTCTTTGTCACGCCCGATACTGAGCAGGGCCTCGTCGCCACGCTCGATACCTGCTATCGCTGCAATCTACCACTCACCATCGTGGGCAACGGCTCCGACTTGCTCGTCGGCGACAAGGGCATCCGCGGCGTCGTCGTAGCGCTGGGCGAGGGCCTCTCCGACATTACGGTCGACGGCACGCACGTCACGGCGGCAGCCGGCGCGCTGCTTTCCGATGTCGCAGCCGCGGCAGCCGAGGCCTGTCTCACCGGCATGGAGCCCATCTCGGGCATCCCCGGATCGGTCGGCGGCGCCTGCTACATGAACGCCGGTGCCTACGGTGCCTGCATGGCCGATGTGCTGGAGTCCGTGCGCGTCTACAAACCCGCTCGCCAGCTCGACGACGGCACCCGCGGCAGCGGCAACATCATCGAGTTCGATGTCGACGAGCTCAACCTGGGCTATCGCAAGAGCCGCATTGCCGACGACGGTTTCATCGTGCTTTCGGCCATCTTCAATCTCGCCCCGGGCAACGCCGCGATGATCAAGGCCGACATGGACGACTACCGCCAGCGCCGTGAGGACAAGCAGCCGCTCGACATGCCGAGCGCCGGCTCCACCTTCAAGCGCCCCGAGGGCTACTTTGCCGGCAAGCTCATCATGGATGCCGGCCTGCGAGGACACGCCGTTGGCGGCGCGCAGGTGAGCGAGAAGCACTGCGGCTTCATCGTCAACGCCGACCACGCCACCGCCGCCGATGTCGACGAACTCATCCGCCACATCCAAGCCAAAGTCAAAGAGCAGTTCGACGTAGACCTAGAACCCGAAGTCCACCGAGTCGGCGAATTTTTATAGCCCGCTCGCCGCGGTCCACTTTAATTAATAACGGGACAAGTGACGTAGCTCACTTGTCCCGTTTTCATTTATTTGCGAAGAACATCGGCCATCCGCAGGATTGAAATCATCGACCGATAAGTGAGTTCCACCTTTTCGCCCGCAAGCAGTCGTTTCGAGCCAATCTCATCTAGCCCCACAAGGCGAGAAAACAGCAAGCTACTCATCGTGCCCTCGTCAATTGATTCCTTTATGGTCTTCAAAACGTCCGTATCATGAAGCGACGCCGAGCTGTAGGGGGCAACACGAGCGGAACTCTCAATTAACGACGAGACAAAAGGATGGAGATGCTTTGGACATAGTCCATCAAACACCACATCCCCATTGTCATCCGAGCCGACTAGTCGCCAACTATAATGATCGACCCAGTCGTCTCCGTCATATATGGTGTCCATGAGCAACTTCCCGTCTAGAGAGAAACCTGTTTGAACATCGGGGCGCAAGACCGCAATCCATCTAGGACCCGCAGCAGCTCCGACCCAACGCACCACACGACAATTGTATATTGCGACTATTTTAGATCTACATGATCAGTTCGAGTTCGCAACAAGGCGATTATTGCAGCTAGGTTATATTTCATTTTCCACTTTGATGAGCCGTCGGCTCCAAATTCCAAAACCGAAGTCCACGGAGTCGATAATTTTATTTAAAAAGAAGGCCCCGAAAGGGGCCTTCGCCATCTTTATATCAGACAACCAGTCCGGTGTATCGCGCTTTGAACCCGGAAGGTCCGGGACTGCGGGCGAGGCATAAGGTTGGTCGCGAGTTCCGCACGCAAAGAAGGCCACTTAATGTGGCCTTCGTCTTGCGCAGGACTGTAGAGCAGGCAACCTTATGCCTCGCCCGCAGTCCCGGACCAACCAGCTTCAAGCCGCAGTTACGACAGCGCAATACCGCCGAGCCAGCCCCAGCGCACGCCAGAGCCAGTGCCGTAGAACCCAATGAACGAGTCAAGCGACCTCGACGTGATGGCGCCCTCGTTACTCATAACGATGCCGCCGCCAACGTAGATGCCCACGTGGCCATAGATCAGGCCCGGTATGCCGGTACCGCTATGCGATGAGTCGGCAACAATCATGCCCACCTGCAGCGCCGAGCGGTCGGAGCTATAGCACCAGGCGTTAAACATGTCGCACGCATTGCCTCCAAAGTAGCCAACGCCGGCGTTACGGAAGACATTGGTGACCCACGCCGCGCACCAGTTCTGACCCGGCGAAGGCGTGGAGTAGCACGCGTTGACGACAGCCTGCTGCTTGCCCGAGCCGGCATTCTGCTGCGGAGTTCCGGGCGCGTACGATCCACCACCCGAGCTCGAACCACCCGAGTAGGAATTGTTCTTGTTCGCGGCAGCCGCGGCAGCGGCAGCCTTCCTAGCGGCCTCCTCAGCCTGGGCGGCAGCGAGGATCTCGGAATCGCGCTGAGCCATGAGCTCCTTGACGTCGTCGGAAAGACCGTTCAGCACGGTCTGGACTTCTTGCTGCTTGGCCTGCATGTCCTGCATCTGGGCAGTCTGCTGGTCCTTGAGCTTCTCTAAGTCGGCCTTCTGCGACTCGAGCTCGGTCTTTTGCGCATCGAGCTCTTCCTGGATGGTCTGAATGTCCTCGATGGCGTCGCGGTCGCTCTTGTTGATCTTCTCAACGTAATGCGCGTTGGCGACGAGTTCCTCAAACGAGCCAGAGGCCAGCAGCAGCGACAGGATGTTCGTGCCGCCGGACTTGTAGCTGGCGGCCACGCGATCGGAAAGGTCGTTGCGCTTCTTCTTGAGCTCGGCCTTCTTTTCATCGATCTGGGCCTGCGTGTCGTCAATCTTGCCCTGGACATTCTCGATGTCGTTGAGGGTCTGGGCATTCTTGTTGGCCAGCGCCGCATACTCATTTGCGATGCTGTCGAGCTGGGCCTGAACCTCGTCGAGCTGGGCCTGGGCGGCATTCAGTTTATCGGTGGTTTCTTTGGAAGCCTCCGCCGCATGGGCGCGAGCGGGCAGGCCAAAAAGAACTGCCGCAGAAGCGGCGCCGAACAGGGCCTTGAGGGCAGTGCGGCGCGAGAGCTCCTGGGAAAGGATGGAATCGCTGTTTGGTGACATATGTACTCCGTTACATGCTTATTTATATGTCGCTCAACTCATACATATTAGCGTACATATGGCGCGTCCCAACGATTTCCACGAACGGCAGGAAACCGTATGGTCGGCGGCTCGTATGCAAACGTCAAAGTCAAGGTTACGCCCACGCCAAACATTTCAATGAGTACGTTAGCATGTTCATCTGCTTTTCCTGCCCTGCACCTTTTGGGTGCCCCTGCCTGCGCTATACTCCCCTGAAGAAGTGTTCCTGATTCGATAGGAGACTACATGTCCAAAGCACTCGACCCCAAAGACACCTGCGTCCTCGTAACCGGTGGCGCCGGTTTTATCGGCTCGCACACCGTCGTTCAGCTGCTCGAGGGCGGCTACCAGGTCGTCATCGTCGATGACCTCTCCAACTCCAGCGCCGTCGCCGTCGACCGCGTCAAGACCATCGTGGGCGAAGAGGCTGCCAAAAACCTCACCTTCTACGAGGCCAACGTGCTCGACCGCGAGGCCATGAACAAGATCTTCGACACCCATCAGATCGACCGCGTCATCCACTTCGCCGGCTTTAAGGCCGTCGGCGAGTCGGTGAGCAAGCCCGTCGAGTACTACCACAACAACATCGAGAACACCCTGGTGCTCATCGACGTCATGCGCAACCATGGCTGCAAGTCCATCATCTTCTCGAGCTCCTCGACCGTCTACGGCGACCCGGACAACCCGCCCGTCACCGAGGAAGACCCCAAGAAGCCCGCAACCAACCCCTATGGCTGGACCAAGTGGATGATCGAGCAGATCCTTATGGACGTTCACACCGCCGACCCCGAGTGGGACGTTGTGCTGCTCCGTTATTTCAATCCCATCGGCGCCCATCCGTCGGGCCTGATCGGCGAGGATCCCAAGGGCATCCCCAACAACCTGGTGCCCTATGTCGCGCAGGTTGCCGTGGGCAAGCTCGAGGCCGTTCAGGTCTTTGGCAACGACTACCCCACACCCGACGGCACCGGTGTGCGCGACTACATCCACGTGTGCGATTTGGCCTCCGGTCACGTTGCCGCCCTTAACTGGATGAACGGCAAGACCGGCGTCGAGATCTTTAACCTGGGCACCGGCACCGGTACCTCGGTACTCGAGGTCGTCGCCGCCTTCTCCAAGGCCTGCGGCAAGGAGCTGCCCTACGTGATCCGCGAGCGCCGCGCCGGCGACATCGCTGCCAACTGGTGCGATGCCTCCAAGGCCGAGCGCATGATGGGCTGGAAAGCTCAGTACGACATCGCGGATATGTGCCGCGATAGCTGGAACTGGCAGAGCCACAACCCCAACGGCTTCGCCGACGCCGAGTAGCAAAAACCTACATACCGCTCTTGCCCCGATCTCACGTTGTGAGGTCGGGGCTTTTTCATGGCATGTAACCATTCGCCGAAAATCGACCAACTTTTTTATCTTGCCTGTACATGTTTAAACAACATGTTTTACAATAGGCGTATCGAATCAGAACATCGGAGGCGGGCTGCACACCCATCGGCAGGCCGACCCCACAACAAGAAGGTTGGTGAGCGCATTCATGGAGCGTGCAAGCGGCGTCCTCATGCCCGTCTCATCTCTGCCCGGACCATACGGAATCGGCGGCTTTGGCTGGAATGCCTACGACTTCGTCGATTTTCTCGCCTCGTGCAAACAACATTACTGGCAGATTCTGCCCCTTACGACGACCAGCTATGGCGATTCGCCCTATCAGTCGTTCTCGGCCCGCGCAGGCAACCCCAACTTTATCGACTTTGCTGAGCTTATCGAGGCAGGGTATCTGGAGCAGCGCGATATCGATGGCGTGTATCTGGGATCCGACCCCAGCAATGTCGACTACGGTGCTATCTTTGGCGGCCGCCGTCAGATTCTCGACCGCGCCGCCGAGCGCTTTGCCGCCGACAAGCCGGCCGATTTCGATGACTTTATCCAGGCCAACGAGGACTGGCTCATCCCCTACTGTGAGTTCATGACCGTCAAAGAGGAGTGCGGTCTCAAGGCATTTTGGGAGTGGCCCGCGGAGCTCCGCACCCGCGGCGAGGCTTCCGCCAAGGTCTGCGCCGACCATCCGGCGCGTATGCTCTACCACCAGATGACACAGTACTTCTTCGATCGCCAGTGGAGCCGCCTCAAGGCCTATGCCAACGAGCGCGACATTCTCATCATCGGCGACCTGCCCATCTATGTCTCGCGTGACTCCGTCGAGATGTGGGCGACGCCTGAGCTCTTTAAGATCGACGCCGCCGGCAATCCGGTGAGCGTCGCCGGCACGCCGCCCGACCAGCTCTCGGCCACCGGCCAGTACTGGGGCAACCCCATCTACGACTGGGACGCCATGGAGTCCGACGGCTTCTCCTGGTGGGAGGGCCGCATTCGCGCCGCCCTCGACATGTACGACGTCATCCGCCTGGATCACTTCCGCGGCTTCGAGGCCTATTGGGAGGTGCCGTTCTCCTCACCCGATTCGTCCTACGGTTCGTGGACGCAGGGTCCCGGCCTCAAGCTCTTCAAGACACTCGAGGAAAAGCTCGGCACGCTGCCCATCATCGCCGAGGACCTGGGCTTCCTCACCCCCGGCGTCATCGATATGCGCGACAACTCGGGCTTCCCCGGCATGAAGATCCTGCAGTTTGCCTTTGAGGGCACCAACTCGTACTACCTGCCGCACAACTACATTGCCAACACCGTCGCCTACGTGGGCACTCACGACAACGAGACGGCACGCGGCTGGTTTGAAGGAACGGCTACCCCGCGTCAGCGCGAGCAGACAGCCCTGTACACCCATCAGCAGGCCGGCGAACCCATCGCCGACGCGCTCAACCGAACCATCGCAGCCAGCGTGAGCGACACGTGCGTCTACACCATGCAGGACCTGCTCAACTTGGGCAACGAGGCGCGCATCAACACCCCTGCCACGCTGGGCGGCAACTGGACCTGGCGCATGCTCGACGGCGCCATCACCCGCGAGCTCGAGCACAAACTCACCGACTGGACCGAGACCTACTTCCGCATCCCGTCGGAAGCCGAAATCGAGCTTCCTCAATAGGAGCTACCGCGCCCGACCCCTCCCCACCGTGCGGACGCGCTTGCTTACCCGCGCGAGGCCACCCCAATCCCCTCGCGCGGGATTCTTATGAATTGCAGACATGTAATCAACCCATTACAGGAGGAAACATGCCCCAAATTAACCTCATGGAACTCGCCGAGCAGTCTTTTGGCACCTCGCTCGAGCAGCTCGACGACCGTCGCATTTACAAGCTGCTGGTCAAACTCGTGCAGGAGCGCTCCGCCGCCTGCCCGCTCAACAACGGCAAGAAAAAGCTCTATTACATTTCCGCCGAATTTTTGATCGGCAAGCTGCTCATCAACAACATGATCGACCTCGGCATCTACGACGAGGTTAAGGACCAGCTCACCGCCGCAGGCCACGACCTCAACAAGATCGAGGAGTTCGAGGTCGAGCCGTCGCTCGGCAACGGCGGCCTGGGCCGCCTGGCCGCATGCTTCCTGGATTCCATCGCCACGCTGGGCTTGACCGGCGATGGCGTGGGCCTCAACTATCACTACGGCCTGTTCCGTCAGCGCTTTGTCGACAACCAGCAGAAGGCCGTCCCCGACGAGTGGCTCGGTGAGCAGGACATCCTAGTCGACGACGACCGCTCCTACACCGTCGAGTTCGGCGATTTTGCCGTTACCTCCAAGCTCGTCAACATCGACGTGCCCGGTTACGGCCAGCCCACCAAGAACCGTCTGCGCCTGTTCGACCTGGCGAGCGTCGACGACGGCCTGGTCCCCGGCAGCTCCATCGACTTCGACAAGACCGAGATCGCCAAAAACCTCACCTTGTTCCTCTACCCCGACGATTCCGACGAGCAGGGCCGCCTGCTTCGCATCTACCAGGAATACTTCATGGTGAGCAACGCCGCCCAGCTCCTAATCGACGAGGCCATCGAGCGCGGCAGCAACCTGCACGATCTGGCCGACTACGCCGTGGTCCAAATTAACGACACGCACCCCACCATGGTCATCCCCGAGCTCATTCGCTTGCTCACCACCGAGCATGGCATCGAGTTTGACGAGGCCGTGACCATCGTACGCTCCATGGTCGCCTACACTAACCACACGATTCTTGCCGAGGCGCTCGAGAAGTGGCCGCTCGTCAGCCTGCAGAAGGTCTCCCCTGCCATCGCCGACATTATCGTCAAGCTCGATGAGATCGCGAAGGCCGAGCACGATGACCCGCGCGTCGCCGTCATCGACGAATACGACACCGTCCATATGGCCCACATGGACATCCACTTTGGCTTCTCCATCAATGGCGTAGCCGCCCTCCACACCAAGATCCTGGAGGACACCGAGCTTCATCCGTTCTACGAGATCTATCCCGAGAAGTTCTCCAACAAGACCAACGGCATCACCTTCCGCCGCTGGATCCATGGAGCCAACCCCGCGCTCGCCAGCCTGCTCGACGATGTAATCGGCACCGACTGGCGCAGCACCGGCGATCTGAGCAAACTCGCCAAGTTCGCCGACGACAAGGACGTTCTTGAGCGCCTGGCCGCCACCAAGGTCGAGGCCAAGGCCATCATGCGCCAGTTCATGGCGCTCGAGCAGGGCGTGACCATTCCCTCCGACGCCATCATCGACGTCCAGGTCAAGCGCATCCACGAGTACAAGCGTCAGCAGATGCTCGCGCTCTACATCATCTGGAAGTACATCGATATCAAGAACGGCAACAGGCCTAAGCACCCCGTCACCATCATCTTTGGCGGCAAGGCGGCGCCTGCCTACACTATCGCGCAGGACATCATCCATCTGATCCTGACGCTGTCGCAGTGGATTGCAAACGACCCCGACGTGGCTCCCTACCTGCAGGTTGTCATGATCGAGAACTACAACGTCACCGCCGCCGAGCGCGTGATCCCCGCCGCTGACATCTCCGAGCAGATCAGCCTGGCCTCCAAGGAGGCGAGCGGCACCTCCAACATGAAGTTCATGCTCAACGGCGCCCTAACCCTGTGCACGCTCGACGGTGCCAACGTGGAGATTGCCGAGCTCGTGGGCGACGAGAACATCTATACCTTTGGTGCCTCGTCCAAACAGGTCGAGCAGCTCTACGCCGACGGCACCTACAACGCCAGTGCGCTCTACCGCAAGCCCGGAATTAAACTGCTGGTGGACTTCATCACCAACCCGGCCTTTATGGCAACCGGCAACGCCGAGCGCCTGCAGCGCCTGCACGACGACATTAAGGGCAAGGACTGGTTTATGGCCCTGCTCGACATTGAGGAGTACATCCAGACCAAGGAGCGCGTGCTGGCCGACTACGAGGACCAGGACGCCTGGATGCGCAAGGCGCTCATCAATATCGCCAACGCCGGCACCTTCTCGTCCGACCGTACGATCTCCCAGTACAACGACGAGATCTGGCACCTGAGCTAGCTCATTCCCCTTACCCATCCTCTTGAGAAACGGAGTCGTGGCAACACGGCTCCGTTTTTTGTGCCCGCACGTTACCCTGTGATCCGACTCGGCCAAACAATCTCGATCCGTAGCAATTACTCAACCAAAACGGTCCCAGCCGTTACAGATTGAGACATACCGGCCCCTCCCCTTGGGTTTATCTCAATCTGTAACATCTAGCAGGTGTAATTCGCCTTTGGTGTTACAGATTTAGATGAAATGGTTAGCTCAGCGGAACCGTCTCGATCTGTAACATCTAACGTCCGAAATCGGCCCTACCTGTTACAGATCAAGACAAACTGACAGACGGAAAGCCCCAGCACAAAGAAAGGCTCCCCTCTCGCCCAGTAGACGGGAGGGGAGCCTTATATGTGACCACGGCAAAAGGATGGCAAAGCCGCAGTCGCCCAAAAGGAGGGCCTGATTGGATCGGGCCTAGATAAGGTTCTTGCCAGACACCTTATCGAAGAGGTGGGTCGCGTTCTTCTCGAACTTGAACCAGATGGTGTCGCCAGCCTTGAGCGCACCCTTGGCCTCGAGGTCGACGACGGGGATAATCAGGACGAACTGGCCATCGGGAGCGGTCACGTGGACATGCTCGGTCGAACCCATGAGCTCGGTCACCTCGACGGTGCCCTGGAGCGCACCCTCCTCGTCCTTGTCGGCAAGCAGAATCTGCTCGGGGCGCACGCCGGCCGTAATCTCCTTCACGTCGCCGCCATCCCAGTTGAGGGCAAGCTGAGCGCAAGTCTCGGGGGCGAGTGCCACGTTCATATCCTCGGTCTTGACGGTAAAGCCGTCGCCCGAGCGCACCAGCTGGGCATCGAAGAAGTTCATCTGCGGCACGCCGATGAAGCCGGCGACGAAGATGTTCGCGGGATGGTTGAAGACCTCCTGCGGCGTGGCGATCTGCTGGACAACGCCGTCCTTCATGACCACGATACGGTCGCCGAGGGTCATGGCTTCGGTCTGGTCGTGAGTAACATAGATGAACGTACCCTTGATCTCGTGGCGCAGCTTGATGAGCTCGGCACGCATCTGGTTACGAAGCTTGGCATCCAGGTTGGACAGCGGCTCGTCCATCAGGAAGACCTTGGGGTCACGCACGATGGCGCGGCCGATGGCGACGCGCTGGCGCTGGCCGCCCGAGAGCGCCTTAGGCTTGCGGTCGAGGTACTCGGTGATACCCAAGATCTCGGCAGCGGAGCGAACCTTGCGGTCGATCTCGTCTTTGGGGACCTTCTTGAGCTCAAGCGTAAACGCCATGTTCTCGTACACCGTCATGTTGGGGTACAGAGCGTAGCTCTGGAACACCATGGCGATGTCGCGGTCCTTGGGCGCCACGTCGTTGACGCGCTTGCCGTCGATGAGCACATCGCCCGAGGTAATGTCCTCCAGGCCGGCAACCATGCGCATCGTCGTGGACTTACCGCAGCCAGAGGGACCAACGAGAACGACAAACTCCTGGTCGTGAACGGTGAGGTTGAAGTCCTCTACAGCGAGCACGCCATCCTCGGTAACCTTAAGGTTATGCTTCTTCTCCTCGGTCTTCTTCTTTTTGCCAAAGAAGCCCTTCTTTTTGGACTCGGTGTTGGGATACACCTTCTGAACATGTTTGAGAACGATCTCGGCCATGTCTTTACCTTTCGATGTGCGGCGCCGCGCTGAGGGGCGCCGCAGAAACTTGCAAAACAGTTACGGCATCAGCCCTTGACGGCACCTGCCACCACGCCGTCGATGATGTACTTCTGGCAGAGGATGTACATGATGACGATGGGGATAACGACCATCATGATGCAGGCCATCATGGGGCCGAGCTCGACGTGGCCATAGCCGCCGCGGAAGTACTGGATCAAGATAGGAATGGTCTTGTACTTGGTGGAGTCGAGGGTGAGGTAGGGCAGCAGGTAGTCGTTCCAGACCCACATGGTCTCGAGAATGCCGACCGAAAGATAGGTGGGCTTCATGATGGGAAGGACGATTTTAAAGAACACCTGGACCGGGTTGCAGCCATCAATCATGGCCGCCTCTTCGATCTCGAGCGGGATGTTCTTTACAAAGCCGGCGAACATAAAGACCGCCAGGCCCGCGCCAAAGCCCAGATAGATAAAGCAGATGTTGAACGGCGTGTTAAAGCCAATGCGGTCCGCCAAATTGGACAGCGTGAACATGAGCATCTGGAACGGTACGACCATCGAGAACACGAACAGGTAATAGAAGAAGTTCGAGATCTTGCTGTTGACGCGAACCACGTACCAAGCGCACATGGAGCAGCACACCAAGATCAGCACGACCGACGTGACCGTGATGATGAGCGAGTACATAAATGCCGAGGCAAAGCCCTGCTCGTTAAGGGCGTGCACGTAGTTTGCAAGGCCGTTGAACGTCTCGGGCGTGAGCAGATCGAACGCCGTGGTGGTGCTGATTGCGGTCGCTTTCTTAAAGGAATTGAGCGCAATCATAAACACGGGGTAGATCCACGCGAGCGACAGGATCGTAAAGAAAATCGAGAGCGCGCGGTTGATAACCTTATCGCGTTTCATTACTGCTGCACCTCCTTGGACCTCGTGGCCTTAAGCTGAATCATGGAGATGGCTACGACCAGGATGCAGAAGATAACCGCCTTGGCCTGACCGATACCCTGCCATGCGATACCGGCACGCGAATAGAACGTGTTGTAGATGTTCAGGGCGAGCATCTCGGTGGAGTGCGCGGGGGCGCCGCCGGTAAGGGCGAGGTTCTGGTCGAACAGCTTAAAGCCGTTGGTGATGGACAGGAACAGGCAAATGGTGATGGTCGGCATCAGGTTAGGGATCTTAACCTTCCAAAACGTCTGCCATGCCGTGGCACCGTCGACCTTGGCGGCCTCGATGTAGTCGGACGGAATGGACTGCAGACCAGCGATGTAGATGATCATCATGTAGCCGACCTGCTGCCACAGGGTCAGGATGATAAGGCCCCAGAAGCCGGCAGCGGAGTTAAGGGCAATGAGCTGGGCGCCCACGTTGGAGAGCAGGCAGTTGATCAGAATCTGCCAGATGTAGCCCAGCACGATGCCGCCGATCAGGTTAGGCATAAAGAAAATCGTACGGAAGATGTTGGTGCCTTTGAGCGCCTTGCGGGTGAGCGCCTGCGCAATTGCCAGGGCGATCACGTTGATGAGCACCGTCGACAGGAAGGCAAACGCCACGGTAAAGAAGAACGACGTGGCAAACTGCGGATCGGACAGCGCGCGCACGTAGTTCGCGATACCGACAAAGTGCGCGTTGTTAATGGTAATAAACTGGCAGAACGAGAGATAGAAGCCCTGGATAAAAGGGATCACGAACCCGATCATAAACGCCAGGCACGTGGGCAGCATAAAGAGCGGCCACCAGCGCTTGAGTGCTTTGCCCATAGAAGGGTCCTTTCAATATGCAGGGGGCGGGCAAACCTACGTCTGCCCGCCCCCTGTCGCTAATCAGATAGCTTGGGCAGCAACTGCTTACTCGGAAGCAGCCTTCTCGGTCTTCCAGCCATCGACGAAGGCGTTCTTGACGCCGTCCCACTTGGTGTTGTCGGCAGCGTAGGCGATCAGAGCCTGCTTGAGGTTCTTCTTCCACTCCTCAGAGGGGATGTAGACGAAGTCCCAAGCGACGGTCTTCTTGCCGTCCTTGGCCATGGCAACGGCCTGCTGCGAGAAGACGTTGGTGGTCTCCTTGGCGCTCTTGAACGGAGCGGTCAGACCCATCTTGTCGGCGATGATGCTGGTCGGGGTGTCAGCGGTGACGCACCAGTACATGAAGTCCTCGGTGGCCTTCTGAGCATCCTCGGAAGCCTGGGAGCTCACGCACCAGTAGTTCTCGCCGCCGGAGCACAGGCCCTGGTTCTCCTCGCCGTCGACGCCGATGTAGATCGGCAGCATGCCGAGCTGGTCGTCGGTCATACCGGCCTTGGTGAGGTCAGCGTATGCCCAAGAGCCGTTCTGATAGAAGACGGCCTTGCCGGTTGCGAACTCGTTGGTGGCGTCGTCGCCGGTCTTGGAGGCAAGCTGCGAAGGATCGCAGGTGGAGTCGGTGATGTACAGGTCGAAAATCTGCTTGAAGTTGTCGAGATACTCGCCCTTGATCTCGTCGTCCTCCTGGTTGTGCTCCTTCTCGAACTCGTAGTAGAGCGGGAGGTTGGCGAGGTGGGTGGTGTAGCGCCAGCTGGAGGAGTCATCCATGCCGGCAGAAGTGAAGGCACCCTCAACGCCAAGCTCGTCCTTGCGGGCCTGGATGTCGTCAGCGCAAGCCTTCAGCTTGTCGAAGGAGTTGATGTCCTCGGCCTTGTAGCCAGCCTTCTCGAGCAGCTGCTTGTTGTAGATGATGCCGTAGCTCTCCTGGACCCAGTCGATACCCAGATCCTTGCCATCGGACTGCAGAGCCAGGGAGTCGTCAATGAGCTCACCGCGGAGCTTGGTATCGGACAGGTCGGCGCAGTAATCCTTCCAGTTCTTAAGACCGGTGGGGCCGTTGACCTGGAACAGGGTCGGAGCGGAGCTCTTGGACATCTCGGACTTGAGCTTCTCCTCGTAGGTGTTGGAGGCGGCGGTCACGATCTTGACCTCGACGCCCTTCTCCTCCTTGTACGCCTTGGCGATCTCCTTCCACTCCTTGTCGACCTCGGGCTTAAATTGGAGGAAGTAAACCTCGGCAGCGTCACCAGAAGCAGAGGAGCCGGAGCCGGCGGAGCCACCGCAGCCCACGAGACCCAGACCAAGAACCGCAGCCGCGGAACCAGCAAAGCCCAGGAACTGCCTTCTGCTCATTTCGTTCTTCTTTACAATCCACCCTTTCACACCGTGGCGGCACCCTTTGCCGCCGCCTTCGGAGATTGGCTCGGGGACTTTGCCCCTTTTGCTGATTAGTACGATACGCTATTTGGCTAGTTGTTTGAACAAGTATTACTAGAGCGGTAGAAAAACTTCGGTGAACGGTAATTTCAACTTGATACTTGACAAGTTTTGTAGAAACAATTAATTGTTATCGAATGCAGAGAAAACGCCCGGTCAAGCCGATGCATCGTCGGTTTGACCGGGCGCTTTCTCTTTGAGGGCTTGAGTCTCGTCAGGCTGCGAGCTAGCCGGCTATCGCTTGGAGTTGACGCGGTAGTGGAAGATCTCAGGATGCGTGCGGGCATGCGTGACCTCGAACAAGATGCCGTCCGAGGTGTACGACTGGCTCTCCATGACGGCGACGCAGTTGTACTTACCAAGGTCCAAGTAGCTGCAGTCCTCATCGTTGGCAAGCTCGACGCTCACTGTACGGCGACTCGCCATCACCTTGACGCCGCGTTTGTGCTCCAGATAGTCGTAAATTGACTTTGCGGCGATCTCGGGCGTCAGGCCCTTGGCGATTGACTCCAAAAAGTAACCATGGTCTACTTGGCGCGCATTGCCGTTAAGGCTTCGGACACGCACCACGCGAATCAACTCCTCGCCCACCTTAAAGCCCAGGCGACGAGAGAGTTGCTCGGTGCAAATCAAATGCTCAAAAGACTTAACGTCCGTCGATGCAACGGCATTGTTGCGCTTTGCAAATTCGCCAAACGACTCGACTTCCTCGAGTGCGCCCAGCATGTCGGTTTCGCCCTTGAGCCAAATAACGCGCACGCCCTTGCCGTGTATAGGCTGCACAAACATCTGGTCGGCCAGCATGCTCAAGGCGCGTCGAACGGTATTGCGCGTGCAGCCAAACTCCGCGGTCAGCTCGGCTTCGGTTGGCAGCATCTCCTGAAACGCATAAGTCCCGTTAATGATGCGCGAACGGATCTCGCGGTAGATTCCTTCGTAAATCGCTTTTGGCATGACTTCACCTCTAATGAATATGTATGGCTAGGCACGATAGCATTTCTTGAAGTTGTTTAAACCGATTATCGGCAAAGCGACAGGATTTAACCGTTGACGGTTTCCGTCGCGCCCAAACCGGTTTCGCTCAAAACTGCCGGTACGACAATCGTCTGGTCCTCTACAATGAATCCATTGTTTAAACGTTTCACCACGCGCAACGCGCCTCGATATTCGGGAGGCAGAACATGCTGCAAAAAATCCAACGCTTTGGCGGGGCAATGTTCGCGCCCGCCATGTTGTTTTCCATATCGGGCCTTATGGTCGGCGTCTCCGCCCTCGCAACGTCTGCGGATATCGTCGGCGACTTCGCCGTATACGGAACCCCTTGGTACGTTTTTTGGACTATCATCCAGCGTGGTTCGTGGACGGTCTTTAAACGACTTCCGCTCCTTTTTGCCGTAGCGCTGCCCATCGGCCTTGCCCAAAAGCAACCGGCACGTTGTTGCCTCGAGGCGCTCGTGGCCTATTTTGCCTATTGCTTCTTTTTGAGCGAGATCATCAAGCTGAGCGGAGACAACCTTGGACTTAAGTACCCATCGTCTTTGACCTCCGCTAGCGGCATCACCATCATCGACGGCATCAAGACACTCGACACCGGCATTATCGGCCCGCTGGCGGTGTCGGCAACCGTCGTCGCCATCCATGACCGCTTCTACGATGCCAAGGTTCCCGATTGGCTCGGTACCTTCTCGGGTTCCTCGCTGGTCTACCTCATCAGCTTTTTTGCCGTGTTCGCCCTTGCCGCCATCTCGGCCGCCATCGTGCCCTTCGTATACGCAGCGACCGAAACGCTACGCCACGCACTTGTGGGCGTCGGCCCCTTTGGCGTAGGCATCTTTGTCTTTTTAGAACGAGCACTCGAGCCCATGGGGCTGCACCACCTGCTCTACATGCCTATCTACTACGACAATTTAGTTATTAACGACGGTATCTACGCCACGTGGACCAATTTGCTCCCCATTCTCTCCCATAGCACGCGCCCCCTCAATGAGCTTGCGCCGTGGGCTGGTTTCACCGCCACCGGCTGGGTCAAGCTCTTTGGCCTTCCTGCCATCGCCGTTGCGTTCTACACCACCGCCAAGCCCGAACGCCGCGCTGGCCTCAAGGCCATCCTTCTGCCCGCCATCGTCGCTTCGGCGGTCTGCGGCGTCACCGAGCCGCTCGAGTTTCTCTTTATGTTCACCTATCCCGGGCTCTTTTTGCTCTATGCCGCCCTATCTTCCTGCCTCGCCATGGCTATGAACTTCTTTGGCGTCGTTGGCATCTTCTCGGGCGGCTTTATGGAAATGGCTGCCTTCAACTTTATCCCGCTCATGCGGGCGCATGCCGGCTCCTACCTTTTGGCACTCGGAATCGGACTCATCTTTAGCGTCATCTTCTTTCTGAGCTTTCGAGGTCTTATCCTGACCTTTGACCTTAAAACCCCGGGACGCGAGGACCATATCGCCAGCAACGCGGCGCTCTCACGCTTGACGGGAAACGACGTTGACGAAAAGCGCTCATCCAAAACCGGCGCTTCCGGCAACCAAGCCTCACAAGATCATCTCCTCGCCGAGCAGGTTGTGACGCTTCTGGGCGGCGTCTCCAACATTGCGGGCGCAACCAACTGCGCCACGCGTCTGCGCGTCGAAGTCGTGGATCCCTCCATCGTCGCGGACAATGCGACCTTTGTCGCAGCGGGTGCCAAAGGCCTCATCGTCACCGGCAAGACCGCTCAGGTAATCATCGGCATCTCGGTACCCCGCGTCAAAGAACACTTTGATCAGATTATGGGACTCGAACCGGGTTTTGCATTCGCCGCCTCGCCTTTTCATGCCGGCGATGGCGCCAAAAAGTATGGCAATGTCTGCTTCTTCGACATCGACGGTACGCTCGCCTGGCAAGATCCCAAACTTGCCCAAGAGCTCCCCGAGGGCGAGCGAGATCTTTCCCCCTATCCCAACGAGACGGTTGCACAGGCAATTCGCACGTTTGTCGCCAACGGCAACAAAGCTTTTATCTGTACGGGGCGCACCCTCAGCTGCATCCATCCCAAGCTGCTCGAACTGCCGTGGGCAGGCGTCGTGTGCCTCGCGGGCGGTTACGCCGAACTCGAGGGGCGCGTCGTGCGAAACGCTGCCATAAGCCCCGGCATGTTACAGCGCCTCGCCCCCTATCTCGAGCAATCGGGCGAGGTCATTCGCTTTGAGGGCCTCAACGGCGTGGTGCGCATGAGTGCAGATGCCCCCGAGACGTACGGATACGCACGCACCGTGGGCGACGCCGTCACACAACTTGAGCACTACAACGCCTATAAAATTCTTATGTCCACGCCACTTGCCAACCGCATCGCCCAAGATGAAGAGCTTGGACCCCTGCTCTGCCTCAATGAGCTCGAACTCGAGGTCACAGAAATCTCGCCTCGCGAGTGCACCAAACGGGCCGGAATCAAGGCCGTGCTTGACGCCCTGGGGCCAGACCACGGCACCGTATATGGCATTGGCGACGCGAGTAACGACATCGCCCTCATGGAGGCGGTCGATGTTGGCATCGCTATGGGCAACGCGCCGGACTTCCTCAAGGAAAAGGCCGACTACGTAACCGACAGCTTCGACCACGACGGCGTCGTCACCGCGCTCGAACACTTTGGGCTTATCTAGCCGAGCCCCTTGCCGCGTTTGCAGCCGCAAGACTCAATCTCCTTCAACCGCCGCGCTCGACGCCCTAATGTGGCAATATGTTGTCTGCATAATGCAACGATGCAACCTAAGAAAGAATGCGAGAACCCGTGTCCAGTCCGTTTACCAGCTTTTTAGCCCAGCACTTTGACCAGATCAACGACTATCTGGCCACGTTCTTTGACGGACAGGCGACCTCTGCCGATATCGAGCGCTACCTGTACGCGCCGCTCTCGGCTTTTACGGCCAACGCCGGCAAGCGCCACCGCCCGCTTATCTGCATGCTCGCCGCAACCGCAGTGGGCGGTAGCTTTGAGAGCGCCCGCAGCGCCGCGGCAGCTATCGAGCATTTCCAGTCGGGCGCGCTGATTCACGACGACATCGCCGATAACGGGCAGCTGCGCCGCGGCAAGCCCTGCATGCACCTCACCGAGGGCACGGGGCTTGCCATCAACTGCGGCGACCTGGCACTTACCATGGTCACCAAGACGGTTCTCGACGACCCCACACTCGAGGCAGACGTGAAACTCCGTGTGCTCCACGAGCTCACCGAGATGATCGTTCGCACCATCGAGGGCCAGGCGCTCGACTTGGGCTGGGTCCGCGATGGACGCTTTGACATCTCGGTCGACGATTATCTGGACATGGCGACGCACAAGACCGCGTACTACAGCGGAGCCACGCCACTTGCCGCCGGAGCCATTATCGGCGGCGGCAGCGATGAGCAGATTGAGGCACTGCGCGCCTTTGGTCTGCACACGGGCCTTGCCTTTCAGATTCAGGACGATCTGCTCAACTTGATCGGCACCAAAGAGGCCGCCAACAAGGACTTCCGCACCGATATCACCGAGGGCAAGCGCACCCTCGTCGCCGTGCACGCCCTGTCAGACGAGCGTTATCACGACGAGGTCGAGGCAATCCTTTCCTCGGGCACCGAGGACCCCGCGCAACTTGCACGTGCTGTGGAGATCTTCCAACAGACCGGCTCTGTCGATTACGCCCACGCCTACGCGCTGGACCTGACCGCCAAAGCCAAGGCCGCCATCGAGGACGTTTCGCTCGACCAGCATGCACGCGAACTGTTCCTCTCCATGGCAGATTTCTTTGTGGAGCGACTCAACTAGCGGGGGTTGCAAAACCTGTCGGCAGCGCATTTGGGTACAAGTTGCTACACTGTTGAATGTATGTTTATGCATCTCTTTGCGTCGTCTATCCGACAGGCGCTCAAATAGTACGAATGATACGCCGAAAGGGGTTCGTTCATGGAACCTATTACAACGGGCATGCAGGGAGCAGCCGTCGAGGACGTGCAGTCCCGCCTTCTGCAGCTCGGCTATACAATCGATGACGCCGAGGTCTCCGACAAGCGCTTTGGCACCACCACCGAGCAGGCTGTTGGCACCTTTAGGCTCGATAGCGGCCTTGCCGCTGGCTGTGCCGTCGATATCCCCTGTTGGAGCGCCCTGGTAGACGCCTCGTATAAGCTGGGCGACCGCACGCTCTATCTGCGCATGCCCAATTTCCATGGCGCCGACGTTCAGGCCCTGCAGCGCGCGCTCAACGTTTTGGGCTTTGCCTGCGGTGAGGACGACGGTTACTTTGGCCCGCACACCGAGGCCGCTCTGCAGCAGTTCCAGGAAAATGTTGGCCTGTTTGCCGATGGTATGGCGTTCCAGGATACCTACGCCTATATCAACCGCCTGCATCACGTGTGGGAGGGCAAGCCCTCGGTTACCGAAGCCGAGTCGCGCATCGGTTTTGCCCGCGCCGCCAACGTGCTCGAACGCTTCCAGATTGCCGTCATCGGTGAGGACCCCATCGCGCGTAGCGTTGCATCGCGCATGTGGAACATCGCCACGGCGACGACCGATAGCAGCGGCATGATGCTTTGCGATTCCGAGGTTCCGACCGACGTGGACCTGGTGCTCGAGATCGCAAGCGATGAGCTGCCCGCAGATACAGCGCCGCGCGCCACGATCGCCCTTGCCGAGTGTCACAACCTGGCGCAGCGCATCCGCACCGCCAATGTCGCCGCGCAGCAAAAGCCCGCGCGCATCCGCATTGAGCTCACGGGCATGACGCGCTACAACGGAACCTTCACCGCAAGTGATGCGCAGACACTCGCCGTACGCCTGCTCGATGGCGTTTGCGATGCCCTCGCAGATTAGGTAAACTAAACGGGTTGCTTTTGGGCAACACCACACATTGGGACGTAGTTCAACGGTAGAACTCCGGTTTTTGGTGCCGGCTGTTGGGGGTTCGAATCCCTCCGTCCCAGCCCCAAAGAACATAGCGCTCCAGGCTCTTATGAACCTGGAGCGCTTTTTCGTGGGCATGCGGAGGAATTCGAACCCGCAAGGGTGCAGAGCTGAGGAAACGCGAAGCGTTTTCCAGCGCAGCACGCAAGGAGCGAAGCGACGCAGCGGGGCGCGGCCGCCGGCAGGCGGACGCGGAATCCCTCCGTCCCACATCGACCGAGAGCTCCTCGCGTTAAGAAAATCGAGCCAACGCCGCCAAGCGGAGGGATTCGAACCCGCAAGGAATCTACCTATATAAGACAGACGCCCCAGGCCCATAACGACCAAGAGCGCCTTGCATCTAGAATTATCAGCCCTGTTCCGAAAAGCGAGCCGCATGCAACAACCAAGTAACCACAGGCCCCGGGAGAGCGGGGACACCGGCTTAGGTTTATCGCGAGTTCCGCACGAACAGGAGGCCACTTAATGTGGCCTCCGTCGTGAGCAGGACTGTAGAGCAGGAAACCTAAGCCGGTGTCCCCGCTCTCCCGGGGCCGGCGGAATCTAGTTGTTCAGCATGCGGTCGAAGCTTCCCGAGTCGCCATCCCGATAGTCGGCGGTCATCAGAATCTCCTGCGGAATGCGTCCGCCCTCACGCAGCACGTTGCGGAACTGCACGCGCGTGACCATGGGCAGATCCTTGATCGTCGCCGCCAGGTTCTGCGGTACACCCTGGTTGGCAGCCGCGGGCTCGCACTCACCGCCGGCCTTCACGCGGCGCTTGTGCTCGGCGAGCATGGCGCGATACATACCGGCATGCAGGCGAATCTCAACAACATTGGCATTACGGGTCTGCTCGACAATGCGCGCACCCTCTCGGTCGATGTCGCCCACGTAGTAGACATAGTTAAAGCGATAGCCGATCTCGGCCAGATAATCATCCAGTGCGTGTGAAACGCTCGCCTTGCAGCCGCCGCCAAAGATCACGCCACCCACCTTGGTGCCAAAAAGCTTGGCGTGCTTGCGGCCGCGCAGGAGCTTGACGATCTCGTCATAGGTGTCCAGGTTCTCGACCATAATGAACGGCTTGTCGGCGCCCAGCGTAAAGAAGCCCGTAAAGTGCACAGGACGGTTGGGAGCAACCTTGATTGCCTGCATGCTGATGCCCTTTTCGGTCATACGCCGAATCAGGCGCTCGCCGTGTTTGCCGTCAAAGGCCTTCTCATCGTTAAAAATCTGGTAGGCGCGCTGGCGACGCGAAGCGACCGGCGTGTCGGCGCCGCGATTCTGCTCTATCCAAGCCTGGATGATCGCAATCTCCTCGGCAATCTTGCGGTTGGACATCTCGTTGTGCTGAGTGCGCTGCGGAGCTTTTTTGTTATCCTTGCCCTCGACCTTAACGATTTGAGTCTGCTGCTCCTTAATCTTGGAGAGCGCCGTAGGCGTGGGAACGACCTTGAGCAGCTGCCTGCCCAGGACACGGGCCAGAGCAAACGCCGAAACCTCGCCATGAGCGGGCGGCTCAGGCTGCTGGGCGGCCGCATCGTTTGCAGTCGGTTTGGGCTGCGCCTGGGATTTGCGCTTGGAATCTGCCTGAGCTTTGCGCTCTTGCTTTGGCGCGGACGAGCTCTTTTGCGAACGTTCGGGCTTGTCCCCCTTCGCCGGCTGGCGCTTGGGTTGCTCCACCGGGGCCTCAACCTTCGCATCCTTGCTTTGCGTCGCCGCCTTCTCGGCCGCGGCCTCGGCATTCGAGCCACGACCGCCACGGTGACGACGACGGCGAGGCTTGCTCGAAGCGCTCTCCCCTGCCTGCTTATCAGCGGACTGCTGAGCTTTGACCTCGGCGTCGGCCGCAGGCTGCGACTCGGAAGGTTGCTGCTCGCAAGCCACCGGCTCAACGGTTTTCTCGGTTTGTTCGGCCTTATCGGCCCGAGCGGTCGAAGCCGGCTCGCCCTTCTCCTGACGCTTTACGGGATACGCGCGTCCCGCAAAACCGCGGCCGGGACGACACGAACCCGGAGCCCTCTTGGCAGACTCCTCAACATCGTCTGCAACCTCGGGAGGCTCTTCAACCTCATGCGCGACATCCTGCTGCGCAGCCTTAAAGTGAGCACCGCGACGACGCTTGGGCTCTTGGGCCTCCACGGGCTTTTGCTCCTGCGCGGGCTTCTGCGACTCGGCAGCAACCTTGGTCTCGACAGCCTCGGTATCGAGCTCATCCCTTTGAGCAACGGCGCGACGGAAGCGCTCCTGCTGGGCACGGCGCTGAGCATCGCGCTTGCCGCCCCCGCCAAAACCGCCGCGACCGGCCTTAGCCGTAAAGGCGCGAACGACGCTCTCATCGAGCAGCTCGTCGGTATCGATATGCTCGCGCGGGGCCGTTTCCACCGAAGCGGGCACCTCGACAACGTCCTCGACGGCCTCTTCGGCAACCTCGGCAAGCTGCTCCTGGGCATCACTTATCTCGGCATGAATGGTATAGAACGCCGGACGTCCGTTAATGCCGCTGCCCTCGATCTTGGTAACGATTTTTGCCGCGATGAGTTCGTCGCGCATCGCCTTGGTGTCGCATTCCTTATCGACGGAGCGGAAAATCTGTGCCAGCGCGCTCGACTTGATTTTAAGCGCCTTGCGGCAGAGCAGGTCGTAGGCAACCAGCTTGGCGCGCTCGGCAGAAAGCGACGTCTGGCTGCTCAGACGCTCAGCCAGGGCATCGACATTATTTTGGTTATCGGAATATACCGTCTTGGCCACGGGGCCCCTTTCATATGTACACATATACGTCTATATGGTACATCGCGCGAGCCTATCCACGCAAAACATCTGCGAGGACGCCTTTGCATCACCCGTTCCCGCAAGAAAAAAGACCGAGCCCGCGTCGTTGCGGACCCGGTCTTTCCGAGTCATATGGATGGAACGGTTAGCTCATCAAGTTGACTAGGCCTTGGCAGCCTCGGCGTCGGCGGGAGCCTCGGCGGCAGCAGTGCGGCCATACTCGGCCTTGCCCATCTCGGACCACTCGGGCTCCTCGTCGGGCATGGAACCGGCCTCCTTGCCGAAGAACTCCTTGAGGCAGTTGACGGCAACGATGAGGCCCAGGACCATCAGCAGGACGGCGAAGACGAGCTGCAGACCCTTGGTGGCGGCGACGGAAACGGCAGCCGTGGTGGCGGTAGCCGGGATGGTGCCGAAGAAGCCGTAGGCCTGGACGGCGGTCATGCAGCCCATGGCGCTCTGGACCAGCGAGGTGAAGGTGCAACAGAGCAGGAAGACAACGGGCACGTAGAGCATCCAACCCTTGCGGCCGGTGCACTTGCAGAACACGGCGAGGGTGATCATGGTCATACCGCCGAGCAGCTGGTTAGAAGCACCAAAGAGCGGCCAGATGTTGGCATAGCCGCCAAAGGCGAGGGCGAGGCCAGGAAGCAGGGTAACGACCGTGGCGAACCAGGGGTTACCGAGGACCTTCATGTAGCCGGCCTTGGACTCGATGGCCAGGGCGTCGTTGGTCTGGGCAAAGAACTCGGAGAACGAGGTGCGAGCGATGCGGGCGACGGCATCGAGCGAGGTCAGGGCCAGAGCGGAAACGTTCATGGTCATGAAGACGGTTGCGAGCGTGCCGTCAACGCCGAAGGCCTGCATACCGCGGGAGATGCCAGCTGCGAAGATCTGGAACGGGGTGGAAGCGACGCCGGCGTTAAGGGCGCCGGTACCGGCGGTGTTCATGTCGGAGAACATGATGCCGGCGACGATGATGGCAAGGATGCCGACGAAGGACTCGACGATCATGGCGCCGTAACCGACCTTGACGGCGTCCTGCTCCTTCTCGACCTGCTTGGAGGAGGTACCAGAAGAAACGAGGCTGTGGAAACCGGAGAGAGCACCGCAGGCAACGGAGACAAACAGGACCGGGAACATCATGCCCGAGGCATTGCTAAAGCCGGTGAAGACCGGAGCGGTGATGGTGGCCTGGCCGTTAGCGCCCAGGACGACGATACCGAGGACAGCGCAGACGATCATGACGATCATCATGATGGAAGTGAGGTAGTCGCGAGGGGTCTTGAGCATCTGGATGGGCATGGCACCGGCAAAGACCAGGTAGACCATGACGACGGCGAACCACTGGAACTTGTCCAGGTAGACCGGGAACTGCATGCCGACGGCGAACATGAGGACCATGAGTACCACGCCGGTGACGAACTCGGCAGCGCCGGTGAGGTTGAACTTCTTCTGGGCCCAACCAAAGGCCATGGCGACGAAGGTGAACAGGATGGAGATGGTGCCAGCGCAGCCAGCGGCATAGGACTTGGTGAAGTCGATGGCACCGGTAGCAGCACCAGAAGCGTCAACGGCCGGGGTGAACATGAACGTCTTGCAGACCATGTCGGTGAAAGCGGCGATGACGATGATGCAGAACAGCCAGCAGAACAGCAGGAACAGGCGACGGCCGGTCTTGCCGATGTACTTCTCGATGAGCTGGGCCAGGGACTTGCCGTTGTTCTTCATCGAGGCGTACAGGGCGCCAAAGTCGTGGACGGCGCCAAAGAAGATGCCGCCGACGAGGACCCAGAGCACGACGGGAAGCCAGCCGAAGGCCATAGCGACGATCGTACCCGTAACAGGGCCGGCACCGCAGATCGAGCTGAACTGGTGCGAGAACGCGGTGAAGGCGGAGACGGGCGAGAAGCTGTTGCCGTCTTTCATGCGCTTGGCCGGCGTGAGGGCCTCTTTGTCAACGCCCCACTTGTTGGCCAGCCATCGGCCATAGCCCAGATAGCCGCAGGCGAGCACCGCCGCGGCCACAACCATGAGCAAAACTCCGTTCATTACATTTCCTCCTCTAAAAAGAACTTCCCAGACATAAAAAATGAGGGCCGTCGGTTGCGCTCGACGGCCCTCATCTTCATCAGCCGCCCGTTATCGTACGGGCTAGCTGTATGTGCTAACCCGCATCAGATAATTACTACGCTGATAATGTTTAGCTGATGCGTGAACATGTCTAAGAAATCCTCTTCAATCATGATGTGAACGATCCGTGCGTGTTCACATCCCCCAGTGGTTGAAAAGGAGTATGAAACTTTAGTTACCTAAAGTCAACGCAAATATGTAATGAATTTTCCACTTTTTTGAATTTCTCGGTATAAAACGCCACTGACCTCGGACTTTACCCCACGACAGTTTTTGCATGAGAGATGCTCCTCGGGGGCGGGGCGGGCGCCTGCCGCCATATATGAACTTTCCTGCTCGGACAGTCCTGCTCACGGCGGAGGCCACATTAAGTGGCCTCCTGTTCGTGCGGAACTCGCGATAAAGTTCATATATGGCGGCAGGCGCCCGCCCCGCCCCCGAGGAGCTCCCATCCCAAATGTGCGGAGCAAAGCTCCGCACACCAACTTATTCTTTCAGCCAAAGCACGCCGGAAATTCGATGCAGGCTGGCTAACCTTGCCGGACGCTGTCGACGCCGAACCAGCTCAGAAGCTATATCGATACAGAAAGGTCCCCGACCGGAGGGGCCGGATATAAGGTTTATCGCGAGTTCCGCACGCAAAGAAGGCCACTTAATGTGGCCTTCGTCTTGCGCAGGACTGTAGAGCAGGAAACCTTATATCCGGCCCCTCCGGTCGGGGACCGCACCCGTACGACTACAGCGTCATGTTTGGATCGGCGTCGACATCGAACGGCGAGATTTCACCTCGGTCGAATTTACGGCGAGCGACCTCCGCGATCATGGCGGCGTTATCGGTGCAGGCAGACAAGGGCGGCACCGTTACGCGGATTCCCTGACGCCCGAGTTTCTTGATCATCATCTCGCGCAGATGCGGGTTGGCCGAGACGCCGCCGCCGATGCAATACTCCTTGCACCCGGTAGCATGCAGGGCGTTTTTGGCCTTCTTGTACTGCACGTCAAAGACCGCCGCCTCAAACGAAGCCGCCAAATCGGGCAGATGAATCGTGCGCCCGGCCTTGGTCTCCTGCTCGATGTAGAGCGTCACCGCCGTCTTGAGGCCCGAAAGCGAGAAGCGGTAGTCGCCCCTGCTGTTCAGCGCGCGGGGGAAATCAATCGCCTTAGGGTTGCCCGTCTCGGCAAGCTTGGAGATGATGGGGCCTCCGGGATAGCCAAGGCCCAGTGCCTTTGCCACCTTGTCGAAGGCTTCGCCCACGGCGTCGTCAAGCGTCTCGCCAAGCACCTCGTAGTCGCCCCATGCCCTTACGTGCACGAGCATGGTGTGCCCGCCCGAAACAAGCGTAAAGATAAACGGCGGCTTGAGGTCGGGCTGCGCCAACAGGTTGGCAAACAGGTGACCCTCCAGATGATTGACGCACACCAGCGGTTTGCCGGCAGCATACGCAAAGCCCTTGGCAAAGGCGACACCCACCACCAAGGCACCCACCAGGCCCGGACCTTGCGTCACGCCCACGGCGGCAAGCTCACTTGGTGCAATGGCTCCGCCCGTAAGGCCCAGCGACGCTGCGGCGTCCTCGAGTGCCGCGTCCACGACGCTCACGATGACCTCAACGTGCTTGCGCGAGGCGATCTCGGGCACCACGCCGCCAAAGCGAGCATGAAAATCAATCTGTGTCGACACCTGGTTGGCCAGCATCTTGCCATCCGCATCGATAATTGCCACGGCTGTCTCGTCGCAGGAGCTCTCGATGGCAAGCACCAGGCGGCGGCGCTCGATTTCGGCACGCTCCTCAGCGGTGCGTTCGGGCGCGGGCAGCGGCCATACACGCTGTTCGGCAGCCGTCGGCTCGGGCGAGGCATTGTCGAGAGGAAGCACCAGGGGCAGCGGCGCCGTCATGACGATGGCATCCTTGCCGGCACCGTAATAGCCACGGCGACGACCCGCCTCGGTAAAGCCCAGAGCGGCATAGAGCGCAATTGCGGCCTCGTTGCCGTCCTCAACCTCAAGCGAAGCCGTGGTGCAGCCGAGCATCTGCGCGTCATAGCTCACGTGCGACAGAAGCTTGCGGGCGATGCCCTCGCGGCGATGCGCCGGATCGACGGCAACGTCCATAATCTGCACGTCCCCGTCGACGACCATACCGCCGGCAAGACCCAGCAGACGGCCGTCGTCGTGCGCCACCCACCAGCTACGTGGCGCGGCAACGTCCTCGCCCAGCTCGGACAGGAACATGCCCGGCGTCCACGCCTCGTGTCCGGCGCCTTCAAAGCAGGCGGTCTCCAGTGCGCTCGCGCCCTCGGCATCCGCCGCGCCCATGGGGCGGAATTGCAGATGACGTCCGGCAAGCTCGTCGGCAACACCTGTCACCTCACTCTGCGCGCTCTCGGCAAGGCCCAGACGCTTGCGCTCGTTTTCCTCGGCGTCCGAAAGGCGCGTATAGATCGGCAAGACGCGAGCCGGATCGCCATCGCCTGCGGCGTGCGCCATCAGCAGGCCCTCGCCCGAGGGCCACCACAGGTCTCGCTCCACGCAGCGCGCCGTCTCATCCTCGCCCAGCAGTTTGCCATAACGCACGAGACCGTCACCAGTCAGCTGAACCTGATCCCAGTCCGCGGTCTGGCGCCACTCATCAAGCGCCACGGCGGCCTTGACCACGCGCTCGCGCTCAAACAGACGCTCGGGGCCCTCATCCCCCAGCACATAGAGCGCCGGGTACACCTCGCCGCGCATGGCATCGGCAAGAACACCAAGCTTGCCGCGCACGCCGGCCTTCCATGCCGTCCAGGCGCAAGCATCGAGCGTCGACACGCCCAGCAACGGCACATTGGCACCGTGCGCCAGACCCTTTGCGGTGGAGATGCCGATACGCACGCCCGTAAACGAGCCGGGACCGCGACCGACCACATAACAGCCGACATCGCTGCGATCCAGGCCGGCCTGCTTCAGTAGGTCATCAACAGTATTCACGAGCTCCACGTTGGCATGGCGGCGACACAGATGGTCCCCACTTACCAGCTTTGCCTCGCCTGTCTGCACGTCAATCCAGCTTGCCGCGCAGGCAAGCATGTCGGTCGATGTGTCGAGCGCCACCACCAGCGCGTTGTCGTTATGCAAGCTCATCTTGTACAGCCTTATCTATCAAATGGGAAAGCTCAATCGCGCGCTCGCCGTGTGCCTCGAGCGTTATCGTTCGCACGTCGCTGTCGTCCTCATCGCGCTTAAGCGTCACCGAAAGATACTCATCTGTCAGTTCATCCTGAAACTGCTCGCCCCATTCCAGCAGGCAAACACCCTCATAGCCCAGCACGTCAAAAATGCCCGTATCCTCAAGCTCGTAGGCATGCTCCAGGCGGTACAGATCAAAATGGAACAGCGGAATACGCCCTTGGTCATGAACGGCCATGAGTGCGAACGTAGGGCTTGTGACCATATGCTCATCGCCCAGAGCGCGCGAAACGCCCTTGGTAAAGTGGGTTTTGCCCACCCCGAGGCCGCCGGTCAAGATCAGCACATCGCCATCTTCTAGACACGGTGCGACCAGCTCGCCAAAATGCTCCGTATCGGCAGTACGGGCCGTTCTATAGGTACCTACCCCCAGGCGCTCCAGGGACATATACGCTCCTTATTATTATTCCGAGGCGGTCTCCGGCGCGGGGTGCCGCTCCAGATAGTCGCCCAGCATCTTAAAGTCTTCCTCCAGCAACTCCTGCCACGCCGGATTACGCAGCGCCGCCGCAGGATGAAACGTCGGCATCACCACAAAGTGGCCCATCTGATGGAACCTGCCGCGCAGCTTGGTAATGCCGATCTCGGTCTTGAGCACAAAGTGCGTTGCGGGGTTACCGAGCGTCACGATGATATCGGGCCAGATGCTTCGAATCTGCTCGCGCAAAAACGGTGAGCAAGCCAGCACTTCCTCGGGACGCGGATTGCGGTTTCCCGGCGGGCGGCACTTAAGCACGTTGGCGATATAGACGTCCTCGCGCTTAAGACCTGCCAGGGACAAAATGCCGTTGAGGTCTTCACCCGCCGCCCCCACAAAAGGTTCGCCCTGCAAATCCTCGTTGCGACCCGGTGCTTCACCAATAAACATGACGCGAGCGTGGGGGTTTCCCACGCCAAACACGATGTTATGGCGCGACTGATAGAGCTGGCAGAGATGGCAGTCGCCTAAAACAGCCTCAATCTCCTCGAGTGCGACCTCACGTGGCGCCTGATGGGTATGGCCGGGAATGTGCATGACGCCCATAGCGGCTCCTACACGTAGACCTTGTCGAGACGCATGCCAAAGCCGCAGGCGACCTCGTAGTTAATCGTTCCGCGCAGTCGGGCCATCTCGTCCATAGTGATCTCGGCATCGCCATCGCGGCCGACAATAATCATCTCGTCACCATACTCGGCCTCGGGAATCTCGTGTGCCGGGTTGGACTGAATGGCGACCATAAACTGATCCATGCAGATATTGCCAACCTGACGCACGCGCTCGCCGCGATACAGCACATCCATACGATTGGAAAGCGTACGCGATAGGCCGTCGGCATAACCGATCGGCAGCGTGCAGATCTGAACGCGCGTACGCGGTACGCGGTAGGTAAAACCGTAGCCCACGCCCTCGCCCATCGCAGGGTGCGCCACGCGCGTCACGCGCGCATGAACGCTCATAACGGGATCGAGCTGCATCACACGGCTACTCAGCTCGCACGGCTGCATGCCATACAAGCCAACGCCGGCGCGAATCATATCAAAATGCATCGAGGGGTCGAGCATCGAGGACGGCGTGTTGGCGCAATGCACGATACCGCACTCAAAACCCGCATCCTTAATGGCCTGAACGGCCTCGGTAAAGCGCTGGCACTGCAGCTTGTAGTCCCAGCCCGAAGGTTCATCGGCCGTGGCGAAGTGCGTAAATACGCCGTCGCACTGAATACCGCGATGGAAATCGATACCGCGGACAAAGTCGAGCACCTGCGTGTAATGTACGCCGATGCGGTTCATGCCCGTCTCGATGGCGAGATGATACTTGCCCACCTTGCCCGCCGCGACGGCACATTCGCCATACGCAAGAGCAAAGTCGGACGTATAGACCGAGGGCATGATATCGAACTCGAGCAATGTCGGAATGGCCTCGATAGGCGGCTCGCTTAGGATAAGGACGGGTTTCGTAATCCCGCCCTGTCGGAGCTCAACGCCCTCGTTAACCGTCGCCACGGCAAACATGTCGGCGCCGGCCGAATACATAATCTTGGCGCACTCAACAGCTCCATGACCATAAGCGTCGGCTTTAACCACGCAGCACAGGCGCTGACGCGGATTCAGCAAATTCTTATAGGCCCTCGTGTTGCGGCGAAGCGCCCCGCGGTCGATCTCGACCCAGGACCAACGCGTCAAATCGGCTTTATTCATAATTAGTCATCCGACCCTTCGTCCGTGATTCCCAGATCATCGAGCGCATCCTTTGCCGCCAACTCCATGGCGGGACCGATCAAGTCGATAAGATCGGTCGCGATAACGCTCTTCTCGCCAAACTCCGTCGCCGCGGCAAAACCGGCATAGCTATGAAGCGCGACGGCATACGAGTACAGCAGCTCCCAGCGGTCCATCTCATCGCGCATGGTGGCTAGCGTGCCGGCCAGAATACCCGCAAGGACGTCACCCGAGCCAGCGGTCGCCAACGACGCCGGGCCAGAGAGCGGCAGCAGCACGCGCTCAACACCGCAAATGGCCGTCGTCGGGCCCTTAGCGATAACAACGAGGTTATCGGAACCGGCGGCCCAGACAACCTTTTGCGCGGCGGCAATCGCGGTTCCAAGGTCATTGACCTCATCACCGGCGACGAGACGCGAAAGCTCACGATAATGCGGCGTCATAACGAGCGGCTGCTCACGACGATACATCTCGGGATTACTGTCGATGCCATCGATTGCAATCTTGGCAAGGCAGTTGAGAGCATCGGCATCCAAGATAAGCGGTACGTCGAGCTCAAGCAGACCCGAAACCACCTGCATGGCACCGGCAGATGTCGTCATGCCGGGACCACACAGCACGCAGCTATATTTCTTGGCAATCTCACATACCGTCATGCGCGCAGCGGCACCAAAAGAACCGCGGGAATCAGATGGAATAGCAAAGACCGGAATCGAGGGGAGCGCCATGCGGATAAGGTTGGCACACGCATCCGGAGTCGCGACTGCCACATAGCCGGCGCCTGCGCGGGCAGCGGACTTGGCAGCCATAATGGCCGCACCAGGATACTGCGCCGATCCGGCAACAATGAGCACCGAGCCGCGCGAGTACTTATCGATATTCGTAGGCAGCGGAGCAAAATAGTCCACAAGGTCACCGGGTTCCACGATCTCGGCAGCATGGTCGACATCGTCAATAACCTCATCAAGGCGGTCATACAGACCGCCGCAGACCAGATCGCCTGCATATTCGGGACCGTCAGCGCTGTATAAGCCGATCTTGGGAGCAATCATCGTCACCGTACGCTCGGCACGAATGCAGTCGTCATCCACCACACCCGTCTCGGCATTCAGGCCCGAAGGAACATCGATGGAGACAACGCGATCGGCATTTTCATTGACCGTGGGGATCCAGATTGAAAACGGCGCACGAAGATCACCATGAAAACCGGTACCAAAAATGGCATCGACTACAACATCAGCCTTATCAATCAGCACCTCCAGCTCATCACGAGAGGGGCCGACACACACATGCACGTCGCGACCAGCAGTACGACGGGCGACATGACGAGCGAGAGCGGCAGGGATCTCATCCGGCTCAACCGGAGAGACGATATCTACATCAACGCCCTTATGCGTCAGAATGTCAGCGGCAACCCAGCCATCTCCGCCATTGTTGCCAAAACCGACCAATACAAGAACGCGATCGGGGTTGAGCTTTAAAATCTCGTTGGCAGCAAATTCGCCCGCCAACTCCATGAGTTCGGCCTTCGAGGTACCCTCACGCTCGATAATATCTTCGAGGCGAACGACTTCCTCGGTACTCAAAACCGGTTTCATCTATGCTCCTAGCGCATCTTGCGGATCATCATCCAGATGTTCCGACAAAGCAGATTGTTGCAGCTGTTCGAGCTCGTCTAAGACAGAACGAGCCTCTTTAAATGTCTGAGCAACGCGCTCCTTCGTGCTCACCTTTTCTTCCTTGGGTTTAGGTCGAGCATCCTCGGTGATCGCAATGGCATTAGCAACAGCCAAGTCACCCGTCAGAGTAATAGAAAGAGCGACCTCGACAACGCCCAATTCCTGGGCGATTTCGAGAGCACGGCCCGAAAGCAGCGCTTTTGGCTTGCCGAGCTTATCGCGCGTTACGGAAACGTCTTTACGGCCAACGCCCTGGCTAAAACCCGTACCAAGCGCCTTAAGTACCGCCTCGCGAGAAGCAAAACGGCTGGCATAATGCGCGGCAGGACGAGACGAGGCATCGCAATACGAACGCTCTTCATCGGTAAACACGCGCCGAGCAAACGCGGGCGTCTTCTCAAGGATTGAATTCATTCGGGAAATCTCGACGATATCAACGCCGATTCCGGCTTCGGCCATAATCACCTCCATGCTGCACAGACTATGACATTGTAGCCCGTTCGCAGAAGATGCAACAAACGAGGGTCAAAAACACAGCGACAGTGGAGTGATGGCCCTATAAGCGCAAAAAAGGGGGAGGCCGCGAGGCCTCCCCCTTCTACATTCCCAATGGCGGCTCGGTGCCGTCCACCGGTCAGCG
>UQKU01000022.1 GCA_900541675.1 uncultured Collinsella sp. | reverse complement strand
GCGGACAACGGGGCTCGAACCCGCGACCCCAACCTTGGCAAGGTTGTGCTCTACCAACTGAGCCATGTCCGCTTACGAGGATTAATCTTACGTGATGCCCGCATCCTATGCAAGAACTTTTTTTGAAAAGTTTTGCGACGCCCTCGCGAACCTCGCGAAGACATCAGCCACCACGGAAGGCGCAGGCAAACGCAAACTCGCCGCAAGAGGCCCTTACATCTCACCGAGCATGATCCAGGCAGAGCTGTCCTGCGCGAGTCTGCCGTCTGCAAGCGCTGATGAGGTGAGCAGGACCCTGCCCGCCGGCAGCTCCACGGGTGCTGCACCGAAGTTCGTCACGCACGCCCAGCCGTTATCGCGGCGATAGGCGATGACGCCGCCCTCAGCGCCCTCGGCACCATCCGCAAGACCGGTGCGCCCGTCAAGATCGAGCCACGCAAGATCGTTGGCGCACCCGCGCAGCTTGCGCCGCAGCCAGAGGGCGTCACGATAGAGCGCAAGCATCGATGTCGGGTCCGTTTCTTCCCTATCGGCAGCATAATCGGAAAACCATGCAGGCTGCGGCAGATGGGGCGCCGCATCAGCGTCCGCCGGCGAAAACCCAAACGATCCGCCCTGCGCGGGATCGTCCGCCGCTACCCACGGCAGGGGCACACGACAGCCGTCGCGCCCCTTCTCGCGCTTCGGTCCGCGCGTATTGGTTGCACTGGGATCTTCGAGTGCAGTCCACGGGATATCAGCCACCTCAAAAAGACCGAGCTCCTCACCCTGATACACGTATGCCGAGCCCGGAAGCGCCAGTTCAAGCAAAAGAGCCGCCCGCGCGCGGCGCTCGCCGAGTTCACGGTCCTCGTCATAAGACGACCCGTCGCGTAAGAGCCAGTCGAGCGCAATCTGGTGGTAGCGCGTCGCCTTGATTTGCGGCAGGGCATAGCGCGTCGCCACGCGCGGCACGTCGTGGTTGGAGAGTACCCAGGTCGAGGCGGAATCGGATTCGATAGCTGCCTTCAAGCCCTCCTCGATTGCAGCGTGCATGTCATCATAGGTCCAAGTGGCCTTGGCAAACTCAAAGTTGAATGTCTGGCCAAGCTCGCTGGGACGCGCATAGAGATACTGGCGCTCAGGCAGCACCCACGCCTCGGCAACGGCGCTGCGCGGCGGATTATAGCGGTCGAACACGCGGCGCCACTCGCGATAGATCTCGTGGACCTCGTTGCGGTCC
Source organism: uncultured Collinsella sp. (assembly GCA_900541675.1). Taxonomy (GTDB): domain Bacteria; phylum Actinomycetota; class Coriobacteriia; order Coriobacteriales; family Coriobacteriaceae; genus Collinsella. The sequence goes on along the minus strand of UQKU01000022.1, from coordinate 35,733 downwards.
CACAGCGGATGGGCGCCGTCGTCAACCATGTCATCGCCCTCGGCGAGATGCCACCGGTCGAGGTCATCGCGGTCGAGATCCTTGGCGAGACCGTGCGCCACATCGATGCGAAAGCCATCGACGCCTCGATCGCTCCAAAACGCCAGGACGTCGCAAAAGAACGCGTGAACCTCGGGGCATGACCAGTCAAAGTCCGGCTGCTCGGGCGTAAACATGTGCAGATACCATTGACCGTCCGCAACACGCGTCCAGGCGGGGCCGCCAAAGTTGGCATTCCAATTGGTGGGAGGCAGCTCGCCATGCTCGCCGCGACCATCGCGAAAGATATAACGGGCGCGCTCGGGCGATCCGGGGCCGGCGGCAAGAGCGGCTTTGAACCAGGGGTGCTGGTTGGATGAATGGTTGGGCACGATATCGACGATGACCTTGATGCCGCGCGCGTGAGCCGCAGCGATCATGTCATCGAAGTCGTCAAGCGAGCCGAGACGTGGGTCGACATCGCAGTAGTCCGCCACATCATAGCCGCCATCGACAAGAGGCGAAGGGTAAAACGGGCTCAGCCAGATGGCCTCGATGCCCAGCCGCTCAAGATAGTCCATCTGCTGGGTAATGCCCGCGATATCGCCCAGACCCGAACCGGTCGAATCCTTAAACGAACGCGGGTAGATCTGATAGATCGCGGCATCGGACATCCATGAGCGCGAAGAGGACTTTTCTGCAGCCATGGGGTGAGCCTCCCTTGCAACGAGGTTTTGCGAGATGCCCACGATGATACGCCCAAAGCTGTCATTCGAGGCAAACAACGCCACAGCCACACCCCAAAACGCTCGCTCCCTCTCGGGCTCGAGCCTCCTGGGACGAATCGATCGATTAGTGAAAAGAACGGAAGACTCACTCCCCCGGCCACAACAGCGAGCGGGCTCCGGGTGCCCCAGGTTGCCGCGAAAGAGGAGGGAAGCGTACTTTATGTACGCGACCGACGATTGAGGGGGCAAGATGGGGTGCCCGGGGCTCGCGCAGCGTCAACAAAAAACGCGGTTCGTTAGAACCGCGTAAGATAGTTGGAGCGGACAACGGGGCTCGAACCCGCGACCCCAACCTTGGCAAGGTTGTGCTCTACCAACTGAGCCATGTCCGCATATGTAAAACAAAACGGGCGCCGGAGCGCCCGGATGTTGCCTGGAGGCGAAGCCCGGATTCGAACCGGGGGTAAAGGCTTTGCAGGCCTCTGCCTTACCACTTGGCCACTTCGCCGAAAAAGGACCGCCTAAACGGTCCGGAAATGCAATGGAGCGGACAACGGGGCTCGAACCCGCGACCCCAACCTTGGCAAGGTTGTGCTCTACCAACTGAGCCATGTCCGCTTACGGGTTATTAATTTACGCGAGTTGTCCAAAAGACGCAAGTACTTTTTTCAAAAACTTGTCTGCCGCATGTTCTTAGTAGCTAAACGCGCTAAAGCGATTGGCTAGGCACACGATTCTAGCGCTCCGCTAAACAGCTTCACCATCTGCACGCGCGTGCCGGCGCCGTCCGTACGACGAGCAACCTCCACGTTATCGACGAGCATACGCATAAGCTTGATACCACGGCCGCGTTCCTCTGATGCGACCGGTTCGCTCGTTTCATCGATAGAATAGCCGGCACCTCGATCAAGCACCTCAACCACAACGCGATCGCCATAGGCCTGAACCGTCAGGACGCAGCCGATACCGCCCGCATGGTCATAGGCATTACCCAGCGCCTCCCCCGACGCCAATGCGACATCGTAGCGCTCGTCACGGCGCAACGGAAGCGATTCAAGGAGTTCGGCGATGCGATGTCGGTAGTATGGAAGATTCTCGATACCCTGACGGACCTCGACGCTCTTACTCCAGCGAGGCAGCTCCCCCACCGGAATGGCGGGAATAGACTCCCGTGCCGGCCCCGCGACATGAAGGATATCGACAAGCCGAGCAATCTCCAAAAAGCGAACAACTTCACCTGATGCATTGACGAGCGAAAGCAGGCCTTCTCGCCTCATGAGTTCACGAGCGCGCGTAAGCAGGAATGCCAAGCCCGTCGAATCGATAAAGCTAACAGCTTGGCAGTTGATGACGACACGACGCACGCCGCGGCCAATCAAAGCATCCAACCGCCGACGCAGCGCAGGCACCGTGGCGATGTCGATATCGCCTGGTGGCGTCAAAACCGCTATGTCATTCCACTCATTCATACGACCATGGTTCCCCAAAAAAGCCCACTCGATGCATTCGTTTCCCCAACCGTACGGATTCAGCCCGCCCAGCGTCGTCTATGAACGACCCCGTAAAAACTCAAGGGACACCAATGCAATGTCATCGTCCAGCGCCGATTCGGTAAATCGGTCAAGCTCGCCCAAGACCTTACCGCAGATTCCCGATACGCCCTCACCCGAGACAGAGAGCAGAAGGTCACGAAGGCGCTGCTCGCCAAAGAAAGCACCCGAGCGGTCACGTGCTTCGATTGTTCCGTCGGTGTACATAAATAGCATGTCACCAGGAGCGAACGTAAACACGCCTGTCTCGTATACCATGCTCTCAAAGGCACCGATTACCCCCGATTGGCATCCAAGCAGCTCGACCTCCCCCCCACGGGCCTCGCCGCCACCCAGCGGCATCGACTCTGGCCTGATGACCATGGTCGGAGGATGGCCCGCCGAACAATACGTTGCGCGTCCGGCTTTAAGGTCAATCTTGGCGATAAAGGCCGTCACGAACGTCTCGACCCTCGAAAAGCCCATGAGCATGCTGTTAAGGGAGCGTGCCATGCGGGCCGGTCCAGCGCCCTCCCAGGCATATGCCGTCAGGGCCGTCTTGACGAGCGCGGACATCGATGCAGCCTCAATGCCTTTGCCAGACACATCGCCCAGAATCATGACGGCACAATCGTCAGGAAGACGGAGGAGCGTATAGAAATCGCCGCCGACCAACGCCGAGTTCGTGGCCGACAGGTACACCGAATCGGCTGCGATACCCGGAACATCCCCCAGTGAATTTCTCATGCCAATCTGGAGCGTCTGAGCGATATGGCGCTCCTCACGCTTTTGAGATTCGCCTTCATAGATCAGTTCAAAGTCATGAGCCAAGTGCACCAAGTAGTCATATTCAAGGTCATCAATCGGCTCTTGGCTACCATCACGAAGCAGCAGCGCACGCGTCGTCGGCCCCTTCGCAACAGAAGCAGGAACGATTGCGTCGTTACTGTGCTTGCCATCGCCCTCAGGGCGTGGGCGCCCCGCCTCGATGCCGGCGTCGACGTAGAGACCCTGGCAAGGCAGGCCATGCGCTCTAAGCCAGCCTCCCATAGGCATCGATTCGTCAACGCGAGTTATACGGACGTGTTTAAGGTCCTCGGCACTCGTGCCGCCCAAAACAGATGCCTCAAAGCCATCAGGGGCAGCCCCCAAACGTGCCGCTGGCGCCGTCGTGGAAAAGAAAAGCTTCTCGGGATCGTCCGGCAAAGCAACGCGACTGCCGCCTTCAAAATCTATGATGTAGGAATCCAGACTGGCGTCATACTCAATAGGGCAAAAATGGCAGTTGAGCATATTGCAGATCTCGGACGATACCGCCTGGGTAGCCGCGGCGGAATCGTCTAGAAAGGTAAACAACTCATCCCGCAAGACATTGAGCGAGCGGCCAAGCTCGGCCGTGCGACGGGAGCGAAGGCTCGATGCCATGCCGACCAGCTGGATAGACAGGTAATCGCAAATGACCTCAAGTACATTAACATCATAAGCGAGCGGTGCCTGGGGGCGTTTCCAACCAACTTCCAGCACGCCAAGGATCTGCGTACCGTAAAAAACGGGAAGACAGATTTCACTGCGGTACGGAGGCATATCCTGCATGCGCAACAGGTGCTTAGAACGATTATCCAGGTCCATGAACATACCGGAGGCGGCCTTATCGCCCTCAAGGTCCTGTTGAATCGACAAGCGACAGGCACGCGACTCGCGAAGAACATACGTCGGAATGCCAGCGCCATACGGCAAAAACTCGGGCAGGTAGCTGTCGAGCAGCTCCTTGGAAACACCGCGAAGCTTAAAGCCGCCGCTCTCAGAAAAATAGATAGCAGCACCCGAAGCATCGAGCGTTCCTACAAGCTGGTTCAAAACGGTATCAAGCAGGCTGGGTAACTCATCGGAGCCCACAGTGCTCATAATGACCGAGAGCGTGCCAGAGAGACGCTTGTTCGCCACTCTAAGCTCCGATAACGCACGCTTGAGTTGCCGGTCGTGAGAATACTGTTCCTCAATACTGTGAAGCGCCACCAGGACACGTGGCGCGCGGCGCCCAAAGATGCGTGGAGGCGTTACGGAGCCCGCACGAACCAAGACGGGAATGAAAGAGCCGTCACTCAGTTTGAGCATCAGTTGGTTCTCTGAGCCATCAGTTTCAAATGGCAGACGATGTTCCGTCGCACGCTCAAAAGCGGACGAGTACAGGACGTCTTTAACATCTCCACCGATGACGTCGGCGCGTTCCTCGCACATCAAACCAAGTAAGCGATTATTCACATGCAGAATGGTTCCGTCGAGCTCGCAGATAATGACAGCATCGCTCGTGATCTCGACTAGTTGGGCAACGTCTGCCCACTCGTTGCGTTCAAGCGTTTCCATCGTGGACCCCACCGTCTATCGGTAACAAAAAAGCCTCCGAAGAGGCTTCTCAAATGCGATGGTGTCGGAGGCGGGACTTGAACCCGCATGACCAAAAAGCGGTCACTAGCACCTCAAGCTAGCGCGTCTGCCAATTCCGCCACTCCGACATGCTATGTTGTTGATTCGCGGTTCGCTTTGTTGAACCCGCGCGTTCAACGAGGAAGATAATAACCTATGTTTCGAGAACTGCGCAAGCACTTTTTTGAAAAAAGTTTACGAATTTGTAAATGCGCAGGTAGACTGACCTGTTCGGGCAGGAATGAGGTTGCTTTCCAACGCGTCCTCGGGCATGCGGCATTATTTTGATCCGCGCTTCGCGCTACAAAATAATGCCGCCCCCTGCGGAATGCGTTGGAAAGCAACCTCATTCCTGCCCTAGGGGCACGTACTCCAGGCACCGTTCTCAAACATGTTTTGAGGGCTGATGCAAATTTAGTGGCTCTGCTTTGCCGAGCCCTTATATGGGGAGGCCGGAGCCAAGGCTCCGGCCTCACACAATTCCCTATCAGATTAAGCGAGCGATCAGGGAATCGCACTCCCCTTGCCGAGTTAACGTAGGGCCCGCCCTGGTGTTACTTTTCAGAACACTCCGCAGGACGCAAGAAACCCCCGCCGCAGTTCAGTGCGCAGCGGGGGTTTCTTGCATGTCCGAGGACGTTCTGAAAAGTAACAACAGGGCGGGCCCGGACGAAAACAACCGACTACAGGTCGATGTGCGATTCCTTGATCGGGAACGGCTCCGCGAAGTGGCAGGCGCAGCAGTGACCCGGTGCAACTTCCTTAAACTCGGGCAGCTTCTCGGAGCAGATACCCTGAGCGATCGGGCAGCGCGTGTGGAAACGGCAGCCGGTCGGCGGATCCAGCGGCGACGGCGGATCGCCAGCGAGGATGATGCGCTTACGGGTCTTCTGGATATCCGGATCGGGAACCGGCACGGCAGACAGCAGCGACTGCGTGTACGGATGGTGAGGCTCGCTATAGAGCGTCTTCCAGTCCGAAACCTCGACCATCTTACCCAGATACATAACGGCAACGCGATCGGAGATGTGCTGTACGACGGACAGGTCGTGTGCGATAAACAGATACGCGGTACCGAACTTGTCCTGCAGTTCCTTGAGCAGGTTCAGAACCTGGGCCTGAATGGACACATCCAGAGCGGATACCGGCTCGTCACAGATAATCAGCTTGGGCTTCAGCGCAAAAGCGCGGGCAATACCGACACGCTGACGCTGGCCGCCCGAGAACTCATGCGGATAGCGGTTGATGTGCTCGGGGTTCAGTCCAACGACGTCGAGAAGCTCACGGACGCGCTCAATGCGCTCCTCCTTGGTACCCACACCATGAATGGTCATGGGCTCGGAGACAATCTCGCCGATGGTCATACGAGGGTTGAGCGAAGCATAAGGATCCTGGAAGATAAACTGCATCTCACGACGCATGTCCTTGATCTCATGCTTGCTCATCTCGGCAACATCTTTGCCCTGGAAGAACACCTTGCCGGCGGTCGGCTTGGTCAGACGCATGATAGTGCGGCCCGTGGTGGATTTACCGCAACCAGACTCGCCAACCAGACCAAAGGTCTCGCCAGGATAAATCTCAAAAGAGATGTCGTTTACAGCAGAGACGACGCGCTTGGAAAAACGCTTGGCGAACATGCCGGACTCTGCGGGAAACTCCTTGGAGAGGTGCTCGACCTTCAGCAGTGGAGTGCGCTCGTTATTGTCTGCCATTTACGCCTCGCCTCCCTTCTTGGAATCCTTGCGCGTACGGGACGTCTCAGGAGCGTTCTTGAGGAACTCGGGGTCACCGGAATAGTGGCACGCAGAATAGTGACCGGACTCGGTGACAACGCGCTCAGGGCGCTGCTTGCGGCACTTGTCCGTCGCGTAGGGGCAACGAGGAGAGAAGACGCAGCCCTCAGGCAGGTTCATGAGCGAAGGCGGGTTGCCGTGAATCGGCGTCAGCGGCTTCTTCTCTTCGATTGCCTGCTCCGGGATGGAGCGGATAAGACCCCAGGTGTAGGGGTGGCGGCTCTCGTAGAAGATTTCCTCAGCAGTACCGAACTCAACGGGGCGGCCGGCGTACATAACCATGATCTTATCGGCCATATCGGCGACAACACCCAGGTCATGGGTAATCATGATGATGGCGTTGCCGTTCTTCTCCTGCATCTCCTGCATGAGCTCGATAATCTGAGCCTGGATGGTAACGTCCAGGGCAGTCGTGGGCTCGTCGGCAATCAGAATATCGGGATCGCAGGCAAGGGCCATGGCAATCATGACTCGCTGACGCATACCGCCAGAGAACTGGTGCGGATACTCATTGACGCGCTTCTCGGGCTCGGGGATACCCACGAGGTCCAAAAGCTCGGTGGCACGCTTGAGCGCCTCCTGCTTGGAGTAGCCACGGTGCAGACGAAGACCCTCGCCCACCTGCCTGCCGATCTTATAGACCGGGTTCAAGGAGGTCATAGGATCCTGGAAGATCATCGCGATATCGTTGCCGCGAATGTGCTGCATCTCTTCCTCGGTCATTTCGAGGATGGAGCGGCCGCGATAGCGAACGTCACCGCCCTCGATCTTTCCCGGAGGCATCGAGATGAGGCCCATGATGGTCATGGCGGTCACGGACTTACCGGAGCCGGACTCACCGACGACGCCCAGGGTTTCGCCGCGATCGAGCGTGTAGGAGACACCGTCGACAGCGCGAACAACGCCATCCTCGGTGTGGAAATACATCTTAAGGTCATCGACCTCGAGCAGATGCTGGCCCTCAGGAACCGGCTGATCCTTCAGGTCCACATAGTTCTTGTTCTTCTTCATCCTTATGCGTCCTTCATCTTGACGTCGAGGGCGTCGCGCAGACCGTCACCCAGCAGGGTGAAGGCGAGCACCGTCGAGAGAATTGCCAGACCGGGCATGATCATCATCCAGGGAGCGGTCAGAAGATACTGCTGACCGTCCTGAATCATGGAGCCCCACGAAGGCGTAGGCGGAATAACGCCCATGCCGAGGAAGGACAGAGCGGACTCGGTCAGAATGGCGCCACCAATGTTCATGGTCGCGTAGACCACGATGGAGGCGACGGAGTTCGGGAAGATGTGACGCACGACGATACGAGCATCAGATGCACCCATCGCGCGCGCTGCATCAACATAGTCGTTTTCCTTGACCGTCAAGATTGCAGAGCGGAAGACGCGCGCAATCGAAGGCCAGCCAAGAATGCCGATGGCGATAAAGACGTTCTGAAGACCACGGCCGATAACGGCGATCATGGCGACAACGAACAGCACGTACGGGAACGCCAGGAAGATGTCCGCACAGCGCATGATGATCGTATCCCAAATGCCGCCGTAGAAACCGGCCAGGGCGCCCATGACCAGGCCGATCAATGTGGAGATGGCGGTGGCCATGATACCGACAGAAAGCGAAACGCGTGCACCGTAGATAACGCGGACGAGAATGTCGCGACCGAGGGCATCGGTGCCAAACGGGTGCTCGGCACACGGAGCCAGTAGCGATGTCTCGGCCATGGTGGTCGAATCGGAAGCCGTCGGCGAACCGAGCCAGGGCTTAGCCCACAGATCTGCGGTCAGGGCAACCACAACGACGATGATGATCCAGCAGACACCGATAACGGCGAGCTTGTTCTTACGAAGACGCTTAAAAGCGTCGCCCCACAGCGTGCGGGACTTGGCGGGAGCAGATGCGACCTTGGTGGCGGTAGCCTGCTCCTGAGACTGAGAATCAGTTTCCTGCATGAGACGTACCTCCCTTAGGCCTTATCCGACGGACCGCCAAGGCGGATGCGCGGGTCGAGGAATGCATAGCTAATGTCGACGAGCAGGTTGATCACCATGACGACGACAACGATGAGCGTAACGCCGCCCATAACGATGGGCCAGTCACGCATGCTAATGGCGCGATAGACCTCATAGCCGATACCGGGCCAGTTGAAGACCGTCTCGGTCAGGATGGCGCCCGAAAGCATGCCGCCAAAGTCGACACCAATATAGGTAACGACGGGGATGAGTGCATTCTTAAGCGCATGCTTGACGATGATCGCACGATTGGAGAGACCCTTGGCCTTTGCCGTACGGATGTAATCCTGGTTCATGACGTCAAGCAGCTGCGAGCGCATAATGCGCGCAGCATAAGCGGTCGAAACCGAAGCCAGCGTAATGGTCGGAAGCACATAGTGCATCCAATCCTGATACTGAGAGCTGGAACCGCCGGCACCCGAGATCGGCATGGAGATTGCACCGCCCGTGGCGTCCTTGAGGATGACGCCAAAGAACAGCTGCAGCAACATACCGAGCCAGAAGGCCGGGACCGCAACGAGGATCGACGTGGTGAGCGTTACCAAAATATCCCAGAAGGAATAACGCTTTACCGCCGAAATGATACCCGCACCGATACCCATAATTGCCTCGAGCACGATGGCGCACGCGGCAAGTTTGACCGTATACGGATACTTCTGGGCAAAGATTTCCGTAACCGGCAGCTTGCGCTGATACGAATTGCCCAGATCGCCATGAAGCAGGCCGTTCATGTAATACAAGTAACGGTCCACGAGCGACGTTTGAACGGGGTCGCCGTTCTCGTCAAGGATCGCGTTGCCGTCATCGTCCGTCTGGACCAGGTGATAGCGAACGCGAAGCTGAAGCTCCACCTCGGGGGACAGAGCCTTGTCTCCACCGATCAGCTTGATCGGATCTCCCGGCACGATATTCTGGAGGGCGAACAGAATCAGCGTAACGCCCAAAAACACCGGGATGAACTGAAGCACACGTTTAACGATGTACTTACCCATACCACTCCCCTATCTAGGGATTAACCTAAATGGGATGCCGATCGCCAGACCGGCATCCCAAAATTACCATCAGCCAGTTTACCCCAGGTTAGGGAGAACTGTATGTTTCCCATGAGGTCTACGTAAATACTTGACCCTCACGGAAGCTGCAAACTCTTAGGCGAGCTCAGCGGTACCCAGATCGGCGTGCTTCTGCGGATCGACATAGAGGTGCTTAATGCGATCGGAGCCGGCGATGGTGTGCGTGTAGAACATAATCGGGATGACCGGGCAGTCGGCAGCGACCATTGCGTCGGCCTCCTGCATCTTAGCGACGCGCTCCTCGTCGTCAACAATAGTACGAGCCTCGTCGACCTTGGCGTCGAACTCGGGGTTGTTGTAACCGGAGCGGTTGTCGCCACCGAGGGAGTCGGAGTGGAACAGCGGATACAGGAAGTTGTCCATGATCGGGTAGTCGGCAATCCAACCCAGACGACCGAACTGATAGTTAAAGTTCTGATACTGCTCGAGCAGGGCAGACCACTCAGGGGTATCGGAGACAGCGGTAACGCCAACCTTGGCGAGGTCACCGATGATGGACTCCATGATCTCCTTGTGACCGCCGTCCTGGTTGTAGGACAGGGTCACGCTAATGCCACGATCCCCGTTAGCGCCAGCGGGAGCAACCTTGTCGAGGTACTCGTTAGCCTTGTCGACATCGTAGGCGCAGAACTCCCATGCGCCCTCCTTGTAGCCATCGATGCCCGGAGGAACAATGCCGTCGGCAGGAGTACGGGTACCCTTGAAGATGGTCTTGCAGATGGCTTCACGGTTGATGGCCAGGGAGATACCCCTGCGCAGGTCGGCGTTGCTGAACGGCTCGGCCGTGGTGTTGCAGGTCAGATAGTACGTGGAAGGCTCGGCGCCGAGCAGCATGCGCTCGCCGTCACCCATGGTGTAGCCGTCCTTGGACACGCCGCGATCCTTCTTGGCGGCGTCGATCTGAGCGACGGGAACGTCGCAGACATCGAGGTTACCGGCCTGGAACTCCTTGTAGGCGGTCTCCATGTCCTTGATGACCTGGAAGTGGATGCCATCGATCTTGGCCTTGTCGCCATAGTAATCGTCGAACTTCTTGACGTTGATCTCCTGGCCATCCTCCCACTTGCCGTCCATCATGAACGGGCCGTTACCGACCGGGGCGAGGTAGAAGCTCTTGACATCGGACTCGGCGCACTCGGGAACCGGGGCCAGAGCCGGGTGAGAGGCGACGAAGGGGAAGTCGGCGTAAGCGGAAGCCAGCTTGACGACGAGGGTCTCATCGTCGGGGCAGGTAACACCGCTGAGCTCGGTAGCGTTACCGGCAAGCAGATCGTCATAGCCCTCGACCATGGAAAGGTGATAGGAGACCTCGGAAGGGCCGTACTCGGTAGCGACAGCCGACTTGGTGTTGACCAGACGCTCCCAACCGAGCTTGAAGGACTTGGAGGTAACGTCGTCACCGTTGTGGAACTTGGCCTTCTTGATCTTGAAGGTGAACTCGGTGGCGTCGTCGTTGGCCTCGAAGGACTCGCAAGCCAGCGGAACGATCTCGCCCTTCTCGGCGTCATAAGAGGTCAGAGCATCAAAGAGCTGGTACTCGACCTGAGTGCCCTGGTCCTCCTGGACATTGTAGGGGTCGATGCAGACCGGGTTGTTGATGTAGAAGTTCAGCTTCGAACCGGACTCAGAACCGGAAGCGTCGCCGCCCTTCTTGCCGCATGCGGCAAGAAAAGCCATGGAGCTCGCAGCAAGGGTACCGCCGACAAAGGCGCGACGACCCATAACGGGCTGGTGGAACATAGAATCAGCCATGCCATCCTCCTTATGAGATAGGACAAAGAAATGTTCAGTCGGACACATGTCGAGACAATCCGATCCGAACCATCAAAACGCCGCCCGTTGCTATGGCTGGTTATGCACAACGAACCAACGTTTCTCAATACAGTAGCGCATTTTATGCACGATTTGGGGCTAATTCCGGTCAACGGTCGAGAATTTCTTTAGTTGGGCGAAGTATGTGGGGATATTTTGGCTCTGTTACAAATATGTAAACAAAAAGGGTCCCGCACTTGCGGAACCCTTTTCAAGTATTTATGTGGCTCGTGCTTAGTAGCCGACGATACCCTGCGGGAAGAAGAACATGCACAGGACGACACACACGGCAAAAACGACGGCCATAATTACCGTCAGGCGATCGAGGTTCTGCTCCATGACGCCCGTGGCAGAGCTGGAGTTATACAGCGAGCTAGCGATCATATCCGAAACGCCGGTGCCCTTACCAGAGTGCATCAGGACGAGAATCGTCAGCGCCACGGCAGAGACAGCCCAAACGACAAACAGAAGAATCTGAAACGGACCCATAGATAAGCTCCTTAATAGAACAATTCAAACTCCAGTACTGTACCACAACCCCCAGCACTCCCCCATCAGCCATTTGGTGACGAGGTAGAAATAGCGCAAAAAAAAGAGGGTTGTCCGGTTGTGGACAACCCCCTTACTAGAAAACGGTATTTGTTTTCTATTAGGCCTCGGTGGCGAGTACGCGACCCGTCATCTCGGCGGAAGGCTCAATACCAGCCATGGTGAGCATGGTCGGAGCGATATCGGAAAGACGGCCGTCCTCGATACCGGTGAGCTGTGCCTTCTCATCAACGATGATGAACGGCACGCGGTTGGTGGTGTGAGCCGTGAACGGATGCTTGGAACCGTCGGAAGCAACGTCAAACATGTGATCGGCGTTGCCGTGATCGGCGGTAATCAGCGCAAAGCCGCCCTTAGCGAGAATCGCCGGGACAACCTTGGACAGGGCATCGTCAACAGCCTCGACGGCCTTAACGGCAGCGTCGAAGACACCGGTGTGACCAACCATGTCGCAGTTTGCGAAGTTCACGATGTAGAAATCAGCGCGATCCTCGTTGATGGCGGCGACAAGCTTCTCGGTAACCTCGGGAGCGCTCATCTCAGGTTGCAGGTCGTAGGTAGCGACCTTGGGAGAAGCGACGAGCACGCGCTCCTCGCCCTCCTTGGGCTCCTCGATGCCGCCGTTGAGGAAGAACGTCACGTGGGCGTACTTCTCGGTCTCGGCGGTGTGCAGCTGCTTCAGGCCATTGGCGGCGATAACGTCGGCCAGAACGTTCTCGGGGAACGTCTTGGGGAAGGCGACCTCGACGTCAAACGTCGGGTCGTACTCGGTCATCGTCACAAAGTGCGAAAGCTTGATCTGCTCGCGCTCAAAGCCGTCGAACTCCTTGTCCGTGAACACGCGAGTCATCTGACGAGCGCGGTCGGGACGGAAGTTGAAGAAGATGGCCGCGTCGCCCTCGTGGATGCCCTCGTTGTGGGCAGCGAAGGGCTCGACGAACTCGTCGCCGCGCGGATCCTTCTCGTAGTAGGCCTTGATACCGGCAACAGGGTCGGTATCGGCATCGGATGCGTTGACCATGACATCGTAGGCGCGCTGGATGCGCTCCCAACGGTTGTCGCGGTCCATGGCCCAATAACGGCCCGAGACGGTGGCAACGCGAGCGTCGCAACCGGTCTCCTCGGAGATCTTAGCCAGGAAGGCGCAGAACTCACTCATGTAACCGGCACCGGACTGCGGGTCAACGTCGCGACCATCCATGAAGGCGTGGACGCGAACGGTCTTGACACCGTGCTCGGCAGCCATCTTGACCAGAGCCTCGACGTGGCTCATATGAGAATGAACACCGCCAGGGCTCATAAGGCCCATGAGGTGGAGAGTCTTGCCGTCAGCCTTGACGTCGTCCATAGCCTTGACGAAGACCTCGTTCTTGGCGATGGAGCCGTCCTTGATGGCATTGTTGATGCGCGAAAGCTCCTGGAACACGATGCGGCCGGCACCGATGTTGAGGTGACCCACCTCGGAGTTGCCCATCTGGCCATCGGGAAGACCCACGTCCTCGCCCGAAGCGCCGAGCGTGGTGTGGGGGTACTTCTCGTACAGGCTATCGAGGAAGGGCGTCTTGGCAGCGGCGACGGCGTTCTCGCCATCGGCCGGAGCCAGGCCGCAACCATCCATGATGATCAGGAGTGCAGGAAGATGACGCTGTGCCATATGTCCTACTCGCCTGCCTTGACGACCATAGAGGCGAAGTCGGCAGCCTTGAGCGAAGCGCCGCCCACGAGGGCGCCGTCGACGTCGGGCTTGGCGACGAGCTCGGCGATGTTGCCGGGCTTGGCAGAGCCACCATAGAGAACGCGGATGCCGTCGGCGAGCTCCTCACCGAACATCTCCTTGAGGGTCTCACGGATAGCGCCGCAGACCTCCTGAGCGTCCTCGGCGGTAGCGGTCTTGCCGGTGCCGATGGCCCAGATGGGCTCGTAGGCGACGACGACCTGCTTGGGGCAAGTGATCTCGAGACCCTCGAGACCAGCCTTGACCTGGTTCACGACGTGCTCGACATAGGTGCCGGCCTCGCGGACCTCAAGGGACTCGCCGCAGCAGAAGACAGGAACAAGACCGGCGGCAACGAGGGCCTTGGCCTTCTTGTTCTGATCCTCGTCGGTCTCGTGGAAGTAATCACGACGCTCGGAGTGACCGATGATGCAGTAGGTGCAGCCAGCGGACTTGAGCATGTCGCAAGAAGACTCACCGGTGAAGGCACCCTTGGCCTCCCAGTACACGTTCTGTGCACCGAGGGCGATGGGGGCAGCCTGAATACGGTCATGAACCGTGGTGATGTCGATGGTCGGAGGGCAGACGAGCACCTCGACGCCAGCCGGAACCTCGGGCAGAGCCTGAGCCAGCTCGTCGGCGAGCTTGGCGGCCTCGGCGACGTCGTTGTTCATCTTCCAGTTACCAGCGATAAGAAGGGTGCGATTAGGCATCGAGAAGCGCCTCCACTCCGGGCAGGGCCTTACCCTCGACGAGCTCCATGGAAGCGCCACCACCGGTAGAGATCCAGCTCATCTTGTCGGCCAGGTTGAACTTGTTGACGGCTGCGACAGAGTCGCCACCACCGATGATCGAGGTGCAATCAGCCTCGGCGACAGCCTCGGCGATAGCCTGGGTGCCGTGAGCGAAGTTATCGAACTCGAAGACGCCCATGGGGCCATTCCAGAACACAGTCTTGGCACCCTTGACAGCCTCGGCGTAGAGCTCCTCGGTCTTGGGGCCGATGTCCATACCCTCACGGTCGTCGGGGATAGCGTCGGAAGCGACAACCTCGGGGACAGCATCCTCGCCAAAGTGATCAGCAACGCGGTTGTCGATGGGGAGCAGGATCTTGACGCCCTTCTCCTCGGCCTTCTTGAGCATCTCACCGGCGCGCTCGACCCAGTCCTCTTCCTTGAGGGACTGACCGACGGACAGGCCCTGAGCCAGGAAGAAGGTGTAGGCCATGCCGCCACCGATGATCAGGGTATCAGCGGAGTCGATGAGGTGATCGAGAACGCCGATCTTGGAGGAAACCTTGGAACCGCCGACGATGGCGACGAAGGGGCGCTCGGGCTCGGCGAAGATGCCGGTCAGCGTGTCGACCTCCTTCTCGAGCAGGAAGCCGGCGACGGCAGGCAGGTAAGCGGCAGGGCCCACGACGGAACCCTGGGCGCGGTGTGCGGTGCCGAAGGCATCGAGAACGAAGACGTCACCATAGGAAGCGAGCTTCTTGGCGATCTCGGGATCGTTCTTCTTCTCACGCTTGTCAAAACGGACGTTCTCGAGAACGAGGACCTTGCCCGGCTCGACGGCGGCGACAGCCTCGGCGGCCTTCTCGCCATACGTGTCGGCAACAAAAGCAACGTCAAGGCCAGAGAGCTCAGCGAGCTTCTTGGCGACAGGCTCGAGGGAAAGCTCGGGCTGGAAGCCAGTGCCCTCAGGACGGCCGAGGTGGCTCATGAGGATGACGCGAGCGTTGTGCTCAACGAGGTAGTTGATGGTGGGCAGGGCAGCCTTGATACGGGTGGTGTCGCCAACGACGCCATCCTTGATAGGCACGTTGAAGTCAACGCGGACGAGAACGCGCTTGCCGTCGACATCGATGTCGCGGACGGTCTTCTTGGTAAAGGCCATGTTTGCTTCTACCTTTCGTACGTGTCTGCCTCCCATTACGGCAGACGATTTCCTATAAAAAGGGCGCGACCCTAGGGTGTAAGCCCTATGAGGCCGCGCCCTTCTTTAGACGCTCAACGAGCTATTCGCTAAAAGCTAAATTAAGCAACGAACTTCTCGAAGTACTTGATGGTGCGGACCATCTGAGAGGTGTAGGAGTTCTCGTTGTCGTACCAAGAGGTGACCTGAACGAGGGTCTGGCCGTTGCCGAGATCAGAGCACATGGTCTGAGTGGCGTCGAAGATGGAGCCGTGGGTCTCGCCGACGATGTCGCGGGAGACGATCTGGTCCTCGTTGTAGGCGAAGGTATCGGGGATGGTCTCGGCGTAGGCCTTCATGGCAGCGTTGACCTCGTCGACGGTGACCTTCTTGTCAACGACGGCGTAGAGGTTGGTCAGCGAGCCGGTCGGCGTCGGGACGCGCTGGGCGGCACCGATGAGCTTGCCGTTGAGCTCGGGGAGAACCAGGCCGATGGCCTTGGCAGCGCCCGTGGTGTTCGGGACGATGTTCTCGGAGCAGGCGCGGGAGCGACGGAAGTTGCCCTTGCGCTGCGGGCCGTCGAGCGGCATCTGGTCGCCGGTGAAGGCGTGGATGGTGGTCATGATGCCGGAGACGATGGGAGCGAAGTCGTTCAGGCCCTTGGCCATCGGGGCGAGGCAGTTGGTGGTGCAGGAAGCAGCGGAGATGATGTTGTCCTCAGCGGTCAGCGTCTCATGGTTGACGTTGTACACGATGGTGGGCAGATCGCTGCCGGCCGGAGCGGAGATGACGACCTTCTTGGCGCCAGCGTTGATGTGGGCCTGAGCCTTAGCCTTGCTGGTGTAGAAGCCGGTGCACTCGAGAACGACGTCGACGTCGAGGTCGCCCCAAGGCAGGTTGTTGGCGTCGGCCTCCTTGTAGATCTTGATCTCCTTGCCGTCAACGGTGATGGAATCCTCGCCAGCGACGACCTCGTGATCGCGAGCATAGTTGCCCTGCGTGGAGTCGTACTTCAGCAGGTAAGCGAGCATATCGGGAGAGGTGAGGTCGTTGATAGCGACGATCTCGGAGCCCTCATGACCGAACATCTGGCGGAAGGCCAGACGACCGATGCGACCGAAGCCGTTAATAGCAACCTTTACTGCCATTGTATCTCCTTTCGTAAGGCCCCCGCAAGCTACAGCGCCTGCCGTTGAGGCCCACAAACTAACCACTCGCCTAATATACCTTTTTTTTGGCTTGAATTTCACGAGAATGCTCGAAATTGAAAATCAAATTTGCGTTAAAACGCTTTAACGTATAAAACAGCAGTTAAACCACCATAAAAGCTATTGCGTTAAACTACCCGCTTGCTTCAATGAGCTTTTCAAGGCGCAAAACACGGTGATACAAGGCCGACTTCGACAAAGGAGGGTCGGCCATTTCCCCCAAATCTCGCAGTGAGAGATCGGGGTAACGCTCGCGTAAGTCACAAAAAACTGCCAGAGCGTCCGGCAGCGTTTCGCGCAAACCGCGCCGATCAAGCTCATCGATGAGCGCAAGCTGATGTTGGGCGGCACCGGCACTTCTGGTCTGGTTGGCAAGCTCTGCGTTCACGCGACGATTCACGTCGTTCTTCACCAGCTTAACCGCGCGGGCCTCTTCAATCTCGGCAACGCTGCGCTTGGCGCCAATCAGCTGTAACAGACGTTTAATCTCCTCGGCACTCTTGATGTACACGGCATACGAGCCGCGACGCGCATTGACGCGGGCGTGAACTCCAATCTGCTCCAGAAGGTCGCAAAGTCCCTTTGCATACTCCTCGCCCTGAACCGCGATCTCCAAATGAAAATCGCCACGCGGGTCGGCAACAAAGCCTCCGGCAATCAGCGCACCGCGAATATAGGCGAGCCTGCAGCAAGGACGGGCGACGATGTGGCGCGGCACACCCGCGACGAGCCCTCCCCTACGGTCGAGAATGCCCAGCAGCACCAGAGCCTTATCCAAATCGGGCTGATCGGGCAAGGTGATGAGATAGTTTCGTACCTTGTGCAGGACCGACTTACGAACCGTGAATTCGGTCTTGAGCTTAAGGATACGATGCGTCAGCGCAATCATCGTGCGCGCCACAGCACCCGTCTCGGTCGCGACCGTCAAGCGGTACCGTCCCGAGCCCGCCAGCGAAAGCGTGCCGCTCACACGCGTTAGCGCAGCAAGCGTCGACAAATCGCAGTATTCGCATTCTGGTTCGCAGCGCGCAAGCTCGTCACGCACCTCAGCGGTAAACGACATGTAAACCTATGCCTTCGTGTTGGCACGCGACAGGTCACGGTGGGAGATGCTCACATGATACTGAGCACCCTCCAGGTAGCGGGCCGTGGCCTCGGCAATGGCGACGCTACGGTGCTGTCCGCCTGTGCAGCCGATAGCAATGGAAAGCTGCGGCTTGCCCTCTGCGATATAACCCGGCATGACCGTATCGAGCAGCTGAGTCCAGGCCTTCCAGAACTCCTGGGTCTTGGGGTGGTCCAAGACAAAATCGGAGACCTTCTTATCGAGACCGGTCATGGTGCGCATCTCGGGATCGTAGAAAGGATTGGGCAAGAAGCGAACATCGATCATGATATCCGCCTCGATGGGCATGCCATGCTTAAAGCCAAACGAGAACACGTGGACATCCATAAGCTGCTGGTCGGACAGCTCGGAAAAAGCCATGCGCAGCTTGTTGCGCAAGGCAGAAGTGCGCAAGCGGCTCGTGTCGATAATCATATCGGCTCGATCGCGAACGCCCTGCAGCTGCAGACGTTCACGCTGAATAGCGTCGGCCGTGGTCTCCCCCGGCTTTGCAATGGGATGGCGACGACGGTTTTCGCTATACCGGCGAATCAGCACCTCGTCAGACGCCTCGAGAAACACAATGTCGCAGCTCATCTCGCGCTCTTCCAGTGCGGCAACAGCATCGAGCAGTTCATCGAACAAGCCCTGGCTACGCAGGTCGCAGGTAACGGCAAGGTGCCTGCCCACGCCCGTATTGATGCCAACGAGCTCAGCAAGCTGGGCAATCAGGCGTGGGGGCAGGTTGTCGATACAAAAATAGCCCATGTCCTCAAACACATGCATGGCTTGCGTTCGGCCCGAGCCGGACATTCCGGTGATGATAACGATATCGGGGATACGCTCCGAGCGCTCCGCCGCATCCATGGCATCTCCCTTTTGCATGTGTGCCTCCTAAAATAAGCGCGGGACCCGGCCAGCGGATCCCGCGCGATCAATTGCCTTTATTGAGTATACCGCCCCAAGCGGATACAAGGCCCGTCTTACGCCTCAAGCGCAGCCTTGAACCAACTTGTAATACTCGTGGGGTGCGTGATAGCGGTGCCGACGACAACGGCCCACGCGCCGGCGTCGATTGCAGCGCGAGCCTCCTCGGGCGTATGCACGCGACCCTCGCAAATGATGGGAAGGCCGGGAAATTCCTCGGTCGCCTGACGCAGGAGCGGCAGGTCGGGGCCATCGGCCATGGTGCAGTCGATGGCGGCGACACCGTGAGAGAGTGTGGTGGATACCAGGTCGAAGCCCATATCAACCGCACGGCGAATGTCCTCGATGGTGGCACAATCCGCCATCAGGAGCACACCCTCCTCGTGCAGCGGGCGGAAGGTATCCTCGACCGACTTGCCATCGGGACGCGGACGATCGGTGGCGTCGATCGCCACGATATCGGCACCCGCAGCAACGCAGGCACGAGCGTGACGCAGCGTCGGCGTGATGTAAACGCCCTCGTGCCCGTCCTTCCACAGACCGATGACGGGAACCTCACAGCGACCCTTAATGGCGGCAATGTCGGCAAGGCCCTGGCAGCGAATGGCGGCGGCGCCGCCAAGCTCGCAAGCGCGAGACATTTGAGCCATGGTCTCGGGCGTACGAAGCGGCTCGCCCATATACGCCTGAACGCTCACGACGAGCTTGCCCTTCAGGGACTGGATCAAAGGATCAACGGTCATGTTCGACTCAACCTTTCTCAAAACAGCCTTCTGAGACACCGCACCTTGACGTTCAAACCGTCGCTCGCGTACCGAAGTACGCTTCGCTCCTCTTTCACGTCAATCTGCGGCACCTCAGAAGGCGCACTTGGTAGTTATGTTTACTTCAACGATGCAAGAAGGTGTTCGGCGGCACCGATGAGCGGCGCGTCGCCCTCCAGAGAGCCGATGAGAATCGGCGTGTCCTGAAGCGGGTCGAGCGCCTGGCTGGCATAGCCCTCGTGCACCGAGTCCTTCCACGTCTGTGAACGCCAATCGGGACCTTGGTGAATCACGCCGCCCGAAAGCACGATGACCTCAGGGTCCAGGATGTTAGCGAGCGAGCCCAGGCTGGCGCCCAGCGCAAAGCCGGCGTCATGAATGACCTCGGTCGCCTTTGCGTCGCCTGCGCGGCACAGGTCGTTCACGTCACGGCCGACCGAAGGACGGCTGGGGTCGACGCGGCCAAAACGCTCATCGTACATGCGCCCGATTGATGTTCCGGAAGCAACCGACTCCAGATGGCCGGAACGCCCGCAGGCGCAGGGAATGCCGGCGGCAGCCGAGCACTCGATGTGGCCCATATGGCCGGCAGCACCATGGAAGCCCTGCATCACGCGGCCGTTCTCGACATATGCGCCGCCGATGCCCGTACCGATGCCCAAACACAAGACGGAGAACTTGCCCTTGCCGACGCCCCAGTGGGCCTCGCCCAGAGCATGAGCCTGCACGTCGCCTACAACGGCAACGGGAAGGCCGAGGTCCTCGCGCAG
This sequence comes from uncultured Collinsella sp., assembly GCA_900541675.1. GTDB lineage: Bacteria > Actinomycetota > Coriobacteriia > Coriobacteriales > Coriobacteriaceae > Collinsella. The sequence goes on along the minus strand of UQKU01000022.1, from coordinate 15,396 downwards.
ACGCGGCCCCAACTGAACGCCGGACCAGCCGGGCATAATCTCATTGGCATACGCGATGGCGCCCGTCTTGGGGTCGACGACACCGGCAGCGCCGATGCCAACTCCGAGGACCTCGACATCGGGATTTGCCTCAAGAGCTGCCTTGATAGACGCCTCGATGCGCTGGAAGACCGCTTCGCCACCCTCCTGGGCCTCGGTGGGAACCTCAGCCTCAAAAACGGGATGGGGCACACCGCCGTCAGCCGGGTACTCCATGATGGCAGTCGCGATCTTAGTTCCGCCGATATCGACAGAGCAGACGTACTTGTTCTCCATGTCGTTCTCCTTCGGAGACAAAACAACTACAGGAAATGCGCCGTCAGGCTAGCCGTCACAGCGCGGTAAAGGTTTTCCAGGTGCCCGAGATCGCCGAGAAACCGTGCGGCCATTGGCCTAATGGGTCATGGCCGCACGGTTGAACGGCGAGGTCGGGTGCCTGGGAAACCTTTAAAGGAGACCGTTGTCCTGGAGGACCTTGCGAATCGCCTCGACGTTCTCACCGGTCATGGCCTTCACCGGGCGCGGCATGGTCGGGCTGTCGAAGATGCCCATGAGGTTCATAGCGGTCTTGAAGGCGCCGACGCCACCGGCATAGCCCTGGACGCCCGAGGTGACATCCCAGATGTGCGAAATCTCATTGAGGCGATCCTGCTCGGCCTTGACGGTAGCCCAGTCACCAGCCTGAGCGGCCTTCCACTGACGAACGTAGCCCTCGGGCTCAACGTTGGCGAGGCCCGGAACGGAACCGTCGGCGCCACCGAGATAGGCACCGTCGACGACGACCTCATGGCCGGTAAGGATGCTCATCGGATGGCCGTTCTTCTCGTTCTCCTGAATGAGGTAGCGGAACGAGATGTCATCGCCCGAGGAATCCTTGACGCCAGCCAGGACGCCCTCGGCGCCGAGCTTAGCAAGGAGCTTCCAGGGGAGCTTGGTGTGGACGCACACGGGGATGTCGTAGGCGAAGATGGGCAGGTCGAGTTCCTCGTGAAGGATGCGGAAGTGCTCCTCGACCTCGGTCATGCCCTGCAGGGCATAGAACGGGCAGGTGGCGACGAGCGCATCGGCGCCCAGCTCCTGAGCGACCTTGCCGTGCTCGATCATGCGCTCGGTCTCGGTGTCGATGATGCCGACCAGAACGGGAACGCGGTGGTCGACGATACGGACGGCCTCTGCGACAATCTGGCGACGGCGCTCGTCGGTGGAGAAGACGACCTCGCCCGAGGAGCCCAGGAAGAACAGGCCATCGACGCCGGCATCGATCATGCGGTTGATGCTGCGCTCAAAGGAGGCAACGTCGAGCTGGTGGTCTTCGGTATCGGGAACAACGACGGGAGGGATAACGCCGGTGAATTTCTGAGTTGCCACAAGAATCTCCTTAGTTGTCTGGCGGGCAGCCCTATGCCGCCCACTCTTGTTGGCGGTGTCCAGGCCGTCTAGGCCAAAGAACACGAATAGAACGTTTGGTTAAAGAAGTCGACGACTTCGTTTTCGAACGCATTGATGCGCTCGTGAGCGTATTTGGCATAGATGATATGCCTCCGGTCACACTCAAGACCGTTGAATACGGCAAACTGGCCCTTGGGATCACTCACGGTATCCATGAGCGATGTGCCCATGAGCACCGAGCCACGAACCCGAGGCGACAGCGTCTCGAGACCGCTGGGAAGCGGATTGGCAAGCGCCGTGCAGGCAAGGCCCCGCTCGTCCAGAGCAGAAACCGCCAGCGCGACACCGCCGCCAAGGCCCTCGCCCCATGCAAAGATGCGGTCGGGATCCATGCCATCAAGGTTGCGCGCAACCTTCGCCAACGCGCAGCCCCAACGGACACGCTCGACAAAAGCAGGCGAGGTAATCCCCTGCTGCAGATCGCTGGATCCAATAGTCTCATCGTCCAGCGCAAGCACGGCATATCCCATGGCGGCAAACCGCGTCATGTGATGCCATCCCCGCACGGGTCGGTCGATGTCATGGAACATCAGACACAGCGGAACAAGCTCGGATCTTCGGGCGCAACCAGAGGGCTCAATCAAACGGCCGTGCACGACATACCCGCCGAGCTCAAAGGAAACCTCGGAGTAGCGCGCGCACGGATTGGCGAAATCAATCGCCGTAACGGTCAGCCCGCAAACCTCAAGGTCCGAAGCGGCTGTCTCCAACTCGGAAACATCCGCAGAAGCATCGCCGCGCCAATCCCGGAAATCAGAGAGCCTTGACGAAACCGTCCCAGCAATTCCCGCAAGCTCGGGGACAATCAGCTCATCGATATTGCTCTCGCACTTAGACATGAGCCTCCCCTCCCTTGCAGAAAAATGGAATGATCAGATCGTCAAAATCCTGAATCTCCTCGTGACCGAAGCCTTCAAAGAACTCATGACGCTTTTCACAGGTCAGGTTGTTGTAGACTGCAAACTGCGTCGCCGGAGGACAGACGATATCGGCTGTGCCCGTGCCAAACAGCACGGGGCATTTGACTATGGGGGCAAAGTTCTTGGAATCGAAGTACGCCAGCTTGGCATAGGCCTCGTCAATACGAGTCGAGTCCTCGTCAAACCAGCGAGACCAATAGCGCAGACCCTCGTAGGCAATGTCGTCGGCATCCAAATCCCAGACCAGGCGGAAATCCGACAGGAAGGGATAGAGGATGGCGGCGCGATTGATAAGCTCGCTGTTAAGCGCACAGGTCGCAATGCCCAAACCGCCGCCCTGCGATGCGCCGTTCACAAATACACGGGCAAGATCGATGCCCTCGAGCTCACGAACAATACGGCAAAGAATGCGGATATCTTGGTGCAAGCGGACATAGTAGAGGTTGGCCGGGTCGCCGTCGATACCGGCGACGATATGGCCCGCGACCGTCGTGCCCTCAAATCCACCAATGTCCTCGGAGGGACCTCCTTGGCCGGGGCAGTCGAGGGCGATGAGTGCCATGCCCATGCCCGCAAACGACGCCTGCTCAAACCAGCTGCGGCTTGCACCCGGATACCCATGGAACTGAAGTACCAATGGCACGGGCTCGTCCGAGACAGGTTTAAGGTACTTGGCGTGCAGGCGAGCGCCGCACATGCCGGTATACCAGAGATCGAAAAGCTGGCAGGTCACGGCATCGGTGACCGATGCCGCCTCGATCGCATAGTCAAGCCCGACGGCGTCAGCCTCGGCCATGCGATCCTTCCAAAAGAGATCGAAATCTGATGGACGGGACATAGCGCCTCGATATTCACCAAATTGATGTTGTAGCTCCTGAGCACTTGGCATGGCTCGTGAACCCAACCTTTCGAAATCGCAACGGAGGTGCGCCCGGCAAGGGAACCGGGCGCACGGGAGGGAAAGCGAAGTTACTCGCCGAGCTTGGGATGCAGCAGCGACGGCGCAGCGCCGAGCAGCATCTTAGTGTAGGGGTCTCGAGGATGCTGGAAAACCTGCTTGGCCTCGCCCTGCTCGACGATCTTGCCGCCATTCATGACGATGATGTCGTCGGAAATATAGCGGACCGTCTGGATGTCATGGCTGATGAACACCATAGCCAGGCCGAGTTCCTTCTTAAGGTCGGTCAGCAGGTTGAGAATCTGCGCGCGGACCGAAACGTCCAGAGCCGAGGTGGGCTCGTCGGCGATGATGGCATCGGGGTTCAGCGACAGGGCACGGGCAATTGCGACGCGCTGGCGCTGGCCGCCCGAAAGCTGGCCGGGAAGAACCTCGGCGGCGGAGGAGGGCAGACCGGTGAGCTCCAAGAGCTCCTTGACGCGCTTCTCCTGCTCGGCCTCGGTACCCAGGTTGTGGACGCGCATGGGGTCGAGCAGTTGCTCGCGAACGACCATGCGGGGGTTGAGCGCCGTGGCCGGGTTCTGGAACACGACCGAGATGACGCGACCCATGTGGCGACGGTCCTCGGCGGTACGCTTGGTGACGTCCTTGCCCTTAAAGTAGACCTTGCCGCTCGTGGGGGCCTGCAGGCCGCACATGACGTTAGCCGTGGTGGACTTTCCGCAACCGGACTCGCCGACGATGCCGATGGTCTGTCCGGGCATGAGCTTAATCGTTACACCCTGGACGGCGTGAACCAGGTTGGGGTGCAGAATCGAGCCGGTACGGGTCCTAAAGGTGACGTGGACGTCATCAAGGAAGATGATCGGCTCGACGCCGTTGACTGCGGTCTCGCTCATCTACATCACCTCCGCGTGAGGGGTCAAACCATTTGCCTTGAGCACCTCGTCGGGGAGCTCGGAATAGAAGTGCTCGGTGCCGGGCACGCGCTTGAAGACCGGACGGGTGTCCAGGCCAATGCGCGGATGGCTCGAGCGGGGCGCGAAGCGATCGCCCTTGGGGAAATCGCGCGGGCTCGGAACGGCGCCGGGCACCTGGTGCAGGCGGCCCGAACCGCTCTCGATGGACAGGACGGAACCCAGAAGGCCGCGGGTGTACTCGTGAATCGGGTTGGTGAGCAGCTCCTTGGTGGGCGCCTGCTCAATAACCTGGCCGGCGTACATAACCGTGATGTTGTGGGCGACCTCGGCGACCAGCGCCAGGTCGTGCGAAACGAAGATCATGGCAAAGCCGAGCTTGGCCTGAAGGTCGTTGAGCAGCTTGATGACCTGCTTCTGGACCGTAACGTCCAGAGCGGTCGTGGGCTCGTCGCAGATAACCAGCTTGGGGTCGCGGGTAAGGGCCATAGCGATCAGAACGCGCTGACGCTGACCACCGGAAAGCTCGTGCGGATAGCTCTCGAGCGTACGCTTGGGGTCGAGGCCCACGAGCTCCAGGAGTTCCTCGGCGCTACGGGTGCCGCCGCGCTTGGTGAGCTGCTTCATCTGGGCAGAGATGAGCATGGAGGGGTTGAGCGAGGACAGGGCGTCCTGATAGACCATGGCGATATCGGTACCGCGCAGGCCGAACCACTCCTTCTTGCTCATCTTGAGCAGGTCGCGGCCCTCCCAGAGAACCTCGCCGGAAAGATGCTCGTCATCGTCGGTCAGGCCCATGATGGCCAGCGTGGTGATGGACTTACCGCAGCCGGACTCGCCTACCAGGCCCATGGTCTGGCCGGGACGGACGTCAAAGTTAACGTGGTCGACGACGTTGATATCACCGTGGTGCTCAAACTGGATGCAGAAATCGCGGACCGAAAGGATCGGCTCAACGGACTCATCGGGCACATGGCGGTCGTTACGCTTGAGCTCGACATCGCGCAGTGCGCCAAGACGGGCGGACAGGGACTGAGCCTGCTCCTTGTAGGCACGAACGGGGTCGGAAACCAGCAGGTCGGCCTCGCGGCGCTTGGAGGAATCGGTCGGATCCAGGGCGGCGGAGGGAGCAGCGGCCATGGCGTCGGTAATGCCCTCGGAGAGGATGTTGAGCGCCAGGCAGGTGATCATGATGGCCAGGCCCGGGAACAGTGCCTGCCACCAACGGCCAGCGAGCACGCCACCGCGTGCGTCGGCGAGAATGTTGCCCCAGGTAGCGGTGGGCTCCTGGATGCCGGCGCCGATGAAGGTCAGCGAGGCCTCGAAGATAATGGCGTCGGCGACCAGGGTAACGGTGAAGACCATAATCGGAGCGATGCAGTTACGCAGAACATGCTTGATCAGAATCCACGGAGCCTTGGCGCCGGACACGATGACCGCGCGGACATAGTCCTCACCGTACTCGGACACGATGTTGGCGCGCACGATACGGGCGATCTGCGGGGTGTACATAAAGCCGATCGCAAAGATGATCGACGGCACGGAATTGCCCAGGATGGAAACGAAAACGGCTGCGAGGGCGATACCCGGGATGGACATGATGATGTCCAGGATACGCATGATCGCCTCAGAGATAGACTTGCGCGAAACCGCTGCAAGAGCGCCGACAACGGAACCACAGACCAAAGCCATGGCGGTAGCACCAAAGCCGATAATCAGCGAGTAACGTCCGCCGTAGAGCATGCGCGACAGAATGTCGCGACCCTTATCGTCGGTACCGAAGATAAATCCGTTGCCGGGAGCCTGGCGAGCCGTAAAGATCTCGACCGGGCTATAGGGGGCAAGAAGGGGCGCCAAAATCGCAGTCAGGGCGACCAGCACCAGCACGACGGCGGCAATCTTAGAAGACAGCGTCATCTTCTTCCAGCCACCGAGCTTGAGCCCCTTGGAGGCAGCCTTCTCGAGCTGCTCGGTTTGCTTCTCTCGAATCTTTACCATAATCTACACCGTCCTGATGCGCGGGTTGATGAGCAGGTAGAGCATGTCAACCACGATGTTGATGATGATGAAGGCAAGAGCAACGACGATAACGACGCCCTGAACCAGGTTCGCCTCGTTGCCCTGAACGCCCTGCAGAATCGCAGTGCCCATGCCGGGGAGGTTGAAGATAACCTCGATGACGACGGCGCCGCCCATGAGGTAGCCGATCTTAAGACCGAGGGTGGTGACCGGGGTGATCAGCGCATTGCGAAGAACGTTGATGCCGACGACGACCTTCTCGGGAACGCCGGCGCCACGAGCCATACGGACATAGTCCTTGTCGAGCTCCTCGACCATGGCGGTACGCACGATACGAGTCATCTGGCCCGTCAGCGGAAATGCCAAGGCGATAGCGGGCATGATCATACGTCCCAGATAGCCAACCGGATTCGTGGTGAAGTGAGGCAGAGCACCCGATGCCGGGAGCACCTTAAGGTAGGAAGAGAACAGCAGGATCAACAGAACGGCAAGCCAGAACGACGGGGTTGCCAAGCCGGCGATGGAAAAGACGCGGATCACTTGGTCCGGCCATTTGTCGCGATACAGTGCCGCGATGACGCCGAGCAAAAACGAAACGACCGCACCGATGGCAAGACCGATGAAGGTCAGCTGCATCGTGACGGGCAGGGCCGTGGAGATGCGCTTGGCAACGGAGTTGCGGGCAGCGCCGTAGGTACCCATGTCGCCATGAATCAAATCGCCCATATAGCGCACGTAGCGCACAGGCCAGGGGTCGTCCAGACCATACTTCTCATGGTACTCGGCAACCGCCTCGGGCGAGGCACCGTCACCCAACGCCGTGTAGGCGGGGTCGGTCTTGGAGAACGACATAAGGAAGAACACCAGGACGGTGACGCCCAATGCCATGATCGGCAGCGCCACAAGACGCCTTCCAATCAAACGTAGCAAGTTGTTCACGTTCTCTCCCCTTTCTTTTGTCGGTAGGACCAACTGGTATATGAGTACGGTTACTCATTACAAGACCCGAGCGACATCGTTGCCGCCCGGGTCTTTGTTTCAACTATGAGGATACGGTCCCAACGGCCGACATCCTGCATACAGACTCAAGCGAGTCTTACGCCTTGACGGTCGCAACGCCCCTGAAGGACATGCTCGTCGTGCCGATGCCCTTGAAGCCGTCGAGAGCCTCGCCGTTGGGCGCGGTGGACGGATCGTCCCAGGAAGCGGAGACGGTCTTGACGTGGACAACGGGGTACAGAACGGCGTTGTCGGCGATGATGTCGAAGCACTCGTTCCACTTCTTCTGCTGCTCGTCGCCCTCGGCGGCAAGAGCCTCGTCCATGAGACCGTGAAGCTTCTGCCACTCAGCGGACTCCTTCCACGGGCAACGGGTCTGCATCCAGACGTTGTCGCCATACCACCAGTTGAGCAGCAGGTCGGGGTCAGCGCCGAAGCAGGAAGGATCGCCAGGGGCAAGGAGGATATCGTAGGCCTCGCCGCCGTCGATGGCAGCGTAGGTGGCCGGCGAGGTATCGGTCTGGATGGTCACCTCAAAGCCGAGAGCGTCGAGGTCGTTCTTGACCTGGGCGGCCATGCCCTTGATCTGCTCGTTGTCGGTGGTGCGCAGGGTGATGGCACCCGGGGTGATGCCGGACTCCTCGATGAGCTTCTTAGCCTTCTTGGCGTCGGTCTTGTACACCGTGGAAGCCTCATGATAATTGGTGAAGCTCTTGGGCAGGTAGCAGCTGGCAGCGGTGGCAAGGCCGGCAAAGGTGTTGCTGACCATCTTCTCGGTGTCGAGCGCATACATGACAGCCTGACGGACCTTGACGTTGTTCCAAGGCTCCTTGGCGACGTTGAACATGATGAAGCGGGTGCCGAAACCCTGAACGTTATCGATCTTGCAGCCGGCGCTCTCGAGCTGGTCGACGGCGTCAGCGGTAACGAGCTCCATAACGAGCGTGGAGCCCTCCTGCTGAGCGGTAACGCGAGCGGTGGGGTCGGTCAGGATGCTGTACTGGATCTTCTTATCCTCGGCAGCATACTCACCGTTGTACTCGGGGTTGGGAACCAGGGTGATCTCGGTATCGGAGATAGAGTCGTACATCCAGGGGCCGGAGCCGATCGGCTGCTTGGCGCGATCCTCCTCGGTCTGGGTGGCCGGGGTAACGCGGATGATGGCAAGACGATCCTTGAGCAGAGAGAAGTTGGGGACCTTGGTCTTGACCGTCACGGTGCTGGCGTCCTTAGCCTCGATGGACTCGAAGGGCTGGAAGAACGGAGCATAGGTAGCGGAAGCGGCGCAAGCGGTGTAGGAGGCAACGACATCGTCAGCGGTGACCTCGGTGCCATCGGAGAACTTGGCGCCCTTGCGGATGGTAACCTCGAAAGTGGTGTCGTCCACAGACTTGGGGTCGTCGGTGGCGAGCTCGTTGAAGGTGCTGTAGTCGTGGTAATCGATGCCGTAGAGGCCCTCGACGACGTGCCAGTTAGCACCCAGGCCCACAGCGGAGCCGGTGCTGGCGGGGTCGAAGCTGGACGGAGCGTAAGCGGAACCAGCGGTGATCACGCCGCCGCCACGGTTGGCGGAATCGGTGGAACCGGAAGCGGAACCCTCGTCGCTAGAGCTGCCACCGCAGCCGGTGAGACCAAGCCCTGCGACAGCAGCGACGCTGCCGGTGAGGCCGAGGAACGAACGCCTGGACATACCCTTGTTGATGATGGCCATGTCTTCTCCTATCAATAGAGAATCTTACCCGGGAGCACCTAGACTTGCCCCCGCGCAACTTGCGGACGATATATACCTTACCTACCGACAAACCCAACTTGGGTGCCGCGCTCGGCGACCGATACATACATACGCTTGAACGGTATTTACTACCGTTCACCGAATTCATTGACAAACGATTCGACAGACAGTATGTATCGACGAGGTGAGATATCAGTCTTCGTCAACCCGCAGGATAGCAGGGTTATTCACCATGGCTAGTCAAACGTTTTAGCGTTAATAAAACCCGAAATCAGCAGGTAATCGCCGCGAAATAAATGATTGAAAATCAGCCAATCATGTATATCAGTTGTTTAGAAGCGCGTTTAGTTTTCGGAACGGCTGGCCGATGCTTGGGCGCGCTCGGCATTCCATGCAACAAGTGCCTCGTGGACCGCTTTGGCGACATCGGCCGGAACGCCTCGAACTTCCGCAATCTCCTGCTCGCTTGCCGCGCGCAAACGCTTCATCGAGCCAAAATGGCGCATAATGGCACGTTTTCTGGTGGGTCCCACGCCCGGAACGTCGTCAAGCACCGAAACCGTCATAGCCTTATCGCGCAACTCGCGATGGAACGTAATCGCAAATCGGTGGGATTCATCGCGAACCTGCTTGATCAGATAAAGCGAAGCGGAGCCGGTCGGCAGCACGACGGGGGTCTCGTCCCACGGCACGAAAACTTCCTCATCGGCCTTTGCCAAGCCACAAACTGGTATATCGAGGCCAAGCGCCTCAAGTTGCTTAATTGCAGCGGTCAATTGCGGTTTGCCGCCATCGACAACGAGCAAATCGGGGCGCGAGCCAAAGCGCTCGTCCGCCATGCGCTCGGGAGCATAGCGACGCCCCAGAACCTCGGACATCGATACGAAGTCGTTCGCCTCGTCCAATTCGGCCTGAATTTTAAAGCGACGATACTGGCCCTTGTCGGCACGGCCGTTGGTAAATACCACCATCGAAGCGACGGTAAAGGTGCCGTGCAACGTCGAGATATCGAAGCACTCGATGCGCAACGGCGGCGCAGGCAGCGCCAGCGCGCTTTCGAGCTCCAGGAGCGCCTGATTAGTGCGATCGTCAGCATACCCCGTGCGCATCATGTAGCGCATGAGGGCATGGCGCGCATTTTTGGAAGCCATATCGAGCAGGCGGTGCTTTTCGCCGCGCTGCGGCCTATGGAGATGGCAAGAGCGTTCGCGCTTGCCCGCAAGCCACTCCCCCAACGCTTCGGCGTCCTCAAGCTCGACAGAGAGATTGATCTCGGCTGGAATATCAGCCGTCTCGTCGTAATAGCGCTTAAGAAAGCCCGATTGAAGCTCTTCCTCGTCGACATCCAGGCCTTTATCGAGGATGAACTCACAAGTTCGAACCGTTCGGCCCTCGCGAACGACAAAGACACAGGCGGCAGAGATAGTCTCTTCGCGATAGAAGCCGATGACGTCGATATCGACGCTCGATGGAAAAACGACCTGTTGGCGATCGTCCAGGCCCCTAATGACTTCCAGGCGACGCTTGACGCGCGCCGCACGCTCAAAATCGAGCGTCTCGGCTGCCTCCGTCATCTCGGACGTAAGCTCGTCAACGACATCCTTGCGATGGCCCGACAAGAAACGTTCGACACGTTTGACGTTCTTGGCATAGTCGGCAGGGGAAATCGCGCCGATGCATGCGCCCGGCCCGCGCCCGACATGGTAGTCAAAGCAGGGACGCCCGTTTTGCGCGCAAATCATATTGACGATGTCTTCTTCGCCCTTATGAGATTCGACGATGCGGCGGCAGCGGCGCCATTCCGCACAGGATGCCGAGCAAATAGGAATAACCTTGCGTAGCGTATCGATGGTCTCACGCGCCGCACGGCTATCGGTATAGGGGCCAAAATAGCGCGTTCCCGGTTTATGACGCTCTCGCGTGTATTTAATAGCCGGAAACAAGTCGCTCTTGGTAATGGCGATAAAGGGATAGCTTTTATCGTCTTTGAGATCGACGTTAAAGTACGGATGGTACTGGCCAATCAGATTGCGCTCGAGCACCAATGCCTCGTGCTCGGTCTCCACCACGATATAGTCGAAGCTCGCCACCAGCTGCATCATGAGCGGGATCTTTTGACGCTCGTCCTGCAGCGTCACGTATTGACGCATACGGGCACGCAGGTTTTTTGCCTTGCCCACATAGATGACATCACCCTTGGCATCTTTCCAAAGGTAGCAGCCGGGTTGCGTGGGAACGCGCGAAACCTGCTCGGCAAGTGTTGGAATGTTGTCGTGACCTGCCACGCGCACCTACTTGCGACGAAGCAGCGCCGAGACCTCGGGCATCTTAAAGACGAAGGCAAGACCAAAAGTTACAGCGAGCGAGACGACGCCTGCAACACAAACGTAGCCCAGGGTAATGAGGATCGAGCTGCCAAGCGCTCCGACAAAGTGCTCAAGTGCCCACATGACGCCGGCGCCCGCGGCAGCGCCCAAGCCACCGAACAGTAGGCCGAAGAAACCGCCATGCAGGATAGACTTGACCTGAAGGCCATGCAGACGACGGCGCAGCCACCACAGTGAGCATCCGACCAAGACCACGTAGTCAACGACGTACGAAAGCGCAATTGCCGGCATACCGTAGCCCAGCACCACGCCAAACAGCAGCACAGAACCGGCCTGGCCGATAGCGGAGTACAGGCAATAGCGGCTATAAGGTTTCATATCGAGCAGGGCCGAGAAGCTCTTCTGCATCAGCACGACCACGCCGTAGAGCGGCAGGGAAAGTGCCAGATAGATAAGGAACTCCGACACCAGCGCCACACCGGATTCATCGAACTTGCCGGCGCAGTAGATCATGTTGAGCGGACGGGCGAAGACGATCAGATACATCGCAAACGGAATCAGGAAGAAGAGCATCTGGGCGACACCGCGCGAAATGCCCGTGCGGACGCTGTCGTAATCCTTCTCCTGCGCATCGTGAGAGAGTTCGGTATAGAGTGCCGTCGAAAGCGAGGCGGCGATCAGCGCATAGGGCAATGTGTACCACAGGCGCGCATATGCGATGACGGAAGGGCCGGTCTCGGGCTGCACCACCAGCGCGGCGGCATTGGTAATGGAGGTCGAGACAAACATGCACACCGTGGCGAGCAGCGTCGGGATACCAAGCGCGATCGTCTGTCGCAGCGCGGGATCCTTAAAGTCGATATGGATATGAGGATGCACGCCATGCTTGCCAAGCGCGGGAATCTGGCAGGCCATCTGGACAAAGACGCCGAGGGTCGTACCAACTGCGATCAAGATAATACCGGCCTGCTCGCCAAATTGTGCAGACACGGGAGCAAAGCCCATAAAGCTGGCGATGACGATGACATTGTTGAGAACCGGGGCAAACGTCGACCAGAAATAGTCGCGGTGTGCGTTGAGAACGCCCGAGAACACCGAGCCCAAGCCATAAAACAGAATTTGAATAGCAAAGAAGCGGAACATGAACGCAGCGGTATCCATGCTGCCGCCATCGCCCGAAAGGAACGACTGCGTCCAAATAAAGCCGGGAGCAAACACGGTGCCCAGCAGCGAGATACCGCCCAGCAGCAGAAGCAGAATACCAAGCAGGTTGCCGACATACTCGTTCGATGCCTCGCGACCCTGCTCGCGCCTCACACCCATATACACCGGCAAAAACGCCGTAACGAGCATGCCGCCCATCACGAGCTCGTAGAGCATGTTGGGCAGGTTGTTGGCAACCTGATAGGAGGACGAGAGCAGCGACATACCGATGGCGGCCGCCATGGCCCACGTGCGGATAAACCCGGTGACACGCGACACGATGGTCAGCACGGTCATAAGGCCAGCAGAACGACCAACCGTGGAGTAGTCCGACGAACCCATATCGTCTACGTCGTCCTGAGAGTCCTCATAAACCTCATCTTGTGGCGGCAAATCGTCCACGACGGCAAAGGAGCCGGTCATCGCAAAGGGATCGTCAACCAAAACGGCGTCATCAGCAGGTGCGGCGTCATCGCTGTTCGGCATGTTGTTACCGGATACGGCATCATCATCGAATATGGCATGGTCGCCAAACACCGTGTCAACTTCATTGGCGGCGACGGTTCGGGCAGAAAACGACAGAGGGTCCCAGTCGTCATCACCGTCGATGGCCACGCCCTCGACGGGATCGGTCGAACCAAGCGGCGACCATTCGTCATCCGAAAGAAGCGGTTCGCCATCATCATGAGCCGTGGGCTTGGCGGAATGAGCGGCAGGAGCGCTCTGCGGTGTGCTCTTTCCCTGGGCTGCCATCAAAAACACCGCCGTCTCATCGGGACGCGGCTCACGAGGAGCCTCGGAGGCGATCGGCATCACGCTGGCGCTCGATTGAGCGGCGGCCAAAAAGACAGCCGTCTCATCGGGACGAGCCGAAGAAAGAACCGTACGGGGAAGTGCCGTGCCGGCACCGGCGGCACGCAAGTACACGGCCGTCTCGCCCGGGTCAGCGGCAGCGGACCAGGCGTTTCGAATCTCGTTATCGAACGAAGCGGCCTCGGGCGCGGGCGTCTGAGGAGCCGACCCTTTTGCAAAGTGAGCTCCGCGCTTTGATTCTTCCTGCGGCATCGCTCAGTCCTCTCTCGTGATCGGGGCAACCGTCGCCCCGCAAAATGCAACTAAGTCATCGGGAGCAAGCTCAAGCTGATAGCCGCGCTTGCCACCCGAGATAAAAATGGTATCCCAAAGGACGCATGTCTCATCGATCAGAGTCCGGAAGCGTTTTTTCATACCGACCGGACTGCAACCGCCGCGGACATACCCCGTCGCGGCAAGCAAATCTTTGACATGCATCATGGTCAGCGACTTTTCGCCTGCGGCGCGCGCGGCGGCCTTGAGGTCGAGCTCGTCGGCAACGGGAATGCAGCACACGACATGGTCGTTGGACGGCGTCGTGCAGACCAGGGTCTTAAATCCCTGACCGGGCTCCTCGCCAAGCTGCTCGGAAATCGCGACGCCCAGCCCCGACGATTCGTCGTCATCGTCTTCGTACGTATGGAGAACATAGGGGATGCCGGCGCTTTCCAGCTCACGCATGGCGTTGGTCTTTGGCGTCTTCACGGCCTTCGGCATGGCATATCCTTTCCCTCATATAAGAACGCAATTTTTAAGTATATGTCCATTTGCGCGGCATACGCTATCTCGACAAAGAGAGCGCCACCGAATCGCAAGGAATCGGCGGCGCTCATGTTTCAAAAACACCTATGTATTAGGCATCGAGTTGCGCTTGACGCTCCTTATCGCGTTTGAGCAACGGCGCCAAGAACTTGCCGGTATAGCTCTGCGGGCATGCCGCAACCTGCTCTGGCGTACCCGAGACCACGACAGTTCCGCCACCGTTGCCACCCTCGGGACCCATATCGATCAGACGGTCGGCGACCTTGATGACATCGAGGTTGTGCTCGATCACCAACACCGTATTGCCCGCATCGACTAGACGCTGCAACACATCAAGTAACTGGCGAACGTCCTCAAAATGAAGACCGGTCGTAGGCTCGTCCAAAATATAGAACGTCTTACCCGTCTGACGGCGATGAAGCTCCTTGGCGAGCTTTACGCGCTGCGCCTCACCACCCGAGAGCGTCGTGGCGGGCTGGCCCAAGCTCACATAACCTAGGCCGACGTCATACAGGGTTTGAAGCTTTCGCTTGATCTGCGGAATATTCCCAAAGAAAGCCAGTGCCTCGGCCACGCTCATGTCAAGTACGTCCGAGATAGTCTTGCCACGATAGGTAACCTCGAGCGTCTCGCGGTTATAGCGCTTGCCGCCACAAGCCTCGCAGGGAACATAAATATCGGGAAGAAAGTGCATCTCAATCTTGATCTGGCCGTCGCCCTTGCACGCCTCGCAGCGTCCGCCGCTCACATTAAAGGAGAAGCGTCCCGGCGAGTAGCCACGCGCCTTCGACTCCGGCGTGCTCGCAAACAGCGCGCGCAGATCATCCCACAGGCCAATATAGGTCGCAGGGTTCGAACGCGGCGTGCGACCGATCGGCGACTGGTCAATGTCGATCACCTTATCGATGCACTCGATGCCCTCAATCTTCTTGTACGGACCCACGGGACGCGTCGAACGGTGGATGGCATTCGTAAGCGCGGGCGCAATCGTATCGGTGACCAGGGAGCTCTTGCCCGATCCCGAAACACCGGTAACGACTGTGAGCGTACCGAACTCAATCTTGGCGGTAACGTTTTTGAGGTTGTTGGCGCGGGCGCCCGTGATCTTAAGGCAGCCGCGGCCGGGCTTGCGGCGCTCGTCTGGCACGCGGATCATCCGCTTGCCGGTCAAATAAGCACCCGTCATGGAATCGGGGCACGCCATGATATCGGCAGGCGTTCCCGCGGCGACCACGGGCCCGCCGGTGACGCCCGCGCCCGGCCCCATATCGATCACATA
>UQKU01000021.1 GCA_900541675.1 uncultured Collinsella sp. | reverse complement strand
ACGGCGCGGTCCACGACGCCCAGACCCGCCCCACCTGCAATATCTGCCGCATGCGCGAGAACTGCCGCTTCCGCGCCGCCCACACCACCTGCTATTCCAGCCATTAGGAGCCCTCGATGTTTACTCCGCTTATCACTCATGATTCTGACGGCACTGCATTGGCGGCACCCGTTGATGCCGCACGTCGCAACGGTGCCACGTACAAGACGCGCACGATCGACGATCTGCGCATTAAGGACGATCGCCTGCGTGCGGCCATCGAGGGCACGGGACCCCTGTTGTTCGACGGTGGCATGGGCACCATGCTGCAGGCGGCCGGCATGAAGGCCGGCGCCTTGCCCGAGCTGCTCAACTTTGAGGAGCCCCAGGTTATCACTGATATCCAGCGTCAGTACGTCGAGGCCGGCTGCGACGTGATCACCGCCAACACCTTTGGCGCCAACGCCCACAAGCTCGACGGTGCCGCCACCGTGGCAGACGTCTTTGCCGCGGCCGTCGCCTGTGCCCGCGAGGCCGGCGCCCGCTACGTCGCCGGTGACATCGGCCCCATCGGCGCGTTGCTTCGTCCCTTAGGCACCCTCAGCTTTGACGAGGCCTATGACCTCTTTGCCGAGGAAGTTCGCGCCGGCGTCGATGCGGGCGTGGACCTCTTTATTATCGAAACCATGACCGACCTGGCCGAGATCAAGGCGGCGGTCCTCGCCTGCCGCGAGAACTCCGACCTGCCCGTCTTTGCCACCATGACTTTTGAGGAAGACGGTCGTACCTTCCTGGGAACGAGCCCCGAGGTCGCCGCCATCACGCTCGACGCCATCGGCGCCGACGTTTTGGGCATCAACTGCAGCCAGGGACCGGCCGAGCTCCGGGGGCTCGCCGCGCGCATGCTCACCGTAACGGACAAGCCCGTTATGGTGCAGGCCAATGCGGGACTCCCCCATGTAGACGACGACGGTAACACCGTCTTTGACATCCAGGCCCCCGAATATGCCGAGGCCGTCGCCGGCATGATCGCCGACGGCGTAAGCGTCGTGGGCGGTTGCTGCGGCACCACGCCGGCGCACATGGCGGCCTTGCGCATGCTTATCGACAACCACACGCCCAGCCCGCGCCACCGCAAGCCCAGCATGTCGGTCACGAGCGCCCAAACGGTCGTGGACCTTCCCTGCGACGGCCACAAGATCGCCGTCATCGGCGAGCGCATCAATCCCACCGGCAAAAAGCGCCTGCAGCAGGCCCTGCGCGACGGCGACCTGGACTACGTCGTGAGCCAGGGCATCAGCCAGCAAGAGCAGGGTGCCGATATCCTGGACGTCAACGTGGGCCTGCCCGAGATCGACGAGGTCAAGATCATCCAACAGGCGACCGAGCAGCTCCAGGGCTCCACGCTGCTGCCGCTGCAGATCGACTCCACCGACCCCGCAGCCGTCGAGGCAGCCGTGCGCCGCTACGCCGGCAAGCCCATCATCAACTCGGTCAATGGCAAACAGCAGATCATGGATGAGATCTTCCCGCTAGTCGCCCACTACGGCACCAACGTCGTCGGCCTCACACTCGACGAAGGCGGCATCCCCGATACTGCCGAGGCTCGCTTCGCCATCGCCGAGCGCATCGTGGCCGAGGCTGCCCGTTACGGCATCGGACCGGACCGCATCCTCATCGACTGCCTGGTCATGACCGCCTCGACCAACCAGCGCCAGGCCGAACAGATCCTGCGCGCCATGTCCCTGTGCAAGGAACGCCTGGGCGTCAAGTGCGCGCTCGGCGTGTCGAACATCAGCTTTGGTCTGCCCGCCCGCCCGCTGCTGGGCTCGGTCTTTTTGGCTGCCGCCTTCGGCGCGGGCCTGGACGCCCCCATCATGAACCCAGGTTCCAAGCGCTTTATGGATACCGTCTACAGCTATCGCGTCTTGAGCGTTGAGGACGAGGGCTCGACCGGATACATCGAACGCTACGCCGGCTGGACCGATCCGTACAAGATCGCCGCTAACCCGGCAGCAGCTCAAGCAGTATCGAGCGATGCCGCGCCTGCCGCAAGCACCACCGCAAGCGCCGATGACGATCCCATCCGCCACATGGTCGTCTCGGGCCGCAAAGGCGAGATCGCAGCCGAGACCGAACGTCTTCTGGCAGATCACGACGCCATGGACCTCATCAACAACCACTTTATCCCCGCCCTCGACGAGGTTGGCGTCCTCTTTGACCAGGGAAAGTTCTTCTTGCCGCAGCTCATGGCCTCGGCCGAGGCCGCGCGTGCTGGCTTTGACACCATCAAGCGCCTGATGCCCGCCGGCGAGATTGCCGACAAGGGCAAAATCTGCGTGGCCACCGTCAAGGGCGACATCCACGACATCGGTAAGAACATCGTCAAGATGCTGCTCGATAACTACGGCTACACCGTCTTTGATCTGGGTCGCGACGTCGACCCGCAGGAGGTGCTCAAGACCGTCAAGGAACGCGACATTAAGCTCGTCGGCCTCTCGGCGCTTATGACTACCACGGTCGTCGCCATGGAGGAAACCATCAAGCTGCTTCATGCCGAGGTGCCGGGCGTCAAGATCATCGTAGGTGGCGCCGTGCTCACCCCCGAATACGCCAAGCAGATCGGCGCGGACTACTACGCCAAGGACGCCGCCGAAAGCGCGCGCATCGCCGAAGAGGTCTTTGGGCAGTAACACAACGGAAACAACCGAGCACCAAAACGTGCCGCATGCGCCACTTGGCACGTGCGGCACGTTAGAATAGACAAGACTATGCTCGTTTTGGCAGATAGGAGCGCAAGGATGGCGATCACGCCCGCAGAAATCGCGGAAACCCGCGGCATGGTTGAGGAGCAGAACCTCGACATCAGGACCATCACCATGGGTGTTTCGCTCATGGGTTGCGGCGACGAGAACCTCGACCGCATGTGCACGAAGATCTACGACCACGTGACGCACACGGCTGAGCACTTGGTCGAGACCGCCGAGAACCTCGAGCGCGAGTACGGTATCCCCATTGTCAACAAGCGCGTTTCCGTCACCCCGGTGGCGCAGATCGCCGCATGCTGCAAGAATGAGGACCTCACCCCCATCGCGCACGCCCTCGACCGCGCGGCCGAGACGCTCGGCATCGATTACCTGGGCGGCTTCTCCGCACTCGTCCAGAAGGGCATCGGCGACGCCGACCGCCGCGTCATCCAGTCCATCCCCCAGGCGCTCGCTACCACCAGCCGCGTCTGCTCCAGCGTCAACGTCGCCAGCCTGCGTGCCGGCATCAACATGGACGCCGTGCTCATGGCCGCCCAGACCATCATCGATGCCGCCAAACTCACGGCCGACCAGGATTCCGTCGGCGCTTCCAAGTTTGTCTGCTTTGCCAACATGGTCGAGGACTCCCCGTTTATGGCGGGCGCCGTCCACGGCGGTGGCGAGGCCGACGCCGTCATCAACGTAGGCGTCTCGGGCCCCGGCGTTATGGCCGCAGCCCTGGAGACACTGCCCGATTCCGCATCGATGATGGAGGTCGCCGAGAAGATTAAGCAGACCGCCTTTAAGATCACCCGTGCCGGCGAGCTCATGAGCCGCGAGGCCGCCCATCGCCTGGGTGTCGAGAAGGGCATTGTCGACCTGTCGCTGGCACCTACGCCCGCCATCGGCGACTCCGTCGCGCGCATCCTCGAGATCATCGGCGTGGGCACCTGCGGTGGCCCCGGCACGACCTGTGCGCTCGCCATGCTCAACGATGCCGTCAAGAAGGGCGGCGTCATGGCCAGCTCCAGCGTGGGCGGTCTCTCGGGCGCCTTTATCCCCGTGTCCGAGGACGCCGGCATGATCGCTGCCGTCGAGGCCGGCGCGCTTTCACTCGAGAAGCTCGAGGCCATGACCTGCGTGTGCTCCGTTGGCCTGGACATGATCGCCATCCCCGGCGACACCCCGGTCGAGACCATCGCCGGCATCATCGCCGACGAGATGGCCATCGGCGTCATCAACAATAAGACCACGGCCGTGCGTGTGATTCCCGCCATCGGCAAGGGCGTGGGCGACTGCGTCGAGTACGGCGGCCTGTTTGGCCGTGCGCCCATCATGCCGGTGAACCCCAACGCCGGCACCGTGCTCGCCCACCGTGGCGGACGCTTCCCGGCGCCGCTGAACTCGCTCAAGAACTAGCTGAGGGGGACTGGCGAGGAGCCCCGGGGAGGGCAAATATATAAGGTCGCCTGCTCGGACAGTCCTGACTCGCACGGAGAGCACATTAAGTGCTCTCCGGCTCGTGCGGAACTCGCGATCGACCTTATATATTTGCCCTCCCCGGGGCTCCCGCACAACGGGACCTCAGTTGGGTTCTGTCCCGGTTGCAGTTGCTTCGCTCCTGCACCACTTGGCTGGTACGGCGGTTTGGCATTGGAACGGTTCTTTTTCTGATATATGCTGGTTGCGGCTCTTCTTTTGGGAGGGGCCGCTTTTTTGTTGTGAGGGGGATGGCCCGTGGCTGATGGTGTAATTCAATCTGAGCTTCTTTCTGCGGATTGGAATGGCGAATGGATGCGTCTGCAGGCTGATCGGCATCGGGCTGATGATTGTTTTGAGTGGGATAAGCGGGCTCGGCATTTTCGTCCGCTGGAGACTGCCCCGTATGCTCGGGATTTTATAAAACTGCTGGCGCTTGAGCCTGGCGAGTCGGTGCTCGATATGGGGTGCGGGGCTGGGTCGATTGCTATTCCGCTTGCTCGGGCTGGGCATCCTGTAATTGCTGCTGACTTTTCCCCTGCTATGTTGGCCACGCTTGATGCTGGTATTAAGTACTATGGGCTCGAGGATCGCATTACGCCGCTTGAGCTTGCTTGGGATGATGATTGGGATTTGGTTGCACCGGTTGTGAAAGCGGTGGATGTTGCCTTTGCCAGTCGGTCGGTTACGACGACCAATCTAAAAGGTGCGCTTGCCAAGCTTGATCGTACGGCTCGTCGGCGTTGTGCTGTCACGATGGTCGCCAACTCCAGCCCGCGCTATGACCTGCACGTGATGAACGCCATCGGCGCCTCGGTTACCTGCAGTAATGGATTCGTATATGCCTTTAACATCCTTATTCAGATGGGTGCGCTGCCGCAGGTCACGTATTTTGAATCACCCCGTCGCGACACCTTCGATAGCCTTGAGGCGGGCGTAGCGGACTTCTCCCGCATGCTCGAGCATGGCAACGAGGATAAAATCGACCGCTTGCGCGACTATATCGCCCACCACATGATCGAGAACCCCCATGCCGGCGAGCCGGGATCCAAGGGCGTACCGCAGGGACGCTACATGCTCGACCATATCCGTAAGGTCCGCTGGGCCTTTATTGCCTGGGAGCCGGTCTCCGTACCCCGCCCGTAGCCCATCTAAAGCTTGCATCGTCTTCCCGCCCGGCATCCGCATTCTTTGCGAACTGGGCAAACGCGCTCCACACCACGCCGTTCCTGCGCTATCGTGGGAAAGTTCACGTAGATTAAGGCCCCATTGCGGGGCGCCCCATACATAGAAAGCGAGAAACCATGGCACTGACAGGAGCCCAGGTCAAGCAGCTTCGCAGCATGACCCATCACCTCAACCCCGCCATCATCATCGGTAAGTCCGATGTCAACGAGGGCACCGTCGAGCAGACGGCCGCCTACCTGGAGAAGCACGAGCTCGTTAAGTGCTCCGTGCTGGACGGCTCCAGCCTTTCTGCCCGCGAGGCCGCCGAGGAGCTCGCCGAGCACTGCCACGCCGACGTCGTTCAGGTTATCGGCCGCAAGTTCTCGCTGTATCGCGAGTCCTCGCGCAAGGATATCGAGAAGATCAAGCTCGTCTAAAACCGACTGGCCATACCGAGTAGCCTGCGGGCGTCCGAGTGATTCGGGCGCCCGTTTTTTATCGCTCGACAAGCACGCGCTTGAGCCTGCCTTCGACCAGGCGCTCATACAGGCGCCTTGTCTCGGGCTCGGGCACGCCTTGAACCTGCTCTCGCAGGTGGTGCATGTGGCCGCTGTATAGCTCGACAACATCGCGGCGTCGTCCCGCCGCACCGTAAACGCGCATGGCACAGCGAACCATGTCCTCGCGCGCAGTCTCTTGGCGAAGCCCCGATTCAACGAGCCAAATTGCCGATTGCAGGTCATTTTCCTCGAGAGCGGCATTCGCTCCCCTAATCATGCAGTCGATGTACTTGGATTGCATAATGTGGCGCATGCGCGTAAAAAACGTGGGATTGCAACCGGTGGGAACATACAGCGGCCCCGCGTAGAGCTGCTCAACCTTAAGACAAAGCTCAACCAGGTGAGGGCCTCTCGCGCCCATACGGTTTCCCAGGATCTCGCGGCTCAGCTGGTCAAAGAGCCTTACATCGGTCTTAACGTAGTCGCCGTTGAGCCCTATGCACTCGTTTTGGATGAGCACGCACGACTTGCCATCCGGCGTTGGACCCAAAGCCGAGCGCAAGCGCGATACCGTCGAATACAGATTGTTGCGCGCCGCGCTAAACTCGGCATGGGGCCACAACTCCATGGCGATTGTCTCGCGGTCGACCATGGCATCCATGCCCAACGCGAGCCGCTCGGCAAGTGTTGCCGCCTTTTTGCGACGCCACATCTTATCCGTGATGGGAAAGCCGTCGCGCTCGGCGCGAAATGTGCCAAACATGCGCATCTCAATATGGCCGATCGTATCGACAGCCTCAACCTCGCCCGCCTGGAACAGGTGCTCGCTTTCGCCCTCAAAATCATCGCGTAGTGAATACCGCGAAAGCTCACGCACCGGAAGCTTCTTGCGAATCCTGACGGCAGGCTCGCCCAGACAGTGCATCGCAAGACGCGCAAATAGCCGATACGATGGGTCTAAAATCCCCGAGCGATTCATAGACATCCAGGCGGCAAGATCGCTATCGCGGCCCGCAGCGGCCAGGTGCAGCGCCACGATCCAGGCTTCTGAGCCACCGACCTGCGTCTTGCTAATGTCGAGCAGCTCCGCCTCTTCGCGAACCGATACCAGCGACGTATTGCGCAGGTACGCCACGCGCTCCAGCAGCAACGCGTTTTCGCGCATGTACGCAATCGATTCGTCGGCGAGCTTGAGCACCTGAACCGCACGGAACTTCGCGTTGACCGGCCGCCCCTCCGCCAGCGATTGCCAACCCTCCAGCAATAACCCAAACAGCTGAATTTGATTGTCACGAACACGCACCGCAAAGCGGTCGAGCTCGCCAAACGCCACATCGTCGGTCACGGGCAAGCCCGCGAGCAGGCGCCGCGCCGCGAGCACCATACGCAGCCAAATGGATGGCGCCTTAAGCCCGCGGATATCGAGCGCCTCGAGTATCTGCGCCATCTTGTCATCGCGCTCGTCGGGTTTAGCAAACGAGCCGTCGAACAGCTCCACCAGCATATGGTCGGCCTGTATGAGAATCCCCGCGATGTCGAGCTCGCAATCATAAGCTTTGCACGCCTTGAGCTTCGCGAGAACATTGCCGTCTTCCGCTCGCTCGGTTAGGTGGCGCTTGACCTCGATATGCGCGGACAGCATGTCGAGCACCTCGCAGGATGTCTGTTCTTGCACAACAGGGTTGGCGGGAAGCCCCAGGTCATTGTCGCCGTAAAAGGCGATAGTAAGCGCCTGGGCTATTTTCCAGGTAGCGGGGTCGACCTCGCGGGCCGCCTGGTCACCCGCACGTTCGATAACGGACGCCATATACCTTGCGAGCTTTGTATTGCACACGCTGACAGCCGCCAGATACACGCCGAGTGCCTCGGCGGCTGTCGGCTCTTGCTCCTGCTTTTCCGCATTGATCATCGCCGATGCTGCACGGCAAATGTCCCCTCCATGCCCGGTCAGGGCAAGATCGGCCCCATACTGCCCGGCAAGCTCCAACACCACACGGCGGTCCAAGAACGCATCGGCCAGGTCCATGGCCAAATCGCATCGGCCCGCCTTGATCAAAATGCGAGTAGCCCGCGATACTAGTTCGGGACGGATCTCGGCAACAAGCTTTCGCAGCCTCAGGCGCGCGTTGTCCTTGGCGCCCAAACACCTAAAGGTGCGATCAGACGGATCCACGCCAAAAATCGGATAATCGCGCACAAAGATAGACTGGTCGACCATCGAAAGCCTCACACCGCACGCCTCTAGCTCCGCAATGCGGCCCTCACCCATCAATACCATCAAGCAGGCAACGGTAAACAACAGGTTGTTCTCGAGCGATGCGAGATCGGCCAGCGCCGCACCGTACACGTTGACGATTTCGTTCTCGAGCAACCCGGCAACATCGCCCTGTCCATACATCCCCGTCTGCAAGGCAGATACCAGCTCTGGCACACCTTGCGTGAGCCGATAAAAATCGAGCGATGTGCTGATAGAGAACGCCGTGGCCCATGACGAATACTCATAGGCGTGCACCTTGAGCATCTGCGCATTGACTTTTACAGAATCGCCCAGCCCGTGGATAAGCAATCGGTTGGAGGGGCGGCAGGCAATAAAGACCCCCGTCCCCGTAGCACGTAAGCTGCGGATTCGATCGATGAGGTCCTCGGTTTCGTGCTGCTCGAGATTGGGCACGTTGTCGATCGCAACGAGCGAATGAGGTTTGTCCTTAAGCTCATCGGCGACAACCTCGAGCTGCATAAAGAGCTCGCGTCCAATCGCGCGGTCGGCCTCGATAATCCGAACCGGCCCTCGCGTGGGGTCCGATTTAACCTCCTGCACGTATTGCAGCAACACCGACGTCTTACCAAACCCGTCGGGCGCGTAGAGCAAAACAATTCCCGCCTTGCGCCCTTTAACGATGAGCTCGTTCATCAAGCGATCGCGCCGCACCATATAGCCGCCGCCCGTCGGCATCAACTCGAGGTCGTCCGTATTGCCCAGATCGTTTACCATGCTTGCTCCTCAACTCGACCATATGGACACCGTAGCTGCAGGACCATATGAGCCGCCCCGTGAATAGCGCGACTTAGAGTTTTTAATTGTCTGCCGGTACGTGTTTGGCAAGTTTTTGTACAGCGAGGCCCGATGGTAACTTATCCCCCGACCAATAGGTCTTTGCGCAGGTCAATGCGCTTGCCAGCATGTCCCATCCCATTTGCAGTGTAGCGCAGTCGGCTATTTTATTTGAGTTGCGCAACTCGCCTACTCCTCGCTACCGCCTGCGACTCTATGGTGGCAAATGTGCATAGAATCTGCTATAGAATGAATCACAAAAATTTAAAACCCTCCAGTCAAGCACGCGGCAAGGTTTCCGTCATGTATACGCCACGGCGTATGTCCACTAAAAAGGCCCCCGCAAAGCGAGGGCCTTTTGAGAAACTATGTAAGATCGCTTGATCGCGTTACTCGCAGAGCGAAAGAGCGGCCTCGTCAGCAACGACAACGCAGTTGGTGTGCAGCTGCAGGATCGAAGCCGGGCATTTGGGCGTAACCGGACCATAGCACATATCGTGCACGGCCTGAGCCTTGGCCTCGCCGTTGGCGACAACCAGGATCATGCGGGCATACATGATGGTCTGGGTACCCATGGTGTAAGCCTGACGGGGCACGTCATCGATGCTGTCGAACAGGCGGCTGTTGGCCTGAATGGTGCTCTCGGTGAGGTCGACGCAGTGCGTGCCCTTGGAGAAGTGGTCATCGGGCTCGTTAAAGCCGATGTGACCGTTGTTGCCAATGCCGAGCAGCTGCAGATCCGGGTAACCGGCGGCAGCGACGATCTTGTCGTACTCGGAGCAGGCAGCGGCGGCATCGGGGTTGGAGCCATCGGGCACGTGCGTGTTGTTCAGATCGATATTGATGTGATCGAAGAAGTTCTCGCGCATAAAGTAGTGATAGCTCTGGGGATCGTCGTGCGAAAGACCACGATACTCGTCCAGGTTATAGGTGCTGACCTCGGCAAAGTCAATGTCGCCCTTCTCGTACCAAGCAGCGAGCTGTTTGTAAGCGCCAATCGGGGTGGAGCCGGTGGCAAGACCCAACACGCAATCGGGCTTGAGGATAACCTGAGCCGAGATGATATTAGCGGCCTTGCGGCTCATATCCTCGTAGTCTTTAGCTTTAATGATTTTCATTACGCGTCCTTTCTCGTACAAGAGAGGCAAGGCTCCCCTTACAAGCACTTGCCCGCGGCCCGCGTCGGCCGCAACCAACGTGTGCGGCCACCAGGGCGAGGTCGCGTAATATATGTGTCTCGTGTCTAACCGCGTCGAGGCCCCTGCCCGTCCACGGTGACCCAAAGCTGTTTAGCTTCGGACAATCCCCATCTTGCCACGGAGGGCGCCCTCTTTCAAGGGCGCCCTCCGTAAACGTGATTGAATTGTAGGCTAAAGGCCAAGCGGAGCGACTAGCGCTCGCGAGCAACGATGAGCTGGTCCATCTCCTCGACATGCTCGCCAACGGAGCCCTTGATGCTCGAGAACTCAACAGAGTTGCACACCAAGATGGGAACCGTCACATCGTAACCCTCGGCAGCAATTGCCTCGCGATCGAACTCGATGAGCACATCGCCCTTATGGACGACATCACCCACCTGTGCATGCACGCTAAAATGCTTGCCCTCAAGCTGGACAGTGTCCAAACCAACATGGATGAGCACGTCTAGACCATCGACCGTGTTGAGCGCAACGGCATGACCCGTGGGAAAAATCGCCTCGACCTTAGCGTCAGCCGGAGCAATCACACGTGTACCCGTAGGCTGAATCGCCACGCCCTGACCCAAAAGGCCGGTAGCAAACGTCTGGTCTTTGACCTCGGATAACGGAATGACGTCGCCCGAGATGGGAGCATCCAGCGTAAGGACTCGACCACGCATACCAAAAGACCTCAGGACTTTAGTGAACATGCTCCCCCTCGGACATACCAATCAATCAAAATAACTTTAACAGTTTACCACTTGGCACCCGTTTTTGACCATTAGGGAAGTTCGCGCTTGACAACCTCGACGATGTCGTCAACCACACGCTGGGTCAACTCGTGCGTCTCGGCCTCGGCCATCACACGGACCAGCGGCTCGGTGCCACTCGGACGTACCAGAATGCGGCCGCGACCGTTGAGCTCCTTCTCGGCGGCAGCGACGGCGTCCCAAATGGGCTGACAATCATCCAGGCCGGCCTTATTGTCGGAATGTACGTTGACAAGTACCTGCGGGTACTTCTTCATGATGCCGGCAAGGTCGGTGAGGGTGCGGCCGGTGCGCTTGAGCACGGCCAGAAGCTGCAGGGCCGTCACCAAGCCGTCGCCGGTGGTGTTGTGCTCCAGGAAGATGATGTGGCCGGACTGCTCGCCGCCGATGACGGCACCGTCCTCGAGCATACGCTCAAGAACATAGCGGTCGCCCACGGCGGTCTGGACCATCTCGAAGCCCTGCTCCTTCATGGCGATGGAGAAGCCTAGGTTGCACATAACGGTCGAGACGATCTCGGAGTTGGCGAGCTTGCCGCGAGCGGCCAAGTCGGAGCCGCAGATGGCCAGGATGTAGTCGCCATCGATTTCGTTGCCCTCGCTGTCCACGAACAGCACGCGATCGGCGTCGCCATCGTGAGCCAGACCGATGTCGGCGTGGGTGCGCAGCACGAGCTCGCGCAGGGGCTCAAGATGAGTGGAGCCGCACTCGACGTTAATGTCGGTGCCGCAGTAATCGGTGTTGATGGCATGGACCGTGGCGCCCAGGCGCTGCAGCGCGGCGGGCGTGGTCCGGCAAGAAGCACCGTGGCCGCAGTCGACGGCAACAACCAGGCCGTCGAGCTTAAGGCCGTCGAGCGTGTTGATGGCATGATCGACATATGCCTTGCGAGCGTCCTTCATCTTGATGATGTGGCCAACGCCGGCACCGGTCGGCAGCGTATCGGCAGCCATGGCTTCCTCGGACATGACCCAGGCGCTGATCTCTTCCTCGACAGCATCGGGAAGCTTCATGCCCTTGCGGCTAAAGAACTTGATGCCGTTGAACTCCGGCGGATTATGCGAAGCAGAGATGACGATGCCGCCGTCGAGCTCGTTCTGAACGGTGAGCAGTGCCACGGCAGGCGTGGGGATGACGCCGCAGCAGTGCGGACGGCCGCCCTCGGCCATAATGCCGGCGGTCAGAGCGCTCTCGAGCATGGTGCCCGAAAGACGCGTGTCGCGGCCGATGCAGATGTCCGGACCAAGGAACTTGGTCGCCGCGCGACCCAGGCGAAACGCAAGATCGCACGAAAGATCGGCGTTGGCGACGCCACGGACGCCGTCGGTACCGAAGATGTTCTGGGGCATAGGATCGCTCCTTCCCTAGCAGGCGATATGCAACCGCCCACCCTAGTCGAAAAAGAAAAGCGGGACCCGCCGAGGAATCGGCAGGCCCCGCTTGTACATTGTATCTCGAAAGGAGATAAAACCTTAGCGCTTGGAGAACTGGGGAGCGCGGCGGGCCTTCTTGAGGCCGTACTTCTTGCGCTCGACCACGCGAGCATCGCGCGTAAGGAAACCGGCCTTCTTGAGGTCAGCACGGTAGTCGCCAGCGTTCAGAAGAGCGCGAGCGATGCCCAGGCGCAGAGCGCCGGACTGACCGGAGATGCCGCCGCCATCGCACAGAGCGATAACGTCGAACTGACCGGCGGTGTCGGTCACCTTGAAGGGAGCAAGGGCGTTCTCAACGAGCTGATGACGGCCGAAATACTGCTCGGCGTCACGCTTGTTGATGGTCACCTTGCCGGTGCCGGGGACGAGACGGACGCGGGCGACGGCGTTCTTACGACGGCCGGTACCCTGGTAGACAACGGTGTTCTCAGCCATCTTTAAGCCTCCAGCTCAATCTTCGTGGGGTTCTGGGCAGCATGCGGATGCTCGGCACCAGCGTAGACCTTAAGCTTGGTCATCTGGGCACGGCCGAGGGTGGTCTTGGGCAGCATACCGCGAACGGCGCGCTCGATGACCTTCTCCGGGTGCTTCTCCATAGCCTGGCGGAAGCTCTCAGCCTTGAGGCCGCCGTTGTAGCCGCTGTGGCGATAATAGGTCTTCGTGTCGGCCTTGTTACCGGTAAGCTGGACCTTATCGGCGTTGATGACGACAACGAAGTCGCCGCAGTCGCTGTTGGGCGTGAACTGGGGCTTGTTCTTACCGCGCAGGATCATTGCGATCTGGGTGGCAAGACGGCCCAGGACAGCACCATCGGCGTCGACGAGAACCCAGTTGCGCTGGACCTCGCCCTGCTTGGCGTAGTGAGTCGATTTCGAAATCACTTAGACTCCTCCATGTACAGTACGTGTTGTTACAGAGATTCACGGGGCTCTGCAAGTAACCCGTCCATATTACCCCGCTCGCCGTACGAGTCAACAGGTATTTTGGCTCCGACCAGAGTTTCTGCACATGTCATCCACGAGCCGTGATTTTCCAGCTCTTTAGCTGTTGTCATTTTTTGAGGGTTCGCCGTCGCTAGCGCTCAACGAACTCTTGGATTTCCGCGAGCAGGCGCTTTGCCTCCTGACGGCCCAGGATATACAGGTCGAGGAGCTTTGCTGGATCATGCTCGACATGGCCGACCTCGACCGGCTTTTGCGGAGCGACGACCAACGCGCGGCCATCGCGCTCATACTTCCACAGGTGCATGCGCTGGAGGTTATAGCGGTCGTGGCGCGTCTCGATAGCCTCGAGCAGATAGGGGTAGTCAGCATAACGGGCGCGCGCCGCCGGCAAAAACTCGTAGGGCTTTTTCTCATACGAGCGGTCCTGGGTGACGATGACGACCGCACGGTCGAAGCCCGCCTCCTCGAGCACATGCTCGATAGGAACCGAATCGGCCACGCCGCCGTCGACGTATTTGTGCCCGTCAATCTCGACCGGCGGCGTCACCAGCGGCAGCGAGGTCGAGGCGCGCACGGCGTCGAGATCGAGCACGGCGCTTTTGACCGGGAGGTACGTGGCGGTTCCAAAGAGCATGTCCGTCGCGACGGCGTACATCTCAATGGGGCTCGCGTCGAACGTCTCGTTATCAAAAGGATCCAGGCGGTCCTGGACGTCGTTGAAGATAAAGTCGTAACCCACGATGGAACCCGTGGACGCAAACGACGCGGCGCCCATGTAGCGGCTGTCGTTGCAGAAGGTCAAATTGACTCGGTTGGTGCGGCCGATCTGGTGCGACTTGTAGTTGACGCCGTTGAGCGCACCGGCCGAGACGCCGTACACCGCCGGAATTTCGACACCGGCCTCCATGAGAACGTCGAGCACGCCGGCGGTAAACTGCCCACGAAAACTGCCACCCTCCAAGACGAGCGCGACCTTGCCGGCGTTCTTTGCTTTATCTTCTGCAGTCATATTGACCTCCTGCGATTGCGTTTTGGCTTTCTTCTACCCAGTTTTGGAATGGAGGGCGCGCAGGTTTTTCGAGGCGGCAGGTGCAGCGGAAAGTGCGCCCCAGTTGGAGGCGGGATTCCGGGATGCGCTTTCCGTTTGGACCGCCGTTGGGAAAGCGCGACCCGTTCTGAGCGCGGATTCCGGGATGGGCTTTCCGCCTGGGCTGCCATTGGGAAAGCGCGTCCCACTCTGCGTCACTGAGGCGTTTTCTTTACGCCCGCGCCCTGCATAGAGTTCGATTCTCCGCGGGTGGGGGAATCCGTTGGTGCTGGGCATGGCTAGCTGAAATACCATCGGCAGCACATCTGTTTTGGGTTGGGGCTTTGCGCGGAGAATCCGCGTGTTTGCTTCGCGAACACGCACCGGCTTCGGCCGCCTGCCGGCGTCCTCGCCCGCGGGCTAAAAACGCTTACGCGTTTTCTTTACGCTCGCGCCCTGCACAGAGTTCGATTCTCCGCGGTACGGGCTAGAAATGAAAAGGCAGGTAGATACGAATATCTACCTGCCTGTAACTATTGGTGGAGGCGCGGAGAATCGAACTCCGGTCCACGAAAGCCCCCTGATTGGCATCTCCAAGCTCAGTCGCTGGTTTAGTCTCGGACGCTTTGCGCGCAGCGACACGCTCGCAGCATCCCAACCGGTTCGATCTTAGCCTGCGCCATACCGATTACGTGCGCAGGAGCATTCCCCTAACATGACGTCGCACCGGTGTCGGGGAAATCACCGGGTTGACGCGCCGCTATAAATTAAGCAGCGAGAGCCATAGGCTCAAAAGAAGAGTTGTTGTCAATTCAATTTGACGGTACCCCTGTTTAACGAGGCGAGGAGACCTCGGCTTGCTTCCTCTCTCAGAGCTATCGTGTCGAAACCAGTCGCCCCCGAATGTTGGGAAAGTCTGGATGGTATCGGGCCTGCAAACACCCGATAACCGTCGACTTTTCAAGGAACATACGGGGCGAGCCCCGCTTGTGGAGTGTTATCTTACCACGTTCTGAAAGCGGACAGCTGTTCTATGCACGAGCTGTGAAGACCCCAATGTGCGCCGCACTTCGCACTTTTGTTACCGATCGCGTCACGTATATTTTCGCCAAGCAAAATTGACCCGTCGAAAGGACCGTTATGGATACCAAGCAGCAACTCGTCAATGCCCTCGCAGGCCTGGGCTCAACCATTACCGAAGCTATGGATGTCATCGAGGGCTTTGTCCCCTGCGGACATCCCGCCCTCACGGTATCGAACGCACTCGTCGCGCTGGACGTTGACGATGATGCAGCTCTCACTCAGCAGCTTGAGACCGTCGAGGGCTTTATCGACCACGTGAGTGAGAACCGCGGCGTGGCCGCCTACCACGGTATCGAGATCGAGCTCGCGGGTCCCAAGGCCGATCTGTTCGCAGCAATCCGCGAGGTAGGCGCCCTTATGCAGACCGCAGGCGTCAAGAACACCCAGGTCAACGAGTGGGTCTACCGCAGTCTGGCAGCACTCGACAGCTCCAACGAAAAGGCAGCCGAGCAGCTCGCAGAAAGTCCCACCATCAAGGCCGAGCTTTTGTAAATAGCAGACGCGGGCCCCTTGGCGCATCGTCGTCCAAGGGGCCCGCGAACAGCTCGCGTCAACCGATAGCCGTGCCGCCGCGTTTGGCCAAAACAAGAATCGGCATCATTTGACGAGGTGTCTTTGCTGCAAGATCGGCATGTTCGAGCAGTTTTCGATCGTTGGTCACCAAGTAATCAACCTGGGCGCGTTTGCATGCGGCGAGTACCAAGTTGTCCTCGTAATCGCGATGGAGCGCTAAGTATTTGTCGGCCAGCCAAAGGTCCGACGCATCTGCACCCACGGCCGTGGCGTTTTCGGTCATGTTCCGAACAAACGCCAGCGCCGCATCGCCAATCGCGCGGGCAGAAGCCTCGCCGAGCGCTCCCCCGCTGGCAAGAACGCTGCGCTTCAGTTCGTGCTGTACAACATACAGTACGTCCTTGGCGATATGCACCGGAAAGAACAGCAATGCCCCCGCCTCCGTCGCCTGCCCAATAAACGCGCGTGCGGCAAGCGACTCGGCATGGTCGGCGCAAAACGAATCAACCCATACGTTGGCATCCACCATTATTTTGAGGGGAGCCCCGCTCACAGGATCATCCCCTTTTGGCGATAGTGCTCGTCCATGGCTTCGGAATAGATTGTTTCCCAACCGCGATCGTCGGATACGGGCGACGTAGCGATGCCCAGGTCCGCGTAAAGCTGATCTGCCGCCGCCCATGATGCGGCGAACGGAGTATCGGGCGCGACGGTCTGCCGCCGGTCGTCGACGGCCGCAAGCACTTCCTCGCACTGCCCGCCACCCTGCGCGACCTTGGCCACCACCTTTTTGATGAGCTCGGGCAGTGTCCCGCCCGAAAGCCGCAACGCTTCCTCCGCATGGTCCTTGACCTGGCGATCCACGCGAACGTTCACCTGTGCCATGCCGCTAACAGCACCCACGTTGATCCCGCTCCCTTCAATTGCTAGCACCGCTAGCAACACTATATAGAGAAGCTAGCAAATGGTCAAATGCAAAAGGCCTGCGCCCAGACGACACCAATGCCGTCTGGGCGCAGGCCAGATAACGTGGGCGAACACGTCTGCTAACGCAGGTAAGCCTTCGCGTTGCTCAGGCTGTAGGCAATCGTCGAGCCGTTGTGCAGCAGTGACGACGTCTGCGGGGTAATCACGCCGGTAATACCCAATGCCAACAGCGCCGAGTTGGTGAGCATCACCTTAGAGTAGGAGCTCGTCAGACGATCAATGAGGCCCTGGCTCATGCGGCGCAAACGCACGATCGCGGCCAGATCCGTGTCGGTCAGGATGATATCGGCGACCTCCTTGGCGATGTCGCTTCCGCCACCCATTGCCAGCCCCACGTCGGCCAAACCGAGTGCCGGCGAATCGTTGACGCCGTCGCCCACCATGGCAACGTGGCGCCCCTCACCCTTAATGCGCTCCACATAGGCGTACTTGTCCTCGGGCAGCAGCTCGGCCTTAAACTCGTCGACACCCGCCTCGCGCGCAATGCGCTCGGCCGTGCGCTCCGAATCGCCCGTGAGCATAACGACATGCTTGACGCCCAGCGCATGTAGGTCGGCGATGGCCTCACGGACGCCGGGCTTGAGCGGATCCTCGATGCCGAGCACGCCGACGACCTTGCCGTCGACCGCCAGATACAGCGGCGACAGGCCTTGCATCTGGAGCTCGATTTGCTCCTTGATGTCGGACTCGAGCTGCGCACCCTCGTCCTCAAATACAAAGTGCGCCGAACCGATAATGGCGCGACGCCCCTCGATGGACGAAGCGATGCCGTGCGCCACGATGTACTCGACCGCGGCATGGCGCTCGCGGTGCTCGAGCCCGCGCTCGAGGGCGGCGTTGACCACGGCACGCGCCACCGGATGCGGGAAATGCTCCTCCAAGCAAGCGGAAAGGCGCAGGACCTCGTCCTCGCTCCAGCCGTCGGTCGTCAGCACGCAAGCCAGGCGCGGCTGCGCCTCGGTAAGCGTGCCGGTCTTATCAAACACAATGGTATCGGCCTTGGCAAACGACTCAAAGTACTTCGCGCCCTTGACCATGACGCCCATCTTGGCGGCATCGCTCATGGCGGTCATGACGGCGACGGAACCCGTGAGCTTGAGTGCGCACGAGTAGTCGACCATCAGCGCCGCCGAGGTCTTGATAAGGCTGCGCGTGGTGAGAGCGACAAGGCCCGCGAGCAGGAAGTTCCACGGGACGATCTTGTTGGCGAGGTCCTCCATATGCGACTGGCCCTCGGACTTGAGCGAGTCGGCCGTCTGCACGAGCGAGACGATTGAGCGCAGTTTGGTCTGCGCCGTATTGGCGCGCACGCGCACCAAGATGCTGCCGTCTTCCACGACGGTACCGGCGAACACGTCGTCGCCCACGCTGCGCTCGACGGCCAGCGGCTCGCCGGTCAGGGTCGCCTGGTTGACCATAGCGCTCCCCTGCTCGACAACACCGTCGATGCAAATGGACATGCCAGTGCGCACGGCGACCAGATCGCCGGGCTCGAGCTCGGTCGCGGCAACGCTCACCTCGGTGTCGCCGACGACCTTTTGCGCCTTGTCGGGTACATCGAGCAGCGAGTTGATGAGCTCGTTTTCACTCATGGCGCGGGTGTAGTCCTCGAGCAGCTCGCCCACGTTGAGCAGGAACATTGTCTGGCCCGCGGTGTCGACATCACGCTTGACGAACGAAATGCCGATGGCCGAAGCGTCGAGCACGGGAACGGTCAGGCGCGGCTGCGCCAGCTCATGAAGGGCAGCGCGCAAAAATGCCATGTAACCGGCCACGACAAACACCGCACGCAGGGGCGTGGGCAAAAACCATCGGCGCGCATAGTGGGCGCCGACAAGCGTGGCAAGATCCATAACGAGCTTGTGCTTGCGCGGCTCAAGCTGCATCACGTAACCCGTCTTTGCGTCGGCAATGGCCTGAGCGTCGAGCGCACCGACGGCGGCCAGCACGGCATCGCGGCGCGACTCGTCGTATTCGAGTGCCATCTGGCCGATGCGGCCGTAGACGCGCACCTTGTGCACGCCGTCGATGTCGCCGCCAAGCTTAAGAAGTGCATCGAGATCGCTCTCTGGCACAGGACCCGCCAATTGAAGACGGGTCCTGCCGGGGATCTCGCTGATAATCGAGAATCTCATAGTTTGTGTCTGGGAGCGTTACTCGGCTGCCTCGTCAGCAGCGGCCTCGCTCTGGGTGATATAGGCCGCCTCGGCAACCATGTCGTCGACATTAGCCTTGGCCTGCTCGACCATGTCCTGGTAGCCGTTCTTGATGCGCATGCCGCACGCGATACCCTGCACGCAGGCATTCTTGACCGGAGCGCTAGTAAGCAGCTTGATGCCGGCCGTGCCAAGCAGAAAACCGCCACCGACAAGCAGGGTATTGAACGTCGACTTCTTCATGTTGCTTCTCCCTTTTGCCGCATTGGACGCGGCATGGTGCTTCAGCACCCGAGTAAACAAGTTTGCTCGAGCACGCTTTTGAAATATCTCAATTTTATCTAACTATCTAGGTCAGCCATGGCTAACCTTTTGAAAATTAACGATGCGGAGTAACCGATTGTCAATGTGAGAAAGGGACTGTCCCTTTGCCCCTTCTTACAACTGCCAGGTAGCTGCTTCCTTTTGCAGCGCCACCATGCGGGCGAATTCTCCACCTGCCGCCTTGAGCTGCGCCGGAGTACCCTGCTCGGCAACCACACCATCCTTGAGTACAACGATTTTGTCGGCATTTTCCACCGTACGCATACGGTGGGCAATAACGATAACCGTCTTACCTGCAAGCAGACGGGAGAGCGCCTGCTGCACCACGGTCTCGTTCTCCACATCTAAACTCGCCGTCGCCTCGTCCAGCAACACGATCGGCGCGTCTTTGAGCAGCGCGCGGGCGATGGAGATGCGCTGGCGCTCACCGCCGGACAGCTTGGAGCCGTTCTCGCCAATCATGGTGTCATAGCCCTGCGGCATGCGGCTCACAAACTCGTCGCAGTTGGCGGCACGCGCGGCAGCAAGCACTTCCTCATCGGTGGCATCGCGACAACCAAGACGGACGTTTCCCATCACCGTGTCGTCAAAGAGCAGCACGTCTTGGAACACAATGGCGTAGTCGCGCAGCAACACCTCGGGATCCACGCTCGCAACATCCACGCCGCCCACGGTGACCGTGCCTTCGGTGGCGTCCCAAAAGCGCGCGGCCAGGCGGCTCACCGTGGACTTACCGGAGCCCGAAGGACCGACCAGTGCCGTGACCTCGCCTTCCTTGGCGGTAAAGCTCACATCGGTAAGAACTTTCTCGCCGGCGCGGCCGTCCTCGCCCGCACCATAGCCAAATGCCACATGATCGAACACCACATCGTGGCCCACGGGCTCAAACTGCTCGCTGCCCCGCGCCACGGGCTCTTCCATGATGGAACGCATGCGCTTGGCCGACGACTCGGCGGCAAACAGCTCGGACATCAGCATCAGCGCCTGATCAAAGGGCGCATAGATGCGGCTCACCATAAGCAGGAAGGCAAACATCATCAAAAAGTCGACCTGGCCGGAGGCGACCATCGCAGCGCCCGTGACCAACGTGGTGGCAATCCCCAGGCGCAGGATGGCAAAGGCGGAGTTGACCAAAAGCCCATTGGCGAGCTCGCCCTTGGTGGTCTCGCGCTCCTCGGCATCGATCACGGCGTTGAGCCCCTCAAGATAATGAGCCTCCTGGTTGGTGGCGCGGATCTCGCGCACGCAGTCGAGCGTCTCCTGGATCGCCTCGGTAACCTTGACCTTCTCGGCACGCACATGGTCGAACACCGGGGTCATGGGGCCGCGTGTCAGATACAGCACGGCAAAGGCCACGGGCACGCCCCAAAACGCCGCGATCGCCAGCTGCCAGCAAAAGGACAGCGACGCCACGAACACAATGGCGCTTGCGATGATGGCACCCCAAAGCTCTCCCAGCACGTGGCTGTAGGCGTGCTCCATGGCCTGGACGTCGCCCATAATGGTCTCGGTTAAATCGGCCAGATCACGACGGCCAAAAAACGACAGCGGCAGCTTGCGCAAGCGCTCGGCGATCTCCATACGCTGCTTGCCGCACTCCTCGTAAAAGATGCAGTAGGTGTAGTAATACTGCTGCCAGTTAGAGGCAAAGAGCAACACGGAAAAGACCAGGAGGCCGCCCACAATCGGCAGGGCATCCGGCAGGTCGGCACCGGTGGCGAGATGTTCGACAAAACCGGCCATGACCAGGAACAATAAGCCCATGCCGGCCATGGTAATGAGATTGGTGAGCGCGGTCCAGAAAATGCCGCGTTTTACGCCGGCGACGCCTTTATCGGATAGGAAGTACTTCTTTTGGAATGAGGCGAACATTTAGGCCTCGCCTCCCTTCGTGACGGCGGCATCTGCGGCGGCAGTGATCTTCCAGCTCGCGGCCTGTTCGTATTCGGCCCACATCTTGGCATACAGACCCTCTTGGGACAGCAACTCGGCATGGGTGCCGGCCTCCTGCACGCTACCTTGATTGAGCACCACGATCTTGTCGGCCCCCACTACAGTCGAGAGTCGGTGCGCAATCATAATGACCGTGCGACCCGCCGCCAGCTTGCTAAAGGCGCGCTGGATGAGCGCCTCGTTCTCGGGGTCGGCAAACGCCGTGGCCTCATCGAGCACCACGATAGGCGCGTCTTTAAGGATCGCGCGGGCGAGTGCCACGCGCTGGACCTCGCCGCCCGAAAGATATGCTCCGCCGGCACCGAGCATGGTATTGATGCCCTGTGGAAGCTTGGCCACAATGTCGTCGCACTGAGCTGCGGAGAGGGCCGCGCGCACTTCGTCGTCAGTGGCCGTAGGCTTGGAGGCGCGCACGTTATCGGCAAGTGTTTGGCGGAACAGCTGGTTGGTCTGGAACACGAAGGCGACCTGGTCCATAAGCTCGTGCGGATCCATATCGCGAACGTCCACACCGCCTACGAGCACTCGACCCGAGGAAACATCCCAAAAACGCGGGATCAGGCTTGCGCAGGTTGACTTACCGCCGCCCGAGGGACCCACCAGGGCGAGGGTGCTACCAGCGGGAACGCTGAAACTCACATGGCTAACGGCAGGTGCTTCGGCACCTTCGTACGTAAAGCTCACGTCCTCAAAGCGCACATCGCTACCGGCGGAGTGCTTGGGCTGGGCAGGCACGGAGAGCTGTTTGGAACCCATGACGCTTCGAATACGAGCCAGCGAATCGGCACTCATCTGAGAGGCCTCGCCCACAAACATGAGCTTGGTCATGGCCGTCGGTACCACGGCCGAAAATATCGCGTAAAACGTGAAGTTGGCCATAAAATGCGCGAAGTCCGTCTCGCCCGGCGCCAACAGCAACGCCACGGGCAACAGGAATGTCACAAGACCATTGAGCGCGGTAAGGTTGAGCACCTGCGGACCTCGGCAAAACGTGCCCGCATAGCTTTGTGCCATGTCGGCGTATTCGGCGATCGCGTCGTGGAACGCCTTAAAGGAATAGACCGTCTGCTGAAACACCTTGACCACGGGAATGCCGCGTACGTATTCGGTACCGGTCTTGTTCATCTTGACCAGCGCGCCCATGTAGGCCTTCATGAACTCGGCGCCCTTGCCGCTCATCATGGTGGCCATGGCGCCAAGCGAAACGGCGACCGAGATAAGGCATGCCGCGCCCAAGCGCCAATCGAGGGCGAAAAGCAGCACGAGCAGACCTGCGACCATGGCGGTGGCGCCGGCGATATCGGGCAGCATGTGCGCGAGCAGGGTCTCGGTGGAGGCGGCGCATCCGTCTACGATACGGCGCAGCTCACCGGTGGCGTGTGTGTCAAAGTAGCCAAGCGGCAGCTTAAGCAGGTGCTCGCTCGTAGTCTTGCGAATATTGGACGCGCAGCGAAACGCAGACAGGTGCGTGCACATGAGCCCCACGAAATAGACCACGATGCTTGCCAGCGCAAACCCCACGGCCCACCAGCCATACGTCGCGATGCCGCAGGCTTCGCTCCAGTTAGGCGCCACGGCGATCAGATCGCGCGCGACAAGCCAAATGCACACGAACGGGCCAAAGCTCAGCAGCTGCGAGAGCGCCGAGAGCGCCATGCCCAAATACGTTAGGAATTTGCGGTCACCGGCATACGCGAGCAACTCGCCGATGCCTCCACCTTCCCATTTTGATCCCTTTGCCATGCGATTCCCTTCTAACGGCTTGAGAGTTAACCGTAATGAACTTATCATTGATGTGTTAGCCATGGCTCACAATTGAGCCAGGCGTGGACGTTTCTGCAAAGGAAAGGGACGCTTTTGCAAATACGGCGGGCAGCGACCGACATAACCGAGCTCTACGCACCGCAGTTTGAGCAGTTTGGCCTGGAGCTTACCGGCAAGGGCGCCGTCTTTACCGGCGAGGTGGCAAACGATCGGGCGCACGGACGCGCATGGATCATGCCCCTCTCCCCTGCCTGCATCGTCATGGAGCATTACATTACCCCGACGCACGATATGTACCTGGCCGAATACACACCCGAACCGTACGCGTGCGTGAGCGAGGTCAGCGCGCCCACGCTCATGTGCATGCCCGAAGCCGGCATAACGCCTGCGAACCTTAAACCCCTGCATGGACCATGGCCAAACAATGCCGTGTGCAGCTTTATCCAAGATAACTGTGGCGAGGAGTTAAGCCCACTGTTTGCAGGGCGGCTCTATCACTCGCGCTCGGTGCTCTTTTTGCCTGGATATTTTGACGAGCTGGAGCACCGCTATCCCACCGAGTTCGCAGGGGTCTTTGAGGCGTTTGCCGAACCATGGCACGAGGAGGCGACGTCTGCCATCTGCCACACGTTGCGCCGGATTAACGAGGACCGCGCCCGCACCGCAGGCGGACACGTCTATATGCAGGGCATCGTGGAGACCATGGTCGCGGAGCTCGCCTGTTCGCGCGCGGCCCACAAGCAGGCGCAGCAGGCGGCAGACACACGCGTCAGCGTGACCATTGCCGAAGAAGCAACGGCAATGATTGAGCGCACGCTCGACAAAGGCAGACGCGTGGGTATCAACGAGGTGGCCGAGAGGCTCTACACAAGCCGCTCCAAACTATGCGCCACCTTTAAGGCCCAAACTGGCGAGTCCCTGGGCGCCTACATTCGCAGACGCCGTATGGAGCGAGCACAGGACCTTTTGGCCGACAGCTCGCTGACGATAGCGCAGGTGGCAGAGCGTCTAGGCTACCCTCAGCAGGCCGCCTTCGCCCAAGCCTTCAAGCAACACACCGGCACCACCCCCACCGCTTGGCGCTCCCAACATTTATAAAGAATGAGGGCGCCAACGGCGCCCTCATTCACCAAATTCAATCCAGCCTACCTGACCCGAACGGCCGAGTCGTAGCAGAACCCGGGAGCCCCGGCAGGGCGGGTGCTTCCTCAAAATGAGTTTCCTTCAAAACAATGGGCGCGCCGACGGCACGCCCATTCACTCGATTCCATTCAGCCCACCTGACCCGAACGGCCGAGTCGTCACGGAACCGAGGGGCCGGGCGCAGGGCCTTGCCTCTCAATGAGTTCCGCACGAACAGGAGGCGCCAGTGGCGCCTCCGTCGTGAGTCAGGACTGTCCGAAATTGAGAGGCAAGGCCCTGCGCCCGGCCCCTCGGTTCCCGTTTACGAGAGCGACGTTCTCAGCAACTCGTTGAAGAGCTTCGGGTTGCCCTTTCCGCGGCTCGCCTTCATGCACTGGCCCACCAAAAAGCCGATGACCTTCTGGTTGCCGTCATGATACTGCTGCGCCTGATCGGCACAGTTTGCCAGCACCTCGTCCACGATCGGCTGCAGCGCGCCGGCATCGCTCACCTGACGCATGCCGCGCTCGTCGACGATCTTGTTGGGATCGTCACCGGTCTGGGCCATGGCCTCAAAGACCTCGTGCGCTTGGTTGGAGCTGATGGCATCGGTCGCCAGCAGCTTGGCGAGTGCTGCCACCTGAGCCGGCGCGATACCGGACTCGGCGAGCGACACGCCCGCGCCCTTAAGGTAAGCAATCATCTCGTTCACCAGCAAGTTTGCAACCGTCTGGGCCTCCTTGCCAGCCATACCGGCAGCGGCCGCCTCAAAGAACTCGGCAAACTCCGGGTCGCCGGCGATCTGCTCGGCGTCGGCCGCCTTAATGCCAAAGTCGGCCTCAAAGCGGGCGCGCTTGGCATCGGGCAGCTCGGGGATCTCGCCACGGCAGCGGTCGATGAACTCGTCATCCAGATCGAACGGCGCCAGGTCGGGATCGGGGAACAGGCGATAGTCGTCGGCCGTCTCCTTCACACGCATGACCACAGTGCGCTTGCGGCTGGGCTCCCAGTGGCGGGTCTCCTGATAGATGATGCCGCCCTCCTCGAGCACCTCGGCCTGGCGGCAAATCTCGTAGGCAAGGCCATCGTGCAGGCTCTTAAACGAGTTGAGGTTCTTGAGCTCGGTCTTGGTACCCAGCTTGGTCTCGCCGCGGCGGCGCAGCGACACGTTGCCGTCGCAGCGCATGGAACCTTTCTCCATGGAGCAGTCCGAAATGCCCAGCGTCACAAAGATGCGGCGGAGCTTCTCCATAAACAGGCGCGCTTCCTCGGGCGTACGCAGGTCGGGCTCAGTCACGAGCTCAATCAAAGGCGTGCCGCAGCGGTTGTAGTCGACGAGCGACTCGGCCGCGGCGGTAATGCGGCCCTCGGCGCCACCCACGTGGACCATCTTGGCGGCGTCCTCCTCCATGTGGATGCGCAGGATGCGGATGGGCACCGTGTAGGAACCGTCCTCGCGGCGCTCGGGCATCTGCAGGTTGGACGCATCGTAGCTGGCCAGGTGACCGGCGCGCTGATTGCCCTCGCGCATGGTCGACGTCATGGACGTGGACAGGCCCTCGGCGTTGGCCGAGGCGCTCGCCAAGCTCTGGGCCTCGGCCTCGCCAAACGCGCAGTCGGGGCGCTCGGCGGCACCGCGACCGGTCACGTCCAGATCCAGGTGACCATACATGGCAAAGGCGACCGGACCCTGCGTGGTCTGGAAGTTCTTGGCCATATCGGGATAGAAGTAGTGCTTGCGGTAGAACATCGAGTGGCGCTGGATCTCGCAGTTGGTGGCGAGACCGGCCTTGACGATGCTCTCGATGGCGCGCTTGTTGGGCACCGGCAGGGCGCCGGGCAGGCCCAGACACACCGGGCACACGTTGGCGTTGGGCTCGTCATCGTGGCTGAGCTTGCAATTGCAGAACATCTTGGTATCGAGTGCGGTGAGCTCGGTGTGGATCTCCAGGCCGATCACGGCCTCCCAATCCTGCAGGACCTCGGAAAGCTCCTTCATTACAGCTCGCCTCCCTTCCCGGCAAAATCGGGCGCGACGGAAAGCACGGGCGCACCCGTGGCGGCATCGGCAAAGCCGCGCTCCAAGGCGCGGGCAAACGTGAGCAGCTGACGGTCCTTAAAGGCCGGACCCACCAGCTGGGCAGAAACGGGCAGATGAGTATCCTCGCCCAGGCCCAGCGGCACCGAGATACCGCCGTTGCCGCAAATGTTGAGCGAGATGGTGTACAGGTCCGAAAGGTACATCTGCGTGGGGTCGCTGATCTCGCCAAACTTAAAGGCCGTGCGCGGCGAGGCGGGCATGAGGATGGTGTCCACCTTGGCATACGCGGCGTCGTAGTCCTGCGTGATGAGCGTGCGGGCCTTTTGCGCAGCGTAGTAGTACTTGTCGTACACGCCCGAGCTCAGCAGGTAGGCGCCGAGCATCTGACGGCGCTTGGCCTCGGCGCCAAAGCCGTGGGCGCGCGACAGCGAGCTCTGGTCGGACAGGTTGGCGCAGCCCTCCTCCTGATAGCCGTAGCGAATGCCGTCGAAACGTGCCAGGTTGGAGAACGCCTCGGCCGGGCCGATGACGTAGTAGGCGGCGATGGCGGCGTCCAGGTGCGGCAGGTCGACCTCGACCAGCTCGGCGCCCTGGTTCTGCAGCTCCTGGGCGGCGCGCTGAACAGCGGCCTTGACCTCGGGCGTCAGGCCCTTGGCCTCCATAAACGCAGGGATGATGCCCACGCGCTTGCCCTCGATGCTGTCGTTGAGGTGCTCGGTAAAGTCGACGGCGCAATCCTGGCTGGTGCAGTCGTACGGATCGTGGCCCGCGCCGGTAAGCGCGTTCATGGCCAGCGCGACATCCTCGACCGTGCGGCCAAAGGGACCCACCTGGTCGAGCGACGAGCCAAAGGCAACCACGCCGTAACGGCTCACGGCGCCATACGTGGGCTTAAAGCCCACCACGCCGCACAGCGACGCCGGCTGGCGAATGGAGCCGCCGGTGTCCGAGCCCAGCGAAAGCGCGACCTCGCCCGCGGCGACAGCGGCAGCGGAGCCACCCGAGGAGCCGCCGGGCACGCGCTCGGTATCCCAGGGGTTGTTGGTGCGGTGGAACGCCGAGCTCTCGGTGGAGCTGCCAAAAGCGAACTCGTCCATGTTGGCCTTGCCCATGGGCAGGCAGCCGGCGTCGAGCATGCGCTGGACGCAGGTGGCGGTGTAGACGCTCTGGTAGTCCCCGAGCATGCGGGAAGCGCAGGTGGTACGCGTGCCCACGAGGTTCATGTTGTCTTTGATGGCCAGCGGCACGCCCGCAAGCGGGGGTAGCGGCTTTCCGGCGGCACGGTCGGCATCCACACGCGCAGCGGCCTCGAGCGCAAGCTCGGGCGCTACCTGCAGGAATGCCTGGACCCCGCCCTCGCGCGCCTCGATGGCGGCAAGGGAGGCCTGAGCCACCTCGGTAGCGGTAAAGTCGCCGGCGGCAACGCCTGCGGCGATCTGGGCGGCGGTAAGGGAATCGAAGCTCTGCGCCATTACTCGCTCTCCCCCTCTCCCAAAATGGACGGCACACGGAAGTAACGGTCGCGCGCGCTGCCGGCGTTTTCGAGCGCAACGTCGAGCGGCAGGTCGCGCTCGGGCTCGCGCAGGTCGTCGCCCATCACGTTGGACAGGCTTCCGATGGGATGGAACGTGGGCTCCACGTCGGGCAAGTCATATTGCAAGACGGGCTCGAGCATCTGGACGGCGTCGTTCATGTAGGACGTTATCTGGGTGAGCTCGTCATCGGTCAGTGCGATCTTTGCGTACTCGGCGATGCCGCGCACGTCTTTCTCGCTGAGTGCCATAGGCGCTCCCTTCCGCATAACAGATAAACCGCTCTAGTATACAAGGCAACGCCGCTTGGAGCAGGTGCTTTACCCAAATGCAGCGAAAACGTAACGAGGACGGCGGTTGGCAGGCTGCGGGCCGGCGGTTCTTCAGCGAAACCGCACCGTCCATAGCGAAAACCGTCTCGCCCACAACGAAAACCATCACAACATTCGACGCCTTTCGTCAAAATCGAAATTTTCATCGAATGTTGTGATGGTTTGGAAGTCCCAACCACCACAAAGGTGCCTGCCCCCATTGTGGTGGTTCTGGAGAATGTCTTATGCCGAGGCCTTGGCCTTGCGGCGTTTGCGGACCGCGTGGATCACGATGTCCAGCAGCAACAGCACAATGGCTACGACCACGATGAGCACGGCAAACTCACGCTTGCCCCAGTGGCGGCCGGCCAGCGACTTTTGCTTGTCGACGTCCTTCTTGCTGTACTTGGTGCGCACGCAATGCACCAGCAGGCGATGGTCGTTTACACCGTAGGGCGTGCAGGTGACGAGCGTCACTTTGTCGGCGCCGGGCTCGATAGTCAGCGACTCCATCTCCTCGGGCAGCACGACCTCGGAGTCCACCATCTTGTAGGCGAGCGTCTTGTTCATGGTGTGCAGCAGCACCAGGTCGCCGGGCTCCAGCGAATGGATGTCGTCGAACATGCTCAGGTTGCGCATGCCCGAGTGCGCGGTGAGCACGCAGTGCGTCGAAGTGCCGCCCACCGGCAGGCTCGTGCCCTCCAGGTGACCGACGCCCGCCATAAGGACTTCTTCGCTCGTGCCGTGGTAGATAGGCATGCTCACGTCGATGGAGGGGATCTCGACCCAGCTCATCATGGGGTCACGGTCAAAGATGAGCTGCTGGGCGTAGGGCTCGATCTGGTCGGCGGGGAGCTCGGTGGCCTCGCCCGCCAGCTGCTCGTTAAAGGAGCGCGCCTGGAGCAGGATGCGCTCGCGCTCCTCGGCAGACAGCGCGTCCACGGTGCTGGACACGGTGCTGATCTGGTTGAACACGCCCGAGGCCTCGAGCCGGTCCAAGATCCACGGCCAGGTCATAAGGCCCACGCCAATAAGGATGATGACGATGGTGATGAGCCGGTCGGCCCAGCGCGGCAGTCGCTTGCGACGACGCTTGGGCTTTGGTTGAGGTTTGGGCTGAGGGCTTGAGCCGCCGTTGTCCGCGGCGTTATTGCTCTTCATATGTTTGGCGCCCTGCACCATCGCCGGTCACTCCTCTACAACTCAGGTTGTCTAAACAAATAATAGCCGATTAGCAAACTCATGCACCGGACAACGCAGCTAGGACCGAAACGCCGCCTACGGTTCGAATTCTTGGAGACCTTCTACAGCGCTTCTTGCCATGGATATTCCTTTCCAAACATGCGATCGACTTCGAGTTGAATTCGCTCATCGTCGATTGCCGCCAAAGATAGCGCAAGCGAAATGTCATCGACACGGGAGGAGTTGGCAAACACGGGCGCATAGC
Source organism: uncultured Collinsella sp. (assembly GCA_900541675.1). GTDB lineage: Bacteria > Actinomycetota > Coriobacteriia > Coriobacteriales > Coriobacteriaceae > Collinsella. The sequence continues at coordinate 8,262 of UQKU01000021.1, read as the reverse complement.
GCCACACTTGGATCATCGCCGTTTCGTTATCCGGCAACTCCCCGTCTGCGACTTCGAGGTCACTCAGTTGACGCCATGCACTTCTTAAGACGGCCTTTTGTTCCATACCCGGCGCAGCGAGCATCGAACGCGCAGCGAGCGCCGTCTCCCCGGCGTCAACAAGATACTCGATCTGCGGCGTCTTCCTTGCAAATAAGACCTTCAAGACAGGCGAGGAGAGCTCTGCCATGTGCTCACTGAGCAGAAGATCAACGGCAACAGGGAACACGACGACACGTCGCTCGCAACGCTCGCGCCTCGCGAGCCCCCTGTCAACAAGCTCGGTTATGGCCTCACTCGCGCGGCTTGCCGAGATCCCAAGCGCACGACAAAGGTCATGGGGGCGATATGGCTCCTGGGCTGCTCCCCAGATTGCGGCAGCCTGTGCGTTGGGTGACATCTTGGTCGCGTGATTGCGAAACCGGGCACCGCCCCTCTCCGTGCAGGCCGTGCCCATAAATGGAAGAAAAGCCTGTCTGCCGGGGCAAACAAACGGAATCCCTTGTGCGACCAATGCTTTGCGCTGACGTGCATCGGCATCAGGAAACGAAACGACAACAGGAGTCTCCGCACGCAAGGCTAGCTGACTATAGACCCTCTTAGCCTCGGGAAGCCCGACGCCAGTAGGCAAACTTGCAAGCAAAAACGAAAAACCGTTTGCGTCAACAGCGCGGACTTCAATCGCCCGCAGATGCAGCGGCAAGCGTGCGGATCCAGGCCAAGTTTTGGTCTTGGCGGAGAGGCCTAGTGCTTCTTGTAAGTAGATTAACGCTTCGTTCATTTCCATTGTTTTCGTTCGATTCCAGTTTGTATTGGAATTATACATAATTTTCGGAATTAAAGAGATACCGTTCGTGCCTAAGCCTACATTTGAGTTTTCAAAATATCCCGGATCGGCGGGGTGATTCGGGATACAATCTCAATAGAAAACGACGCACCCCGCGTAAATGTTTGGGAGCGCGGGCGGCCTAGTTTTCAGTTTTTGTTAAATGCCCGGGATCCGACCCCCGGGCATTCTTATTTGCGCTTTCGGCGCAAATGCCGTCCACCGTCCGTATCGCGCGTGCGCCTACGGACCTTAAACCGAACCTCATACGAGTCAAGAAACGCGATGACGAGCGTGCCCGCATCGGACGATGGAGGCTGACTGCGTTATCCCAAAAAGAACGGGGCAGACTCCAGTGCGGAGTCTGCCCCGAAAAGAGAATGGCAAAGCAAGAACGTCAATGGACGAGAAAAGTGTCCGCAAGTCTCATGGCCATCGCATCCCACCTGCCAAAGGGATGGGTGAGCGAGCGTTACTCCTGCTCGGACTCCTCGGCCTGCTTACGGCTGCGGATGAGGTGCGCCACGCCGATGCACAGCACCGCGCCACCAGCGATCCAAGTGAAGGTCACACCGTTGAGACCGGTCAGCGGGAGGCCGACGGACTTGGTATTGCCGACGTTGATGGTGATCTCACCGGTGGCGGCGTTGGTGCCGGCGCCTTCCGTGCCGTTCAGTTTGTTGTCACCGGCAGTGTCGTCAAGCGTACCGAAGGCGATGTCGTTGCGGCCCTTGTCGTACTCGGAAACCTCCGCCTTAAGCTCCGTCACCTTCATGGTCACGGCGTCATACGTCGGGGTGATCTTGAAGGTGAAGGGTTTGGCCTTGGTGTAGGAGTCGCCGGGGGCCTTGACCTCGGTCACCTTGTAGGAGCCGGCGTCGAGGCCGGAGACGGGGATCTTGCCGTCTTTGTCGGACGTGAACGTCACGTAGTCAGGCAGGTGGTTGACGTCGGCAACGGTCACGAGCTGGCCCGCGACGACGCCCGCGGTGGGGTCGTCCTTCGAGGCGATATACTGGTCTTGAGTGTTCGAATCAGCGGACTGGATGGTGAAGACGGCGCCCGCAAGGCCCCTCTCGGTGCCCTGGTCGACCTTGTTGAGGTTGAGCTTGAACGCGAAGTCGGCGACGGTATCCTCGATCGTCTCGCCCGTGCCCTCGGCATACGGGTTGTTGGAGTACTCGAGCTTGACGGTGTTGGGGTTACCGCCCTTGTTGCCGTCGGTTGCATTGCCAATCACGGCGTTGCCGTTGAGCTTTGCCTTGTAGAAGACAACGATCTTGGTGTCGGCGGTCACGCTCGCGACGTCCTTGAGGCCCTTCTTGCCGTCTCCGGTCTTGAACTCGACCGTCAGCGTGTTGTTGTTGCTAGCATCAGCATCCGTCACGGTATAATTGCTCGACTCAATCTCGCTGTAAGTCTCGCCGTTCAGCGCGTACACCTTAACCGAGCCTTTGACATAGTCAAGGCCATTGGAAAGCCCGTCGGTGAACTTGTAAGCATACGTGCCAAAGGTAGCGTAGTTGCTGGCGATCGTGCCGGTAAGCTTGTAGTTAACTTCCTGGCCGATCTGGGAATCGGCGACATCATTCCATTTGTTGGAGCCCTTGATGTCGGCGGCGTCGGCATCGTCGAGGACCTTCTTCTCGACAGTAGGCACGCCCTTCTTTGGCGTAACGGTCGTCGCGTTCACGCCGTCGATCACGGCGTAGACGGGAGAGGTGGACACATCGGTCGACTTGTCAGCAGGCTTACCGGGAGTAGCGGTGAGGAAGAGCCAGTAGCCGGCGCCGAGTCCGGAAAGGGATGCACTGCCCTCGCTCGTCACCTTCCAGGTGGTGCTGTTCTTCAGGCCATCGGCAATTAGACTGAGAACGTTGTCGCTAGCAACCTTCGAATCGGTCCCGGTAACTTCAGATTTGGTGCTAAGCCAATCGGCAGCATCCTGTGCGTTCTCGCTTTTGTAGGATGCATCCTTTTTCTTGATGGCGTTTACGACAGCAGTTTGGGCATCGGAGCTGGCCCATTCGATGCTACTCACCGTCGTATTCCCACCGGTCGTCGTGACCTTTGCCTTGAAGATCTGGATACCCTTATAGGTCGTGGACGCAGCGTAATCGGCGTCCTCGAACGTGACGGTCGACCCCGTACCCTCAGCAAACGCCATGGTCACGGGCGCCATCACGCCGCCGAAGCTCAGCGCTGCTGTGAGGCCGGCGGTTACTGCCAGGCGTGCGATGTTCTTGCTCATGCTCATCTTCTTTTCCTCCGTTTTCCGTTTGATTCTCATTCGATCGGTCATCATCTGTCTGTGTCTTAGCATCTACTTCGCTACGTCTCGCCCCGCTCTCTGTGGGGCTGCCAGCTACTCTTTATGGCTGCCACCTCCCCGCTTGACCAGGAGCGCGACCACGACGAGCGCGGCTCCGGCGACCGCTGCGGCGGCCGCGGCGTACATTGCCATATCGCCAGTCGAGGGCATAAAGCCTCCGGTGGTAATGCTAGGGGGTGTGCCGGTGGGCGTGTTGATGAGCGACGCCTCCAGGCTGCCCGTCGACCCGTCCGCGCTGTCGGCGCGCAGGGGCGACTCGGCCGTGATGGTGAGCTTGGGCTTGGCGGCGGCCACCTGGTCGACGTCCAGACCCTCGGCCTTGACCATCACGGAGCGCGTGCCCTCAAAGGCGGTGTAGCCCTTGGGCGCCTTGAGCTCGCGGACCTCCAGCTTGCCCGAGTCCACGCCCGAGACGGTCACGCGGCCGTCCTCGCCCGTGGTGACGGTGGCCTTGCCCTCCGCATCCCACATGCCGTCGGCCGCCAGCGTGCGACCACGGTCATCGGCGATGCTCAGGACCGCCCCGGCAAGCGGCTTGTCGCCGTCGCTGCCGCGCTTGGTGAGCGCGAGATCCCAGGTGTAGGCGCACGCATCGTCGCTCGGCGTGCGGGTAAAGCCGGCATCGCCGGACTGGTCGGCAAAGGGAGAGCGCGGGTAGCGCAGGTAGACCTCGTTGGGGTTGCCCTTCGCGATGCCGTGGTTGCATGCGCTGTTGAGCGGCGCATTGTACACGGCGACCACGCGGGCGCCCGCGGTGAAGGCGTCGGCCCCGCCGAGCGCGGCGATGAGGTCGCCGGTGCACACGGTGAAGGTCTTACCGTCGGCCGCTACCTTGGTGGCGCACTGGGCCGTGATGTCGGTCCAGCCCTTCGCGGGCTCGGTGCCGACGCGCCCGTCCTTGCCGGTCGAGACGGCGTCAAAGCCGCCGTCCGCGCCCGCCGCCACGTACACGCGCACGCTCGCGGCCACCTTGGAGGGGTCGAGCCCCGCGCTCATGGTGTCGACGAACTGCACCGTATAGGTGCCGTAGGCCGTGAGCCCCGCCGGGACCGTGACAGAGAGGCGCCAGTACAGGTCGTCGGCGACCGTGGCGTCGGCGGCCTTCTGCCAGGCGGCGGTGCTGTCCTCCAGCACATGCTTGGAGACCTTGGGCGTCGCGGCCTTGGGCTTGACGGTGACGGCGCTGCCGCCGACCAGGGCCATGATCGGCGCGGTGCCGGCCTCGCCCTGGGCGATGACGTCGTCGTCGGCGACGATGAGCCAGTAGCCACAGGGCAGCTCTGACGCCGTGCCCGCGTTAAGGGGCACGGCGTCAGAGCTCTGGAGGGAACGAGCGAGCTGTGCGCTCAGCGCGCTCGTAAGGTGGGAATCGGCGTTGAGCCATTCGGCAGCTTCCTGCGCGGTGGTCTGGGAGTTGGGCATGCCGGCGCTGTGCAGCACAGGCAGCGCGGCGTCGCGCACGGCGTCGCTTGCCCAGGCGAGGTCGGTGGCGATCTTGGCGTCGCTGTCGCCGTCGACGACGTTGGCGCTAAAGATCTGGTAGGCGTCGTAGCTGCGCGCCACGGTGCCTGTCACCGTGATGGATCCGGTCGCGCTCGGCGCGGCCTGCGCGGATGCGGGGAACACAACCGCGCAGGTGCCGATCAAGAGGGCGAGCAGCGCAAACAAGATCGGGAAGGAGCAAACTTTCTTATTCACGACGCTCGCCTCCCTTCGCATTCGCCTTGCGACGAATGTGCATCCAGGCCGCAGCAGCGCAAAGCGCCGCCGCGCCGGCAAGGTACGTCAGAGTGACGCCCGACATACCAGAAAGGGGCAATGTGGTGGAGTAGGTGTTGGTGAAGGTGGGGGTGGACTCGGGTTTGGTGCCATCGATGGGATTACCGTCGGCGTCAACGATCTTGGTGCAGGCCACATTCGTGGGCTCGATTTTGCCGTTTGTATTGTCCGTCATCGTGACGTCAAATCGATAGACAGACTTGTCGTATTTATAGTGCGAGAACAGCGAACCGTCAGTTTTCTCGCGCACATAGTACGTGAAGGTCTTGGAAGCGCCACGGCCCGTGGAGTCGGACGCGAGCTTGTCGAGTTGATTGAGTTCGTACTCGATCGGCTTGAAGCTCCGGGTCTGGGACTTGTCACCGTCGGCAGTGGGGGTAATCTCGCCCTTGGGGTCAGTCGTAACCGTCTCGGCATTATCGAACTTATCGTTATCCGCAAGCTCGAGCGTGAACTCCTTCATCTCGCCACCCTTAACAACCTTAGTCACCTTGGGAGTCCAAGAGCCCTTGGAGGTGTACGGAGTGTATTTGTTAGTGAAAGTTGCACCACTGGTAAGCGCAACGATAACAGCGTTTTCGCCTTCAGCTGCTACGGTGGCTGCTGATTCTGTTTCTGGCGTTCTTGCGCCAGCGCCGTCATTTTTTACTTTTGTTACCGAAACGCTCCCGACTTTGTAATACGTGTATTTAATGTCAAGCACGTTGTGCGACTTTTTCTCATCCCTCACAACCTCAGGATCAATTTTGTAGATCGTTTTGTCGTAAGTCACGTTCTTGTCCGTGCCCGGAACCTCTACCAAGTAGTAAACAAGATCGTCGTCGGCATAAACTTCACCCAGATCAAAGGTGAGATTTCCATCCCCATCGTTTTTCACCGTATCAACCACCGAGCAGCCATTGAGCTGAAGTTTGCCATTGGAGTCAAAGCTCGGAACTGTATATGAGATCCCGCCTTGTTCGTTAATAATCTTGTTCTGTCTGAGTAGCTGGAAATCGAAGTCATTTCCTTTAAGCGTGCCGTCCTTAAGCACCTTGGAGCCATTGAGCTTCATCTTGGGGTAAACCTTGACTTCTTGAGTGGAGCCAGCGATTACGTCGCCGTTGGTCATGATGCCACCACCGTGGATGTTGGAACTGTTGCCCGTGATATATAACGTAGCCAGCCTTATAGCTTCATTTTGATCTTCAACGAACGGTTCGGACTTTAGGCCAATCATGTACTTGGCCTGGACTCCGTCATACTTACCGATGGTCGTAGGCTGACCGTCAATCGTGCCCGACCAATTTGCAGCACCACCGCCGAGCATCTGGCCCGTTACGGCTGCGATATAGTCAGCGTTATCCGACTTGCGGATAAGGAAGAGGTCCTCATGGCCACGCCTCTTGAAGTCATCGGTAATCTCACCGCCATCAACACTTGGAGGCTGGTCTTCATTCTTACCATTGGTGCCACCTGATAGATTCTCACCGTTTGCATCGGTGTTTCCGAAAATCGCAATACCATTGGCATCGGTAATCGCCGTCTTGCCGCTCGGGCAGGCTGCGAAGCCACCACCATAGCCCTTAGCCGAGTTTTTGGTAATCAGGGCGTTATATATCTTGAGACGCGCCGAATTAACGCCCTCGTCACTGTTGCCTCCCTGGACAAAAACGCCACCGCCACCCCAGTCATTGGTGGTATTAGTCGTATTGTTAGTTATGTAGGCTTTCTTGCCGCTCACATTAAATTCGCCAACTGTAGGCGCAGCGATACGGATGCCGCCACCCTCTGAGTTTTGCGCCACATTGCTGGCGATGATTCCACCATAAAACGCAAACCCGGAAAGAGGTTTATTCCAAGCGCCAGCATAAACGCCGCCGCCAGCCTCGGCAGAGTAGTTGCCCGTGATGTAGCCGCCGCTAATAACCAGACCGCCTTTTTTCTGTCCCTGATTGTGGCTAAAGGCAGCAATGCCGCCACCACCGTGACAACCGTTACCTTTGTGTCCTTCATCGGTAGAGAACTGATATTTGTTGTTAGTAATGTAACCATTCGTAATGGTCACCATAGAGTCCTCAGCACAAATTCCCGCGCCATAACCGACTTCATTATCATTTGTACCGTTACCGGAGATAATACCGCCAGCCATGTTTACCGTAGAATTCAGGGCATAAACGCCGCCGCCACTGGGGGCATAGTTACCAGCGATTACTCCGTCAGAGATCTCCAGGGTTGAGCCCTCAACATGAATTCCAGCACCAGCACCACTGCTGCCTATAGAAGCACCATAAACGTATCCGCCACTCATGTTGACGGTAGATCCCGTCTCGGCATAAATCAGGTTGCCAACATTTGCGTCCTGAGTCGTGGTCAGCACGCCGCTTTGAAGGTTAAACGTACCGCCACGGACGTTGATGAGCCTCATCGTAGAGTGAGCAGTGGTGCCCACGATGGCGCCATTGATGGCAACCTCATGCTTGAAAAGGGTCTCGGTAGTAGCAGTGTCACTCGAAGTCGAATCAGTCACGTAGTAAGTGAGCTTACTGGGCGTTGTGCCGTCGTAATCGAGCTTAGCAAGGTTGCCGTTTTTGTCGCCATCCTGCTCGAACTTGTTATCAGCCGCCTGCTGCAGATCCTCAATCGTGAGCGTCGCACCCTCGGGCACATTGAACATGGACATGTTGGGCGACTTGCCAGGCTCCACGCCCGAGTGTTTGATCTTATGGCCGTTGAGGTCGATGGTGGTTTCACCCTGGCCAAGCGTAATGTCGCTTGCATACTCAATATCGAGATTCAAGCGATATTTGCCGGCCTTTTTATCATTTTGAAGGTAGTGAGATAGGTCGTCTGCAGAATTAATCAGCGTATATTCGGTCGCATCCTCCGCAACAGGTGGAATTGCGCCCTCATTGCTAGCGTCATCCGCGGTCTGCTCGGCATCCTCGTCCTGCGAGTCTTCCTCGGACAGCCCCTCAGACTGGACATCATCTCCAGCCTCGCCACCCTCAGCGTCGTCACTATTCTGGTTGTCGGTATCCCCATTGTTGGTGTTTTCTACATCAGTAGGCTCAGTTGAGGAATCACCCGTCACAGTTTCTTCGGTCTGGGCATCGTTGGCAATGGCCTGCGAGATCGGAGGCATGACGAGCGACAGTACCAGGCTCAACACGGAGGCTCCGCACAAAACGCCTGCCAGTACACGGCGCGTCGCTTTTTTCTGCTTAGTTTTTGGCTCTGTTAGACCAAGGTTGACATAAAAACGATGTCACCGCGAGGCGGTACCCTTCAATTAACGTCGAAGGAG
>UQKU01000020.1 GCA_900541675.1 uncultured Collinsella sp. | reverse complement strand
CGGATTCGCGCCTCAGGACTCAGCGCAACGCGTTGCGCTGAGTCCTGAGTCTGTTGCAATGAAGATGAGAATCAAGGGAAGAATATGAACACGGGATTGCGTTCCACCGCACGCTGACCGAGTTCCAGTACGCGCTCTCAAACGGCCGCATCACGTACTACCTGCAGCCCCAGGTCGATATGGAAACCGGCGAGATCATTGGCGCCGAGGCACTCACCCGCTGGATTGACAAGGATGGCTCTCTCATTTCGCCCGCAACGTTTATCCCCGCACTCGAGGAAAGCGGCTTTGTGGTGACGCTCGACAAGTACATTTGGCAGGGTGTCGCCTCGTGGCTGCGCGAGCGTCTCGATCGCGGCCTTCGCGTGGTTCCGGTCTCGCTTAATGTGTCGCGCGTGGATATCCTTGCCTGCGACGTTGCCGAGCATATGGGGGCGCTTGCCGCCCAATACAACCTGCCGCCCGAGCTCATGCGTATCGAGATCACCGAGACGGCTTATACGGGAGAGTCCGAAGCCGTGGACAAACTGACAGCCGACTTGCACACCCGCGGCTTCTCGACCTATATGGACGATTTTGGCACCGGTCAGTCCACGCTCGCGATGCTCAAGAACGTCAACGTCGACGTCATCAAGCTCGACCGCACCTTTGTGCCCACCGACCGCGATCAAGGCCGCAGCGCGCAGATCGTGTCATCGATGCTCGAGATGGCGCAGTCGCTCCATCTGCCCATTGTAATCGAAGGCGTCGAGACAGATGAGCAGGCGAACATGCTACGCCACATGGGTGCCCGCTACGCTCAGGGCTTCCTCTACTACCGCCCCATGCCGGCGAAGGATTTTGAGGCATTACTCGATGGCGGCAATAACAACTGATACGCTCGCGCGCAAAACGCCACCGCCGAAGGGGGCATTTGTCTCCATTAGCTAACTTATATCCCCAGTTCAAACCGAATTGGGGATATGATACAAACCGTTGTTCCGCCCAAGGAGGTTATCCATCATGAACGAGTCATATCGCCTGGGTGAGCAATCGATTATTGCCTATCTTCAGCGACTTGCGAATGGCATCTCGACCGCCGAACTCGATGTTGCCGCGCTGCCTGCTGAGCTGCGCGCCGTTGGCGAGCAACTGCAAAAGACGCATGCCATCCTGCAACAAGAGCGCCGGCTGCTTGAGAGCAACGCCTATATCGACCCGCTCACCAACTTGGGCAACCGCGGCGGACTCGACCGTCACGTCGAGCAACTCTGGCACAAAGGTGACCCCTTCACCTGCGCCTATATTGACATCGACCATCTCAAACATTGCAATGATAGGTTTGGCCACGCCGAAGGCAATCGCTATATTCTGAGCATCTGCCGCACGCTCTCCGAAACCATGGAGCACGATGAGATGCTGTTCCGCATCGGTGGAGACGAGTTTGTGCTCATCTCGCTCTCCGCAAACGAGACCGAACTCGAGCAGCGCTTGGAGCGGGTACGTGCCGGGCTGATCGAGGCGAGCTCAGGTGGCAAGGCGCCCATGATCGCCAGCTTTAGCTTTGGCTGCTCGCGCGTCGATCCACTTGCCGGCGACACGCGTCGCCAGATGACGATGGATGCCGATCGCAAGATGTATCGCTATAAGCTTATGCATCGCGTGCAGCAACCGAAAGACAATGACGCGCCGCAACGCCCAATCGTCGACCAGCTTCCCTGCAACGACCGGGTGTTCCAAGCGATCTCCATGAGCTCCGAGACGCGCTATCCGTTCATCCTCAATCTCGATACGGGAGAATCGCAATGGTCGGTCAACGCCGTGCGCGATTTTGACCTGCCCTCCCAGCACCCTTTTAACTCACTCGACATGTGGCTCGCCCGCGTTCATCCCGAGGACCGCGACAACGTACGCACCGAGCTCGACATGGTGATAAACGGCACGTGGCACTTCCACTACATGCAGTATCGCGTAATGGATGCCACCGGAAAATACGTGCTTTGCGACTGCACGGGCTACCGTTTGGACGGCACCGATACCGAGCCCAGCATGTATGTGGGCATTATCATCAACCGAAGCTTGGCAGATACGACCGACTCGGTAACGGGCCTGGGCGATGTCCACGCCCTGGTCAACGCTATTGGAGAGATGCGCCGCGTGGCGCGCGAGGCAGGCTTTATTGCCATTAAGGTCGACGATATCGCTGAGGTCAATGCCCGCTTTGGCTTTGATGCGGGCGACCGTGTTTTGGCAGAAAGCGCTGCCTGCCTCATGGATTGTTCGCGTGGCAAGGGTCGCCTGTTCCGCTCGACGGGACCAATGTTCGTGGCGCTTTTCGATGAGCTCGGCCCCGAGGCAATCGACGAGCTCGCAAACGAAATCGAACGATTCCTGGGTTCTCCCGTGCTCATCGGCTCGCTTGAATATCAGCCGCCCATTCGCGTGGCCACGCTCCATCTGAACAGCGTTGACCGACAGCCCGTTTCCATTTTGAACGAGCTCAAAGCGTTGCTCGGTAAAGCCGTGCAGGTTCCAGGTACCAAACTGGATTAGCACCGCGCCCGCACCGCCTCCCCCATCGTGCGATAATCCTCTGCAGAAGTCACCAACAGCAGAGGGAGTTTGTGATGAAGGTTCTTTTGGTCAATGGCAGTCCCAAGGCAAACGGCAACACCGCCCGCGCACTCGCCGAAGTCGCCGAGCAACTCAACGCCGAGGGTATCGATACCGAGGTGTTCCAGCTGGGCGCCAAGCCCATTCGCGACTGCATTGGCTGTGGCCAGTGCGGCAAGCTCGATTGCCGCTGCACCTTTGACGACGACGTGGTGAACGAGCTGATCGCTGCCGCCGAGCAGGCAGATGGCTTTGTCTTTGGCTCCCCCGTCTACTATGCGCATCCCAGCGGACGCATCCTCTCGGCTCTCGACCGCGCATTCTATGCTGGCAGCAAGGCCTTTGCGCACAAGCCGGGTGCCGCGGTCGCCGTCGCCCGCCGTGGCGGCACGTCGACCACCTTCGACGTGCTCAACAAGTACTTCACCATCAACCAGATGCCCGTCGTTGCATCTACCTACTGGAACAACGTCTTTGGCGCCATGCCGGGCGAGGCCGCCCAGGACGCCGAAGGCCTTGCCACCATGCGAAACATCGGCAAAAACATGGCCTGGCTGCTGCGCTGCATCGAGGCGGGAAAGGCCGCCGGCATCGAGGCCCCCGAGGCCGATCGCGCCAGGACCAACTTCATTCGTTAGAACGGCGGAACATACACATGAATATTCAGATCTTTGGCACCAAAAAGTCCTTCGATACCAAGAAGGCCCAGCGCTATTTTAAGGAGCGCCGCATTAAGGTGCAGTTTATCGACCTGAAGGAAAAGGAGATGAGCAAGGGCGAGCTCACGAGCGTGATGCAGGCGGTCGGCGGCATCGATAAGCTGCTCAACCCCAAAGCCAAGGACGAGGAAACGCTCGCGCTCATCCAGCACCTCACCCCCAGCCAGCGCTTCGATAAGCTGCTCGAGAATCAGCAGGTTCTAGCCGAGCCCATCGTGCGCAACGGCAAGAAGGCCACCGTCGGCTATTGTCCCGACGTATGGGGAGCCTGGGAGTAGCCTGTGTTATTTGTCGGCGCGTGGGTATAAGAGCAGGCGTTTGGCATAAGATTCAACTGTAAGCCAAGTCTAACAAAGGAGGGCACATGCCCAACAAACCCGTGAAGATCATCATGCTTACCGGATACCTCGGTGCCGGCAAGACCACGCTGCTCAACCACATCCTCGCCAACGACGGCGGCATCCGCGCCGCCGTGATCGTCAACGATATCGGCGAGATCAACGTCGACGCCAGCCTTATCGCCGACGGCGGCCTTTCCGAGACCGACGACCTTATCCCGCTCACCAACGGCTGCATCTGCTGCACGCTTTCGGACGATCTGGCCAACCAGCTGCAGGGCATCGCCGATTCGGGCAAGTTCGACTACATCATCATCGAGGCCTCGGGTATTTGCGAGCCCATCCCCATCGCCTACACCATCTCGAGCTTCTGCGACGAGGCCAAGGTGGGCGGCGAGCCCAAGCTCGCGCTCGACAACATCGTGGCCGTGGTCGACTGCGCCCGCATGTACGACGAGTTCAACGGCGGCCGCGACCTGCTCGCCGAGGATATCGACGAGGACGACATCGAGAGCCTGCTCATCCAGCAGATCGAGTTTTGCTCCACGCTGATTCTTAATAAGACTGACACCGTCACCCCCGAGCAGATCGCAGAGCTTAAGGCCATCGTGCGCAGCCTGCAGAAGGACGCCGTGATTGTCGAAGCCCAAAACGGCGAGGTCCCCATGGAGGAGCTGCTCGACACCGGCCGCTTCGACTTTATGCGCGCCTACAACTCCGCCGCTTGGATCGAGGCCATGGAGCATCCCGAGGAGCACGACGACCCCGAGGTGCTCGAGTACGATATCGAGACCTTTGTGTACTCGCGCCGCAAGCCGTTTGACCTACAGAAGTTCACTGATTTTGTTGAGCAGGAGTGGCCCGACGAGGTCATTCGCGTCAAGGGCCCGCTGTGGCAGACCGGCAATCCGGACATGTGCTACATGTTTGAGCAGGCCGGCCACCAGATGCGCCTGATGGAGAACGGTCTGTTTGTCGATTCTGCGCCCGAGGGCGAGAAGCAGAAGATCATCGACGAGAACCCCGAGATCATGCAGATTTGGGACGACGAGACGGGCGACCGCATGACGAGCCTGTGCATCATCGGCCGTCACATGGACAAGGACGCGCTCATCGCCGCGCTCGATGCCTGCCTGACCGACTGGCACCGCGCCTAGGTTATCGAAGCGGGCATTTTCCGCCCACGTAACCGCCAAACCACCACGAAGGTGCCTGTCCCCTTCGTGGTGGTTTTTCGTTCTATGCCAAGGAGATTCATGTTCAATATCGTGCTGTATGCACCCGAGATTCCGGCCAATACGGGTAATATCGGCCGCACCTGCGTGGTCACCGGTGCCCATTTGCACCTGGTAGAGCCGCTGGGCTTTTCGCTCGACGACAAGACGGTGCGTCGCGCCGGCCTGGGCTACTGGCAAAACCTGAACGTGACGACATATGCCGGCTGGGAGGATTTCCTTGCGCGCAACGGCCTCTCCCCTGCCGACGAGCGCCTGCATCTGTTGACCAAAAAGGCACGCCGCACCTATGCGCAGAGTACCTACCGCGATGGCGACTACTTGGTCTTTGGCAGCGAGAGCTCGGGCATTCCCGAGCCACTGCTCGCCGCGGCGCCCGAGCGCTGCGAGCGCATTCCCATGCTGCGCGATTGTGACTCACTCGACAACGCCGAGGCCTGGGAAGCCCACGAGGAATCGCTGGGACATACCGAGGACAGCCACGAGGCCATCCTTCGGCAGGATATCTGCGGCAACTTCGTCAATCCGGACGACTACCGCATCAGCGCACTCAACCTCTCCAACAGCGCCGCCATCGTCCTCTACGAGGCCCTGCGCCAGACAGGCTTTCCGGGAATGTGACAAAGGGACAGTCTCGTTGTCATATCGGACAATTGTCACATTGACACCCTTCAAACGAAATCAGAGATGCCCGCTATCGCAACGTAAGGCATCGCGATAGCGGGCATTCAGCTGAATCAGTAATTTGATTTCAAAGGTAGATATTAATCTTCGAATTCGACATTGACCCTTACGTCTGGGCCACAGAACGTCGACACCTGCTTTTTCACCAGTTTTACTGCACGTTCATCAGATTTTTCCAGCATGCCACTTTCTTGAACCTTTTGCCTCTGGTCCTTATCAGCCTGCTGAAGCAATTTATTTAAATCGTCCGTACTGACCTGATTCCAATTAAGAAAACCATTGTCCTCAACGTACTTTTTAAGCGAGTTCGGATCCGTTGACAACGTCACGATCTCGGAATGCGGAAGCGTAACATTAACAGATTTTATTACCGACTCGTTGTTTTTCGAACGATGGACTTTGACCTTCAGGTTCTCATCGTCTACGTTCAGGCCGATATCCGCCTTGCCATCGATGGTCGCTACATATCGCTTAGTAGTAAATGGATTGTTAAAACCAAACGGATTCCCTGCGTCGTCAATATATAGAACCTGAGTAAAATCGTATTCGTAGGTAAGCAACTTCGTTACCGGCTTAATTTCTTCCCGAATCGAATCATCGCTTATAACGGTCTGATCGCGCGTCAACCACAGGTACACGCAGCCGCCGCAAGCTGCAATCAAGCCTAACGCCAATAGGGCGACAATTATCTTCTGGCCAATTGTTTTAAACGGATTGGAAACGCTCATTTAGCCCTTGTCCTCCAGTTGTCCTCAGGGTAATTACGGACTCAATTCATTTATATTGGGTTTTGATGTCAACCAATTCAGAAAGGAAGGACTTAAATCCAACATAATATAAATACACATTCATACGTTAATTTAATACCTATTCTGCTGCACGTAACTTTAGAAAGATTGGGGCACAGACCATAGGCCGGCACCCCAATCCATACATAGGCATCATAACGCGTTGATCATTCGATCATACGCCCACGTTAATCAACTGAAACGCTGACGCCCATCCGCTGATCTCGGTCGCTATATCCGATCATCAGCTCCCGTCCCTTTTTATCCTTTGCGCAAAAACTGCTGTCATACGAATATTCGATGTCCTTGTATCCCTTTTTCTTGCAAGCTTTGATGTATTTGTCGTACCCATCATGATCGATGCCAAATGCGACAAACGAAAGGCAGTCTTTTTCGTCTAACGACGTATAAACGATAGGGCAATCAGGCTTCGGCAAGGATTTTGCAAGGGCTTTTGTTGGCCAGTCATACGCCTTGACACCGCCCTTTGATGAAGTCGTATAGGTTTTCGACTTGAAACTATAGTACTCGAGATATATCTTTCCATCGCCGCCTAGATAGGCAATAGTCGCCACTGAAGGCTCCATCAGGTCATATTGATTCTGCTGGGCATTGGCGACATAGTCACCATGAATAATGCACGGAACGCTATCAACCGATTTTCGCTTCTCGACGATTCGCTGGCTATCCGCCGTCATTATCAGCGTTGAATAATCGTGCGCAGCCTCTTCCTCATCAAAAACGTCAGTAAACAGGAGTTTCTGTTCGTCAGTCAACTCCCCTTTCGGCTCAAACTGAATAGTGAACTGAGCAATATCGAAGCTCGATTTATTGTCATATTCAAATGTCATCATCTCGACGCCATCAACAACGCCTTCTGAGACACTCCAGTTTAGTTGATCGATTTTTACTGAATCCTTCTTACCTGGCTTTGGCTTCTTTCCACTTTTCTTAGTCGCTGCAAATGCGCATGTCGGACTCCAGCCGCGACCCGTAATTCCGAGTGGTAGAGAAATGCCGATTAGCGCCGCCGCGCTAAAAGCCAGAACTGCCGTAAATAACTTTTTCTTCATTACATATCCCTTGGTAGTCGTTTAACCTCCCCCTCGTCAAATAGCAGACGAATTGGCGACGCAGTGGCACTATTTGATTCAAGGGCGTGAACTGGATAAACATCGAGGGAAGGAGTGGGCCCTGTGCAATAAACTCCCCTCGTCAAAATGTCTAGCTAAAGAGGACGGGCAGACGGCGAACGGTCATATCCGTTCGCGTCCGCCCGTCTCCAACGATCAAACGTCGATGCGCTAACGTTCAAAAGCATTGCGGCCTCTTGCCTCGTAACCTCACCTCCTTCGAATGATTTGATGACATCGCGGTAGCTATCCGGACGTTCGAGCGTCGGTCTCCCAAACCTCACACCCCGCAGACGCGCCGACGCGATACCCTCCGCCTGGCGCTGCTTTATGTTTTCGCGCTCCACCTGAGCCACGTAGCTCAAAACCTGAAGCACTAGGTCGGCAATAAAAGTCCCCGTAATTCCATTGGGTTGTTCGCGTGTATCAAGCAATGGCATATCGAGCACCACGATGGCAACGCGTTTGTCCGTCGTTAGGCGACGCCATTCATCGAGAACTTCACGGTAGTCGCGACCCAATCGGTCGATACTCTTAATCACCAGAACGTCCCCTTCGCGCAGACGACGAAGAAGACGCTGGTACTGAGGACGCCTGAAGTCCTTTCCACTCGCTTTGTCAGCATAGATCAAATTCGTTTGGACCGGAAACCGCTCCAGCGCATCCAGTTGGCGATCCAGGTTCTGGTCTGCTGACGAAACTCGAGCATACCCATAGATTCTGTTTTTCATGATTGCCCCTATCAGCCGCACGATGGCAGCTTCAGCTCATCTGAGAGCCCACTCACAATAGGGCGTGCAAATTTCGCGAATGGGTTGAACCCATTTTCGGGTTCCAACGTAAGCTATTCAAGCACCGCTTCGACAACGCACGGCGCCAACCTTATACTTTGAAATGAAATTAATCGTTTTTAATTGAGATTAACTAGAATAAAATGAAATTAACCTGAGACGCTAAAGGAGGGCATTGTGGAATACCTCGAAAACCCGTTTACCCCTAGCTTTGGCGAGGTTCCTGCCCATCTCGCTGGCAGACAACAGATTATTCGGGATTTGGACCGTGCCTTCTCGAGCCAGCGCAGACGCCCGGAATTGACCTCGATCTTCTCAGGCGCGCGTGGAACCGGTAAAACTGCTCTCATGTCGTCGCTCGCGACAAGGGCGGAATCCCATGGCTGGATTGCCGTAAAGACGACCGCGCTCTCGGGAATGCTTGAGGAAATCGAGTTCGGGGCCAAACGTGCTGCAGGCCATCTTATCGACCCGTCTAACAACTTCGAAGTAACCGGTCTCGGAATTGCACCGCTCGGCAGCATCGAGGTCAATCGCGTTCACGATGTCTCAACCTGGCGTTATCGCATGAGCGACATCATCGACCAGCTCAACGAGGCGGGCACCGGTCTGCTCGTCACGGTTGACGAGGTGGACCCGACACTCGACGAGATGATTCAGCTCGCAGCGACGTATCAGCACTTTGTGACCGATGGGAAACGCGTCGCCCTGCTCATGGCGGGACTTCCCAACAACGTATCGACGCTACTGAACCACAAGACGGTCTCGTTCCTTCGCCGCGCCCAACAATATCATCTGGGTCGCATTGCCGACTATGACGTGCGCGAGGCCCTAATTCGCACAATCCAGGAAAACGATCGCCTAGCAGATGCTGAGGGAATCGATAGAGCCGTTCGCTCGATCTCTGGTTTTCCCTTCCTATTGCAACTCGTAGGCTACCGTGCCTGGGATCTTACAAGCGATTCGAAGGAAATCTCGTCACGTGACTTTGACCTAGGAATCAAAATCGCACGCGACGAGATGGATGACCGAATCCTCGCGGCAACCTATCGGGAACTCACTGCAGAGGACAAGCGATTCCTCATCGCCATGCTCGATGACGAGGAAGAGTCCACCACCGCTGACCTTGTCGAACGCCTTAAGCGTTCTCCGCAGCAGGTCTCCCGCTACCGACGCCGCATGATAGATGCCGGCATCATTGGAGAACGCGGGCGCGGAATCGTCGCTTTTGAATTGCCATTCTTCCGCGACTATCTCGCCGCTCAATGCGTGAAATAGAAGTCAATGTGACAAAGGGGCAGTCCCTTTGTCACATCGCCTATAGATAGCGGCCGGTAATGCTCTTGGGGCAGGCCGCGATGTCGCCCGGCGTACCGGTGCAGACGATTTGCCCGCCCGCGTCGCCGCCACCCGGACCCATGTCGATCACGTAATCGGCGTTACGGATAAGGTCGAGGTCGTGTTCGATCACGATAACCGTGGCGCCCTTGGCAACGAGTCCGTCAAACACACTCAGCAGCACCTGAACATCGAGCGGATGCAGGCCGATGGTGGGCTCGTCGAACACGAATACGGCATCGTCCTGCACGCGGCCCATCTCGCTCGCAAGCTTAAGTCGCTGCGCCTCGCCGCCCGAGAGCGCCGGCGTGGGCTCGCCAAGTGTCAGGTAGCCCAGACCCAGGCCATGCAAGGTCTGCAGGCGCGCCTGAACTTTCTTGAGTCCCACCGTGGCGTCGAGGGCCTCGTCCACACTCATGTCCATGAGCTGCGGCAACGTGAGCAGACTGCCGTCCCTGCCCTCACGATGGATATGCGAGGCTGCGTCTGCATAACGCGAGCCACGGCATGCAGGACAGACAATCTCGACATCGGGCAAAAACTGCACGTCGAGCGATATCGAGCCCGTGCCATCGCACGTGGGGCAGCGCAAAGCGCCAGTGTTGTAGCTAAAGGCACCCGCCTTATACCCTGACGCCTTGGCCTCGGGCGTACGGGCGAAGGCGCGGCGCAGCTCATCATGGATGTCGGCATAGGTCGCTACCGTCGAGCGTACGTTGGCGCCGATGGGCGTGGCGTCAATCAGGTTGGCGCGCGCGATGCCCTCAGCATCGACCCAACGCACGTGCCTTGGCAGGCGCTCACCGGCTGCCTGTGCCTTGAGCGCCGGGATGAGCGTCTCGAGCACCAGTGTCGTCTTGCCCGAACCCGAAACACCCGTCACCGCGACAAGGCGGCCGCGCGGGATATCGACTTCGAGTGGTTTGACGGTATGGATGGCATCGGTCGCCATGCGGATATGGCCTAGGTCGAACATTTCGTCGTCAGCCACCTGCGGGCGCAGACGCTTGGGGTCCGAGCGCAAGAACGGCGCGATGCGGCTGCCCTGCGATTGTTCGACCTCGTCTACCGTACCGGCGGCGATTACATGGCCGCCGCCTGCTCCCGCAACGGGGCCCATCTCGACCAGATAGTCGGCTTCTGCCAGCACGCGCGTGTCGTGGTCGACAACAACCACGGTATTGCCGTCGACCACCAGATCGCGCATCACGCCCACCAAGCCGTCGACATTGGCAGGATGCAAGCCAATCGAAGGCTCGTCCAGCACATACAGCACGCCCGTCGATCGGTTGCGGACCACGCGGGCAAGCTGTACGCGCTGGCGCTCACCCGTGGAGAGCGTGGCGCCGGCGCGGTCGAGCGAAAGGTAGTCGAGACCCAAATCGACCAGGCGACGGGCCGTGCTCAAAAACGAATCGCAGATATCCGTCGCCATGGGCTGCATCTCGGTCGGCAAGGATGCGGGCACTCCGCGCACCCACTCAATCGCCTCGCCCAGCGTCATGGCCGCCGCCTGCGCCAGATCGATACCACGCACCTGGGGCTGGCGCGCAGCCTCGGAAAGACGCGTGCCTCCGCAATCGCGGCACGGTCCCTCGCGCAAAAAGCGCGCAACGCGCTTGAGGCCCTTGTCGTCCTTAACCTTGGCGAGCGCATTCTCGACGGTATAGACGGCGTTGTAATAGGTAAAGTCGAGCGGCGTGGCGCCCTCGCCATTTTTGGGAACGTAGAGAATGTGCTTCTTAACTGCCGGGCCATGGAACACGATGTCGCGCTCTTGAGGCGTGAGCTGGTTAAACGGCACGTCGGTACGCACGCCCATCTCGCCGGCCACCTGCTTCATCAGGTCCCACATGAGCGTGCCCCAGGGAAGCACCGCGCCCTCGTTGATGGTCTTTGACTCGTCGGGCACCAGGCTCGCCTCGTCCACCTCGCGCATGACGCCGGTGCCGCCGCAGGTAGAACACGCGCCGCCACTGTTAAAGGCAAGGTCCTCGGCCCCCGGCGCATAGAACTCGCGGCCGCACGCGGGGCACGTGAGCGACAGGCCCGCGGCCACGTTAAGGCTCGGCTCCACACGCGTCCCGCAATGCGGGCACACGTGATGAGCGCAGCGGCTAAAGAGCAGGCGCAGGCTGTTGTTGAGCTCGGTCATGGTGCCAAAGGTCGAGCGCACGCCTGGCACACTAGGACGCTGATGCAATGCGAGTGCCGCCGGCACGTGCAACACCTCGTCCACCTGAGCATGCTCTGCCTGTGTCAGCCGACGGCGGGTATAAGTGCTGAGCGCCTCCAGATAACGACGCGAGCCCTCGGCATACAGAACCCCCAGCGCCAGCGAGCTCTTGCCCGAACCCGACACGCCGGCAATGCCCACAAGCCTTCCCAGCGGAATATCGATATCGATGTCCTTGAGGTTATGGACACGCGCGCCATGCACCTCGATAGCACTTGGCTGTTGCGACACTGTCACCGCTCCCCTTCCTATTGATCGAATGTGACAAAGGGACAGTCCCTCATGTCACATTACTCGTGCCATAAAATGTGATCGCGAATGTACTTGCTCAGCATGGGCACGGTAAACCGGACGAGGCCGTATCCGGCAGCCTCGATGACGCGCTCGCGAATCAGGCTTGCGCGATATTTACTCGCCCAGCTCTGGGTACGGTCGCAGCGCTCAATGATATCCGCCATGCGCGTTGGCTTGTCCTCGTCAACCGCCATGGCCTCGATAAAGAGACGCTGCGGACTGCGCAGCCCGTAATACAGAGGCGCGTCAACCGCTTCGTAGAACTCGGAGACGGCATCCGCATGGCCATCCTTGACATCGCGCCTTTCAATGACTTGCGAGCCACGCCGGACAGCAGACCGCCACATGTAATATCCCACCAACTGAACCATATAGGGATGCCCCATGCTCTTGTGCGCTGCAAGGTCCGCCGTCCCCGCATCAACGCAAAGACCGGCACACTCGACCGTCTGGATATACGAATCGCGCACCTTGGGCAAAGAAATCGTCCCCAACGTACGCTGCTGGGCACGTCGCAAAAACGTCACGCTCGGCTCTTCGAGCAGATCGTCAACCATACTGGGCAAGCCGGCAAAGACCAGCGCAAGTCCTCGCTGATTGCTATCGGGCAAGCCCGTGGCATCCTGATCTCCCAGCACCTGCTGATAGAGAACGGCAAGAGCCGCCAGCTCCTCGATAGACGCAGATTGCGCCTCGTCAATCGCAAACAGGATGCCCTTACCAGGACCGAGCTTCTTGAGCCTCTCGTTGACCAGCCCCCGCAACGTCTCGCCTTTTGCCCGTGCCGCCTCGACCGACATTCGGCCAAATGACGGCCCAAACTCCATTGACGTCACAACGGGTTTATTCGAGCGAAGCGCGTCGGCCAAGCGGTCGCATAAACCAAGCGAAGCGGAATCGGAGACAACCGCCCATCCGCGCTCACTGGCCAGACGTTGCAGCTCCCGCAGGAGAACCGTTTTGCCACAGCCGCGGTTTCCCGTAATGAGCATGAGCCTGCCCGGCGCCCCGGCGCCGTTATCGAGCCCTTCCTCAAAATCTTCGATGACCGACTCGCGACCGATGAGCACCGGAGGTCGCTTACCAGCCGTTGGCTTAAAGGGATTTGGATTCATGTCGGCCTCCTCGGATTGGCAAACGCTGGTAATAGTTATACCAACTTATACCGAGTTATACCAACTGAATGTGACAAAGGGACTGTCCCTTTGTCACATGTGGCCGAAAAATTTTGCGTCGGCGGGGCGATAGGGGCGGAAGGTGGTGGGGTCGACCTTTACGTGTGCCGCGGCGGGTACGTCGTACCATTTGACCGTATAGCCGGCGCCGTGAGCGCAAAAGACCGAGTCGGGCGTGTTGGGCAGATCGGCCTCGGGCTCATAGGCGGCCGCCTCGATGACGCGCTCGGCATCATGGCAAGCCGCATAACCGGCAAACTCAAGGTACAAATGCCCGCGGCCGCTCGTGTAGGCAGCCACCTCCAGCGCATAATCCTGCACCTCGGATGCCGGCACGCGACCCACAAGCTTCGCCCGGTCGCCCGCCATCGCCGGCGGGTCGTACTCGGCGCCCATGCGCGTGACATCCGAGAGCGCCCTGCCCACGCACTCCCCCGGTACCTCGAGCTCAAAGTGATACCACGGTTCCAGCAGCACCGCCGCACCGGCCTCACGCGCCCGCATCAAGCCCTGGCGAATCGCGCGATACGTGGCCTGCCGAAAGTCACCGCCCTCGGTATGCTTGGCATGCGCACGGCCGCCCGTGAGCGTAATGCGCACATCGGTGATGGGCGAGCCGGTCAGCACGCCCAGGTGATCGCGCTCCATGGCGTTGGTGAGCGCCAGGCGCTGCCAGTTCAGATCGAGCTCGTCGGTCGAGGCAACGGTACCAAATTGCACGCCCGAGCCCGCCGGCAGCGGCTCCAGGCGCAGGTGCACCTCGGCGTAATGGCGCAGCGGTTCAAAGTGGCCCACACCCTCGACGGGCTGCGCGATAGTCTCCTTATGGAGAATGCCGCCGGGCTCAAACTCGATTGAAAGGCCAAAGCGATCTGCCAACACCTGCTGCACGACCTCGAGTTGCACGGCGCCCATCAACTGCAAATGGATCTGCTCAAGATGCGTATTCCAGCTTACGCCGAGCATGGGGTCTTCATCCGCCAACTCGGTCAGCGCTTTAAACACCGCATGGACATCGTGTTCGCCCGGTAGCACCGTATAGGTGAGAACCGGCGCAATGACGGGCGCATCGCACACGGGCTCCGCGCCCAAGGCATCCCCCGGGCGAACGTGCGCAAGACCCGTCACGGCACAGATACCGCCAGCGGCAACTTCCTGGGCAAGCTCGTACTTCTCTCCGTTATAGATGCGCACCTGATCGACCTTTTGCTCCCATGCCTCGGCGCCGGAACGTCCGTCAATCATCTGTTTGGCATGCAGTGTGCCGCCGGTCACTTTAACCCAAGCCAAGCGCTCGCCACGAACACCTCGGCTGACGCGATAGACGCGCGCGGCGAACTCCGGGGCCCACGCCTGTTCACGCATCAGCGTGCACATGCCATCCAGCAGCTCGCCCACGCCCTGGTCCTTGAGCGCCGAGCCGGCAAAGCAGGGAAAGAGCTTGCGCTCGACAACCATGCGCGACAGCGTTGCGACAGAAAGCTCGCCCGTCTCAAGAAACTCATCGAGCGCCGCCTCGTCCAGCGCAGCAGCGTCCTCCTGAACGGCACCACCCGCCAGTAGTTCGCTGGCATCTAGGCGGCCCTCGGAAAGGCGCTGCCCAAGTTGTGCCAGTAAAACATCGCGGCCGGGATGCTCCAAATCAATTTTGTTGATAAAGACGAACGTCGGGATGTCATAGCGCGCAAGCAGGCGCCACAGGGTTTCGGTGTGTCCCTGCACGCCATCGTTGGCGCCCACAACCAAAATCGCGTAGTCCAGGGCACGCAGCGTGCGCTCCGCCTCGGCAGAAAAGTCGACATGGCCGGGAGCGTCCACGAGCATAACGTGGGTTTCGCCGTGGTCGAGCACAGCCTGCGACGAGAAAATCGTGATGCCGCGTTCGCGCTCGATCGCGTCAGTGTCTAGATGCGAATCGCCATCGTCCACGCGGCCGCGCTTGCGAATGCGACCCGCGTTGAACAGCATGGCCTCGGCCAGCGTGGTCTTGCCGGCATCGACATGCGCCAAGATTCCAACGACCGCTTGCTTCGACATGACTCTCCTCTTATTGCAAGCCCATCGCACGCGGCAACGGGCGTTCACGCTCCACACTGGATGATACAATTTACGGGCCGGTGGGCGAAGCGGGCCCTATCCCCCGACCGAGCTCATCGCCCCGCGTTGCCGCGCGGCGATTTTCGCAGGTTCGCGCCTTGCGAAAGCCGGCACCTCCCCTTTTTGTCTGCCCGGGTTCATCTGGAACCGCAGCGACGCGAGCCCACAACAACGCGTTTTACCAAAAATGGCCCCACCCGGGGCCATTTTCATTTAGATGGAGTGTTGGCATGCGCCTGGGCGCCTACGCTTCACGCAGCCAGTCGAACGCAAAGCGCGGCGTACCGTCCGACACATACACGACGCCGGCGCGCTCGAATCCCGCCTTCATGCTCGCGCCCTGCATGGGCAGGTTGTCCGCGTGCGTATCGATACGCAGATGGTCGGCGCGCTCCTTGGCAAAGGCAAACATCGCAGCCGCGATACCGTGCACGGTGCCGTCGGACGCCACGCGGTGCAGTACGGCGTACGGAGTGTCGCTACGCCACTGGCCGTCCTCGATGACGTCGTAGCACTCGTCCGGGCCCGGCAAAAAGGCAAACGTCGCCACCACGCGACCGTCGACTTCGCACACATAGCTGCCACCGGCGGCGATATCGGCAGCCAGCTGCTCGGCAGAAGGCGTGCCCTCGGGCCACTGCGTGGCGTTGCCATGCGCACGCATAAAGGCGCGGGCCGCGTCATAGATAGCCATGACGGCGGGAATGTCGGTATCGAGGGTTTTTCTGATCATCACGCGGCGACCTCACGTTTATTGGTATCACTTTGATTGAGCAATGATACCAACGTTTTGAGAAGGGCGCGAAGCAGATGGGTAGCAAAAAGCGAGCCGCCTGGTCAAAAGCCAAAAGCGAGTTTTTGGGCGCTGCCACGGGCGGCGATATGAGCGACCTGTTTGCACGCGAAGACGTGCGCCGCGACGCACTAGACGCCGAGCGCGATGAAGCCTGGCGCTACAAGTCGTGCGAGCGCAAAAACCGTTACGACACGCGCGCCGAGGCCGAGGCAGTTATGGCCGACTGCGAAAACCGTGGGCGGCGTGGTTTGGCCTGCTACAAATGCGAATACTGCGACGGGTGGCACCTGACGTCGCATCCTTGGAAATAGGCGCTGCATCGACGCGGCGCTGACGGAGTGCCGGCCATCGCACGCAAACTACGGGCGCGGCGGCACCAAAACATCGTAGCGGACGGCCTTGCCCGCAAGCTGATAGCTCGGCTTAACGCCGGCAAGCAGCGGCCCCTTCACCGGCCGCTTGATAACAACCTTGCGCGGGTGCGGTGCAAGCGCAGCTTCGACCAGCGTCTCCTCATCGGCGCACGGCTGCTCCAAATGGTGCAAGAGCTGGAACTTCTTTTTAACCGCCGCGCTCTTGGTGCGCTCGGGAAACATGGGGTCCAGATACACCACGTCGGGAGCCGCGAGCTCAACGCGCTCGACCAGCTCAGCCGTATGGCGAAGGCCGGCAATGCTGTCCTCGCCCGCATGTAAGCGCATGCGCGCCACAGCAGCCGCAAGCGCCGGATCATCTGCCGCGCGATCCAAGGCGTCCTTGAGGAGTGCCGCGATTACGCAATCCTGTTCATACAGATCGACGGTAAAGCCCGCGGCCGCCAGCAGCAGCGAATCCTCACCAAAGCCCGCCGTGGCATCAATCGCCCATGGGCGCTCGATGCCTTTTGTGCGCGCAACCTTTACCAGCAGCTCTTGCTGCAGGCGGCCCTGCTTGAGTCGTGGCAGCATGCGGCCAAAATCGGCGCGCAGTTCCATCGTGCCGTCGGTGAGCGTGAGGCCCTCGGACTTCCCGGTCAGCTCAAGCCCCGCGGCCCGAGCAACAGAAAAGGGATCGACGACGCCCATGGACACTCCTTAGCAAACAAAACGAATACATGGGCGCCATTCATGTCGGCACCCAACCGTCCGTTATTGTCCCACATGCGACATGGCCCACAGCATCCCAATGCAAAGCACCGCCATCAATCCCGTGCACACGGCAGCGATCACAGAATCGCCCATACGCCTTCCCAACGACCGCGGCTCACGCACTTGCCCTGTTCCGTACATCATGGCTCCTCCTTGAGACCAGCTCCTTGTTACGGCCTCATCATCTCAGTGCCGCACATGAGCTGCCATCGATTTGGCTTACGTCCAGCTTTCCTTTTTGAAAGGTTAGGTTGGGCTGCGCAGGCTCAAGGCGCTTTCAGGCGCATGCATCGCCGCGTTGAACTACAATGTGCTTCACCATATGTGCAGCACATGAGGTACGCCAGGTTGGCGTACTCGCATCGAAAGGACCAGCCATGAGCTCCGCTCGCAAGACTCTCAAAATCCTTGCCCTCGTCTACTTTGTTTTGGGCATCGCCAGCCTCGTCATCGCCGGCGTCGGTATCGCCAGTGGCAACCTCGATTCCACGTACGGGTCAAACGCCATGCTCGCCGCGGTCGTGCTGGTCGCCAAGGGCGTTGTCGATCTTGCCGCAGGTGTTGCAGGCATCAAGGGTGCCAACAAGCCTTCGCAGGTGGATGGCGCGTTTAAGCTCGGCATCGTTGCCGCAATCGCCACGATTGCGCAGGCCGTGCTCACGCTTCCCGCGCTCGGCGGCAGCTCCGTCAATATCGTCGCCTTTGTCATCGTGGTGTACGACCTGTTCTTTGTTCAGCAGGCACACGCCGTTAAGGCCGAGAACAAGGACCGCCTGTAAGCGCTCGCTTCTCATAACCTCTGCAGCCAAGCAACTAAAAAGGGCCGATCGCGCATCTCCGCGGTCGGCCCTTTATGTTTGCCCAGATAAAACCTGCCAAAATAAACCTGTCCCTTTTTGGTAGGTTAGTGGCGGTACTCGGCGATGATGAAGTCAATGTCGGTTTGAAGGGTGTCCAAATTTGCCAGGCGCTCTTTGTCGGCAGGGCGGGTGCGGTAGTAGTACGGCGTCATCTGGAACACCGCCTCGATGTCGTCCTGGGTCTGAAGCGTAATATTCGCAGACACCCGCTGCGTTCCGACCAACTCGAGCTCGGTGGTCTGCGGCAGCTTCTCGTCGTTAAGGTACGGCGTATCGTAAAGCACTTCCTTGAGCCCAAACAGATGACGGGCACCCGGCACCACGGTATAGAGCGAGCCCTCGGGCGCCAGCACGCGGGCAAACTCACGCTCGTTAAAGGGAGCGAAGAGCTCGGTCACCATATCGAAGGCGCCATCAACCACGGGGATGTCCTTCATGTTGGCCACGAAGTAGGTCGCATCGCCGCGCTTGGCGGCAAGGCGCACCATCTCTTTGCCCAGGTCGAAACCATAAGCATCCACGCCCGGCACCGCGCCCATGGCACTGGTGTAGTAGCCCTCGCCGCAG
This sequence comes from uncultured Collinsella sp., assembly GCA_900541675.1. Taxonomy (GTDB): domain Bacteria; phylum Actinomycetota; class Coriobacteriia; order Coriobacteriales; family Coriobacteriaceae; genus Collinsella. The sequence goes on along the minus strand of UQKU01000020.1, from coordinate 19,120 downwards.
CAAATATCGAGCAGCGTCATGGAGCCGTTCGCAGACGCTGCACGCCCAGACACCCGCTCGCGCACCAGCTCAACCATCGTATCGCGCAACGGCGCATAGTATCCGCGGTTCAGAAAGTCACGACGGCTGCGCGCCTGTGACTTGGGATCGCCCATAGAGTCGCCGCTCTTGGACGAGCGCAGTAGGTACAGATAGCCCTCGCGCGCACGGTCAAACCGGTGTCCACCCGCGCATGCAGCACCGCGCTCGTTATCCACCAGTGGCTCATGGCAAACGGGACACAACAACATGGCAACTCCTTAGCGCGAACAACACAACGCCCACCATTGTCGCACGCCTTCCCCACCTAGTCATTGGGGACGTTCTTGAAGGACTAGTCGTTTAAGAACGTCCCCAATGACTAGTCGATTAGGAGTATCATCATCTGCGCAAATAAGCACGAAAGAGCATATTAGAGATTGAGAGCGTATGGCTGACACCGTATCTAAGCACATTGACATGACCACCGGCTCGCTGTGGCGCAATATTCCCCTGTTCGCCTTCCCCGTGGCCGCCACGAGTATCTTGGAGCAGCTGTCGAACCTCATCGCCACGGTCATCATCGGTAACTTCTCGGGCGACCAGGGAACCCTCGCCATGGCGGCGGTCGGCTCCAATGTTCCGCTTACCAGCCTTATGCTCAACCTGTTTATTGGCATGTCGCTTGGCTCCAACGTGGTCATCGCCAACGCCATCGGCCGCAACGATCAGAACATGGTCAAACGCGCCGTCCATACCTCGATTTTAATGGCGCTCGTGGGCTTTGTCGTCATCGCCCTGGGCGAGATCTTTGCCGAGCCCATGCTCGCCGCGCTCAACGTTCCCGCCGAAACCATGCCGCTCGCTTCGCTCTACCTGCGCGTCTTTTTGCTCAGCATGCCCTCGATCTTGCTCTACAACTTTGAGGCCGCGATCTTCCGCTCCGTCGGCATCACCCGCATGCCGCTGCAGGCGCTTGCTGTGTCCACCGTCCTCAACATTGGCCTGGACCTCATCTTTGTCCCCGTACTCCACTGGGGCGTCGCAGGCGTCGCCATCGCCACCGCCATCGCCTACACCGTCAGCGCCGCTACACTCTTTATCCGCCTGCTCAAGACCGACTCCGTCGTCCGCGTCACCCCACGCGACCTGGCTATCGACCCCGTCGCCCTCAAGCGCATCGTCAAGATCGGCCTGCCCGCCGGCATCCAAAGCGCCGTCTTTGCTGTCGCCAACATCATCATCCAGTCTGCCATCAACAGCCTGGGCACCGAGGTCATGGCGGCATCGAGCGCCGCCATGAGCCTGGAGTACGTGTGCTACAACTTGCTCAACAGCTTTAGCCAGGCTTGCACCACCTTTGTGGGACAAAACCACGGTGCCCGCAAGATCGACCGCTGCACCAAAACGCTCAAGGTCTGCCTGGTCGAAGGCGGTATCGTTGCACTCACCACGATTATCGTTATTGTCGGCCTGGGGCGCGAGATCCTATCGCTGTTCAACAGCGATCCCAACATCGTCTCGATCGGCTATATCCGCGTGTGCTCGATCTTCCCGGCGTACGCCTTTAGCATGTTCTACGAAAACATGTCGGGCTACCTGCGCGGCTTTGGTATCTCGCTCACGCCCGCCCTCATCACCATGATCTGCGTCTGCGGCATCCGCTTCTATTGGGTGTTCTGCGTGTTCCCGCACTTCCGCACCTTTGCGAACATCATGATGGTCTACCCCATCAGCCTGGGCACCACGGCGTTCTTTATGGTCGTAGCGGTGCTACTTTGCCACCCGGCACGCACCTATCGCGCCACCCAAGCCAAAGCGACAGCCCGCTAAACACCGCACTCAACGCCATGCCAGTCATTAATTGACAATATGCGAGCTCATATAGTCGATAAAGCGCCTCGTGGCGATGGGCATGGTATCCCAGCTGCGCCAGGCGGCCACCACGTCGCGCGAGGGGGCATGCACGATGGGCCGCACACAAATATCGGCTCGCATGCCCTCCACAGTACGACGGTAGAGCATGCTCACGCCTAGGCCTTCCTCCACCATCGCCATGATGGTGTAGTCGTCGGTCACCTCACTCGTCACGTGCGGTGACAGGCCATGCGTTGCGAATGCATCGAGCACCAGACTCTGTTCGCCCTCATCCAGCAGCACAAACGGCTCGGACGCCAGGTCGGCGAGTGTCACCTTTTCCTTTGCTGTCAGCGGATGCGCAGCCGGCAACAGTGCCACCAACTCGTCGTGATAGACGACGCGCTTCTCGAGCCCAGCGGTAAATCCGCGGGCCGTAAAACAAAAATCAACCACGCCATCGTGTACCCACTGGGCGTTGCGCGTGTAATCGCCCTGTTTGAGGGTGAAGCGTACGCCCGGGTGCAGCGCACCAAAGTCGCGGATCACACGCGGCAGCACGGTACGACTCACGTTAGTAAACGTCGCGATGCGAATATCGGTCGACGAAAGCCCCAGCAGCTCCTGGCGCTTGCCCTCGAGCTCGACCTCGGCGGTCACAATCTGGCGCAGGTACGGCAGATATTGTTTGCCGTCGCGCGTAAGCGAAACGCCCTGCTTACCGCGCTCGATAAGTGTGGTGCCCAGCTCGCGCTCGAGCGCCTTGACGGCCTGGCTCACCGCACTTTGCGTATAGCCCAACTCGTCGGCCGCGCCCTTAAGACTGCCGCGATCGACCACCATACAAACAATCTGATACCGCGATGCCATCGTGCCTCCACATCAATGCAGCCGTAAAACGTTTTGCCAGCGCTTTTCGCACCAACTTTAGCGTTTCTTAATCATACTGAAGATACATTCGCTTTACTACATCCAAATCTGGGAGCAGAATCCTTTTTGCGAAACCGTTCTGTAACAAAAGGAGTCCCATGGATCGCAAAAAAGCAATCGCGCTCTCATTTTCCGTTCCCGTCGCATGGGGCTTTTCGTATCCCCTCATGAAGATCGGCATGGACAGCATGAACGCCACGAGCATCGTCGCGCTGCGCTGCATCATCGCCTTTGCGGCCTGCGTGCTGCTCTTCCACAAGCACGCGGTGCGCATCAACCGTGACCTGATGGTCCGCGCCGCCATCATCGGCGCCATCATGGCAACCGAGATCACCTGCATGTGCCTGGGCTCCAGCCTCACCTCCGCCTCCACCGCCGGCTTTTTGCAGAGCCTGACGGTCGTGATCGTGCCGTTTGCCAACGCGGCCCTGCTGCGTCGCGCCCCCGAGCGCAAGGTGCTCATCGGCACAGCCATCGTCACCTGCGGCATGTTGCTGCTCTCGGGCGCCGACTTTACCAGCCTGAATCCCGGCGCGATCATCATGCTGCTCTCGGCCTTTATCTATGCCGGCCACATTATCATCGCCAAGCGCTTTGTCGAAGAAGTCGATCCGCTGGCTCTGGGCGTTTGGCAGCTGGGCTTCGGCGGCTTGTTCTCGGGTATCGCCGCATTTACCTTTGGCGGCTTCACGCTTCCCAGCACGCCGAGCGAGATCGTCGTTATCGTTGCGCTCGCACTCATCTGCTCTGCCTACGGCTTTATCACCCAGACGCTCGTGCAGCCCCACGTACCTGCCGAAACCACTGGCTTCGCCTTCTCGCTCGAGCCGGTCTGCTCCGCCGTCTTCTCGTTTTTCCTGGTCGGCGAGGTCCTGAGCCCCATCGCCTTCCTTGGCGCTGCCCTCATCCTCACCGGCGTCATGGCGGCAACTGTCGAGCTTCCGCGACTTCATGCGCATGCTCACGACCATACCCGCATGGCAGGAGCGCCCGAGCGAGCCTCGTAAAGCGCCTCACCTTTTATAGCCGCGGCATAAAGGCAACCGGTGCGCCTTTACAATAGATGCCAACAGAGCATCTGCCATAAAGGAGCCCCATGGACACCGCGACCCGCGACCGCAACATAGCAACTTGGTTGGGCGATGCGCCGCAGCCGGTACGTGACACTACGAACCAGCTGCTCGAGCGCATCGCCCTCTTGCGTGCCGAACAGACCATCTACCCGGCACAAGACGACATCCTCAATGCCCTCGCCTACACGCCGGCCGACCAGGTCAAGGTTGTCATCTTAGGTCAAGACCCCTATCACGGACCCAACCAGGCCATGGGGCTGTCGTTCTCGGTCCCCGCGACGCAAACCAAGTTGCCGCCGAGCCTGCGCAACATCTATAAGGAACTCAACGCCGATCTGGGCTGCCCCATTCCCGCCACGGGAGATCTAACCCCCTGGGCACAACAGGGCGTCCTGCTTCTCAACACGACGCTCACCGTGCGCGAGCATGCCGCGAACTCACACGCCAAGCTGGGCTGGAGCACGCTCACCGACTACATTATCGAACGCTGCTGTCAGCTGCCCCAGCCGGTCGTCTTTTTGGCATGGGGCCGCTTTGCCCAGCAGATGGTTGAGGGCAAGCTCGCCGCGACTGGCACGGGCAAGACAACCGGCAAGTTCTGCCTTGCCTCCACGCACCCCTCGCCGCTTTCGGCCAACCGTGCCACGGCAGAACTCCCCGCTTTTATGGGGTCGCGTCCCTTCTCGGCAGCCAATCGGCTACTCGAACAGCACGGCTCGACCCCCGTCAACTGGACTTGCCTCGGCTAAAAATCGATACATCAAAAACGCGCCCGACAGCTTTCCATCGGGCGCGTTTCCTATTCGGGCCAAATAAATTGTGTGCGGCCGGCCTCGCCGCCATCGATCAGCAGGCTCTGCCCGGTCATAAACCGGTTGGTCACGCCCACAAAGTAGATCCACTCGGCGATCTCTTGGGCGGTGGCCCAGCGCTTAAGCGGCGTGAGCTCCATAATCTGGTTCCACAGGTGTTCGTCTTCCATCACGCAACGGTTGAGCGGCGTGATAACGCCGCCCGGGTCCACACTGTTGGCAATGGCCTGCGGTGCCAGGCGGTTTGCAAGGTTCTTGGTGTAGGCGATAACGCCGCCCTTGCTGGCAGCATAGGCAGGAAACTCCGATCCCGTATGCCCGCTCGCCGACCCCACATTGACCACGGATTTGATAGCCGGCGCCGGCTTGGCGGCAAGCCCCTCCCCCGCAAAGGCGTAGCGCTCGGTCACGTTGATGGTGCCATACAGGTTGGCGGCGATGTCGTCAGCCGAATCCTGCGTACCGGCAACGTTCACGATCACCTGGGGTTCAAGATCGTCTGGAAACGCGTCCGGCTCGCGAACATCAACGATCAGATGGCGGTAGCGCTCGTGTTCGATCACCGCCGGCAGCAGATCAAAGCCCACGACCTCGTGGCCCTCGTCCAAAAAGCGCTGCACGCATGCGGCTCCGATACCGCCCGAAGCGCCCGTGATCAAAACCCACATACTTGCTCCTTAGGCGGTTGCGTGGCGCTCGAGGTACTCGGAGCCCACATTCTCGCGCTCCCAGCCGCGCACGACCTTGTAGCCCACGGGGCTCAGGAAAACCTCGCACAGCAGCTCGGCAACAGCGCCGGTCAGCGAGCACATAAGGACCTGCACCCAGGTCCAACCAAAGAACGTGTGGCTCACCACAATGGCAAAGACCAAGTTGTCGATAAACTGGCCAACACCCGTGGACACATAGGAGCGGAAGGCGAAGCTCGCAAAGTTATTCTTTTTGAGCATGCGGCCGAGCGACTGGTTGAGCGTGGAGTTAACCACGGCAGAAACGAGCATTGCCAGCGAAGAGCCCAGCACCACGTACCAGGTGCCGCCAATGGTGGCGTTAAGGGCGGTGTTGACCTCGATCATGCCGGTGTCGTAGTAGGCGCCCCACATACCGGGCGTGAGCGAGCATGCCCAAAAGCACAGGCTCACGGCCAGGTTGACCAGCAGCGCGAGGATAGAGATTTTGATGGATGCCTTGGCGCCAAAGCGCTTGCAGATCATGTCCTGGCACAAAAACGAAACCCAGCTCACCACAAAGCCGCAATCGAGTGCCAGATACGGCAGGCTGATAAGCTCTTTGTTGGCCAGCAGGTTCATCATGATGACGCTCACGAAAAACAGCGAAACCGTTGCCGCGGGAATGCTCCGCAGCAGGACCTTGTAGTCCTCCATGACCTTCTTGATCATTATGTACTCCTTTGGTTTTAGGTTTAACGAGCAGGATATCGGACCCGAACTGCTCGGACGCCCCGGTCTTGAGACGACGGTGGGTATGATAGCCGCTCACACGGCATCAGGCAAGCGAACGGCGCGGCAGCCCCGCAGGGCCACCGCGCCGATGCGTTAAAAGGCCACGTTGCCAAACTCCGACAGGATAAGGTCGGGGTTGTGGTCGGTAGCCCAATCCACGTTCCACGGGCTCGTGAACAGCAGTAACTTACCGCCGCGCATGTCCTCGACGCGCAGTGTGTCGCGCGTGAGCGAAAGACCCGGGATATCGATGGTATCGGGGTCATTCTGGATCCAGCGAATGTCCGTATAGGGCAGCGGCTGGCGACGAACCTCAACACGATATTCGGCCTTGAGGCGGCGCTCGAGCACCTCAAACTGCAGTACGCCGACCACGCCCACGATGACGCTCTCCATGCCGGCACCCAGCTCGCGGAAGATCTGGATGGCGCCCTCCTGGGCAAGCTCCTCCATGCCCTTCACAAACTGCTTGCGCTTGAGCGTATCGACCTGCGTAATGCGGGCGAACATCTCGGGGGCAAACGTCGGGATCTGCGGATACTGCACATGGCGCTTGCCAGAGCACACGGTGTCGCCGATGCTAAAGATACCCGGGTCGAACAGGCCCACGATATCGCCCGCGTACGCCTCGTCCACGATGGCGCGGTCATCGGCCATCATCGACGTGCCCGTGGCAAGCTTGAGCTTGCGGTTGCCCTGCACGTGGAAGGCGTCCATGCCACGCTCGAACTTGCCCGAGCAAATGCGCACAAAGGCGATGCGGTCGCGGTGGTTCTTGTCCATATTGGCCTGGATCTTAAACACAAAGCCGCTAAAGTCATCGCGGCAGGGATCGACCGGTTCGCTGGTGAGCGTATCGGTATAGGCGCGCGGCGTCGGGGCCAGACGCAGGAACTCCTTGAGGAAGGGCTCCACGCCAAAGTTGGTGAGCGCCGAGCCAAAGAACGCCGGGCTCAGCTTGCCGCAGGCCACGGCATCCAAGTCGAGCTCGTCGCCGGCGCCATCGAGCAGCTCGATGTCGTCCATCAGGTTCTTATGGTTCTCTTCGCCAATAAGCTCGTCCATGGAAGGATCGCCCAGCTCGGCCTCGACCTCGGCGACCTTCTTGGTGGCGTTGGCGTGGCCGTCGCCCTCAAAGGCAATGACGCGACGGGTCTGACGGTCGAACACGCCGCGGAAGTTGCGGCCGCTGCCGATCGGCCAGTTCATGGGATACGTATTGATACCCAGGACGTTCTCGATCTCTTCCATGAGCTCAAACGGATCGCGAGCCTCGTGGTCGAGCTTATTCACAAAGGTGAAGATGGGAATATGGCGCAGCGTACAGACCTTAAAGAGCTTTTTGGTCTGGGCCTCGACGCCCTTGGCGCCGTCGATGACCATGACTGCGGCGTCGGCGGCCATAAGGGTGCGGTAGGTATCCTCCGAGAAGTCCTGGTGGCCGGGGGTATCGAGGATATTGACGCAGGCGCCGTTATAGGTGAACTGCAGCACCGAGGAGGTAACGGAAATACCGCGCTCCTTCTCGATGTCCATCCAGTCCGAGACGGCATGCTTGGCCGAGCTCTTGCCCTTGACCGAGCCGGCAGTCTGGATGCTGCCGGTATAGAGCAGCAGCTTCTCGGTAAGCGTGGTCTTACCGGCGTCCGGGTGGCTGATGATCGCGAATGTGCGGCGCGACGAGATTTCATCCGACAGGCTTGCCATGCGGATCCTTTCTTGCATTGAGTGCATTACGTCGTTGTAACCGCACTATTGTAGCCGCGAAATCCCGCCATAGGGCACCTATCAGGACAAATTCATCAGTTGGGGCCTGGGTAGCCGGCCCAATCCGAATTTGTCTCTTGCGTAACTGTACATAGTGTATATATACTGTGCTTACCGGTTATATACACGTGTAGCCCAACAGCTAAGGAGCCGCTGTGGACATCATCCTATCCAATTCGAGCGACAAGCCCATCTACGAGCAAATAGCCTCGCAAGTCAAAGCTCAGATCCTTTCGGGCGCGCTCGCTGCGGGAGCCAAACTCCCCAGCATCCGTGCACTCGCGAGCGATCTTGGCGTGAGTGTCATCACCACCAAGCGCGCCTACGCCGACCTGGAGCAACTCGGCTTTATCTGCACCGTGCAGGGCAAGGGCTGTTTTGTCGCCGAGGGCAACCAAGAACTCTTGCGCGAAAACCAGCTCTGCCATATCGAAGAGCTGCTTGCGAAAGCGGCGAGCCAAGCCGAAGCCTTGGGCGTCACGCGCGACAAGCTGCACGAGATGCTCGACCTCGTAGCCCCCGAAACCATGCAGTAGCCATCTGCAAGAAAGGCTATACCATGCAAAAGTTGCTAGAACTTAAAGATGTATCGCGCCGCGTGAGCGACCGCTTTTCACTGCGCGACGTCACGCTTGCCGTGGAGCCCGGCCAGATCGTTGGCTTTGTGGGCGCAAATGGCGCCGGCAAGACGACGACCATTCGCGCCGCGCTTGGGCTTATAAAGCCCGATGCCGGCGAGGTGCATCTGCTTGGACAGCGCTGCGACGCCAACGCGCCCGACGAGACGCAGCGCCACCTGCGCTCCCGCATCGGGCTTGTCCTGGACACGTGTCCCTTCCCCTCCACGCTCAAGGTGGGCCAGGTCGAGAAGCTCGTAGGCCCGGCATACCCCACGTGGAGCTGCGAAACGTTCGCCGGATTCATCGACCGATTTGGCCTCGTTCCCAAGACGAAGGTCAAGGACCTCTCCCGCGGCATGGGCATGAAGCTGCAGCTCGCCTGTGCGCTCAGCCACAATGCCAAGCTGCTCGTTTTGGACGAAGCCACCGCGGGCCTCGATCCCATGGCGCGCGAGGAACTGCTCGACGAGTTGCTTGCCTTTGTCGCCGACGGCCAGCACAGCGTGCTGCTCTCGAGCCACATTACATCCGACCTCGATCGCACTGCCGACCGCGTCATCTGCATCGATAACGGCTCGATTGTTTTTGACCTGCCGCGCGAGGACATTACCGACCGAGCCGGCATCGCCCACTGCACCCAAGCACAGGCCGCAGAGCTTATGGCTTGCGTCGAAGGCGCCCGTGCCGCCCACCACGCCTATAGCGTGGACGTGCTCGTACCCAACCGTCGCGAGGCGCTCGAGGCCTTCCCCGAGATTCCCTGCGACCGGGCAACCATTGATGACTATCTTCGCCTCATACTGAAAGGGGCTTCGAAATGAAACGCGCCTTTATGTCTGAGCTCGCCATCGTCCGTACGCTTGTCCCGAGCATCGCGGGCGTCGGCCTGTTCATCTTCGTCGTACTGACCCTCGCCAACGCATCGGATGGCGATGCCGGTATGAGCGCCGGCGCCTGCGCGGTCAGTGCCATGTCGCCCATCATGGTCATGAGCTCGCTGGCCGGCTTCGATAATCAAAACGGATGGGAGCGCTATCGGGCAACGCTGCCCATCTCGCGCAAAGACATCATCTGTGCACGCTACCTGAGCATCATTGTCTTCTCGGCTGTCATGGCGTGCGCCGCCGCGCTTCTGAGCATCGTCTCTATCCCGCTCTTCAACAGCGCGGGTATCCCCTCGACGGGGCAGATCGTCTTTGAGACCACAATAGCCTCCGCCGCATCGATGCTCATCTCCCTCATGATGGTGTTTTTGGCACAGCCGCTGTTCTTTCGATTTGGACACATGGAGGCGCTACGCCTATCTGTTGGCCTGTTTGCCCTGCTCGGATGCCTTGCCATGGCCACGTTGAGCTCCTCCAACCCCATCAGCAACTGGCTCATGTCGATTGCCGGGGCGAATCCCGATCCCGCCGTTCTTGGCTGTTTGTGCGCAGGAATTGCCGTACTGGCCCTCGTGCTATGCGCACTTAGCTGCATCGTCAGCACCAGAGTCTATCGAGCACGCGACCTGTAGGCAAGTGAATCTCGACCCGCGCAGACCGCAATCGGTCGGAATCGGCCGCCCGGCAATCGGTCGCCCGCAATTCCGTGACAAACGGCATGTCCCCGGCCCGTGCGCAACGTTCTATAATCAAAGCGTCACGGGCCTCGGCCCAATTTCGATCATCCAAGGGGATGTCTTTTTGGTCATTGTTCTTTAGGGAACGGTCAATCGCATACAAATTGAAAACGGCCGTCTTGCGGCCGTGGTTTGTTGCGCCGTTCCGCCTCCGTCATCTGCCACATATGCACCTGATAGGAAAGAACAATGAACTCTGCAAAATCTCAATTCTTCCCAAAAGCCAGCAGCTTCGACACGACACTCGTGCGCTCTAAAATCATGGGGCCAAACCCCCTCAAGCTCTGCGAAGAGCTGCTTCGCGGCGCAAGCATCCCCCGCGGCGTCCGCGTCTGCGACCTTGGATCGGGCACCGGTATCACCAGCGCCCTGCTTGCCCACGAATACGGGTTGGACACGTACGCTGTCGATCTGTGGAGCGACCCACAGGAAAACCGCGCGTTCTTCGATTCGCTCGGCATCCCCCGCGACACTATTCACCCTGTTAAGGCGGACGCCTCACAAGGGCTGCCGTTTGAGCACGACTTTTTTGATGCAGTCGTGAGCATCGACTCGTACAACTACTACGGTCGCGACCCGCACTATCTGGGCGAGCGCCTGCTCCCCTACGTAAAGCAAGGCGGGATGCTCTACTTAAGCATCCCCGGCATAGTTCGCGACTGCCACGACAACCTGCCCGCCTGCCTGCTCAAATCCTGGGCACCCGAGCAGCTCGACTATATGCACGACATAGCCTGGTGGCGCGCCATGATCGAGCCGACCCCCGGCGTCGAGATTGTCTCGATGCAGCCTATGCTCTGCACGGACGAAGCGTGGGAAGACTGGCTCGCCTGCGACAACGAGTACGCAGCAGGCGACCGCGCTGCCGTTGAAGCCGGCGCGCTCGAATACCTCAACACCATCGCCATCGTGCTGAGAAAGTTCTAAACAATAGCCGCGCGAGCCGTAAACAAACGGCCTCGCGCGGCTTCTTTAAAACAAGTTCTGAACAACCGTAAAGCGCAATACGCTACTTGCGCAGCGGCTTGGGCAGCGGAATGCCGGCGGCGATGACGGCCGCGATGATCATGCAAACGATACCCTTGAGTGGGAAGCACATGAGCAGCAGGCCCGCAACCATAACAGGCTGGCGCATAACGGCGCCCATCGTCGATGCCGTGCAGACGGCGACGCAAAAGACCGGATCTGCGCCGGTGAGGATGGCAAGGCCGTAGCCCAGGCTTACGCCCGAGAAGATAACCGGGAAGAAGTGGCCGCCGCGCCAGCCCATGTTGATGAGGGCGGGTGTCAGCATGGCCTTGAGAAGACCGGTCGCGATGAGCACACCGGCGGGGATGGTGAGGTAGGTCTCCATAAGTACGTCGGCCTGGGTCTCACCGGCAAACATGGTATAAGGCAGAACTGTGCCGCAGATGGCGAGCGCCAGACCAGCCAGCATGGCCTTGACGACGGGGCGCTCCCCTATTGCATGGGACAGCGCCTCACTTGCATGCTCGGAGACAAAGTACAGCCAACCGCATACGGTGCCGACCAACGCCAGCGGAATGAGCCAGACAAGTTCCAGGTTGCCCACCTCGGCAGCCTCGAACCTCGGCATGCCCATGCCGCCACCCATAAGCTGGCCGAGCAGCAGATAGGTGCCCAGGCCGCCGGCAATCGCGATGCCGTAGACCACGGTCTTTTGCGCCTTGGGCAGCTTGATGGTGATCTCGTCGGACGCGGAGTCCTCGCCAGCGCCCCGACCATCGGCGCTACCGGCGAGCGGCGCCACAAAGCCAAAGACGGGTGCGGTGAAGAGCGCCGTCAACGCGGCCTGGGTACCCAGCAGCGTAAGCTCCCTAAACTCGGCGCCGAAGCGACGCATGCGGTCGCCAACCCAGCTGCACAGACCCGCGATAACACCGGTCAGGCCGGCCTCCGGTCCAATACTTCCGCCAAACAGCAGCGGCAGCAACGCCGCGAGCGAAAGCTTGCCCAGGTTGTCATACGGGTAGCGCCCGTCTTGCTTAACCTTAGCCATCACCTGGTTGAGGTCATCGGTCTTGGTGCCCGTAAGCTTTTCGTACAGACCGATCAGCAGGCCGCCCAGCAGGCAGACAAAAAACGGGTACGGCAAAAAGCCAAACGGGCCACTGGCAAGCTCGGGCGAAGCGACGCCCAGCGCGTGCGGAATCTCGGTCCATAGATAGTCGATGCCGTGCTCCATCGCGAAAAAGAACAGCCAGACCGCGGCACCTGCGAACGCACCGGTCACGGCAACGCTCACTAAAAACAGCGCGCGGTTTGTGGGTTTGGCAAGGTTATCCATCGGGTCCTCCCGCGGTCAAAGTCGACATAGTTACGTTTTATTGTAGGGCGGGCACGGCGCGGGCGGGCTAACCATCTGCGCCGCGAACGACACCGTTGGGCGCCGCACGCGCGGCAGGCCCGAGGCCTAGTTGTCGATAATCGATGCGATTTGGTGCAGGTTATCGGCAAAGTAAATCCCCTGCTGGCGCTGCGGGCTCGATAGGCCCTTATCGATCATATGCTCGAGCAACGCCTTGAGGTCGTTGTAGTAGCCCCCGAGGTTGTACAGGATGCACGGCGCATCGAGATGCCCCAACGACACAGCGGACATGACCTCGGCAATCTCCTCGAGCGTGCCCGTACCGCCCGGGAAGGCGATGAACGCGTCGCCGAGCTCGATCATCTTGGCCTTACGCTCGGTCATGCCGCTCGTCACGATAAGGTCGTCGATGCCATCGTGCTGAAACTCGGCCTCGATAAAAAGCTCGGCTCCACGCCCGTCACATAGCCGCCGGCATCGAGCACGCTATCGGCGAGCGCACCCATCAGACCCGACTTGGACCCGCCGTATACCAGCGCGTGTCCGTTGGCGCCAATCCAGTCGCCCAGCTTCTGCACCGCGGGCAGAAACGCCGGGTCATTGCCGACGCTGGCACCCAGGTATACCGTGATATTCATATTCAGTCCCCCTCGTCGTGACGCGCGTCGCCCGTTCTAGCGTTGGCGTCGGCGATATTCGCGCACACGGCGCGATAGGTCGGCAAGCTCGTCACGATCGAGCTCTTCCAAATGCTCAAGATCGTCCATAAAGCGCGCCATGGTGTCCTTTTGGCGCATCTTGATGAGCGTATTGCAGTAGTTCACCGCCACGCCCGTGAGCATGGCGATGTAGAAGATGCTGATGACGCTCAAAACGACAGTGATAGCGCGGGCAACCGGCGTTTCGGCCGGGATATCGCCAAAGCCGATGGTCGATACGGTCTCAAAGCTAAACCAGAGGCCGTCGCCAAACGTAAGGGTCGTGGGCTCGGACAGCCAGACGGCCGTCGAGCACAGCAGATAGAAGACGAGAAACAGGCCCGTGATGCGTGCAAAGCCAGCCTGGCGCAACACGTCGGCAAGCGTCCTCAACTTGTTCATCGCGACCCCTTTTCCAGACGCCCAATCACATTCGCTCGTTATTGTCCCACACCCGGCAGAAAGGGACTGTCCCCAACTGCCGGGAGTGACCGTTTAGCGGTGCGGCGGCTGAATGGGCAGGCTGAGCTGGTATCCTTATGCGAAACTGTCTCAACTCGATAGGATTTCATGTGAAACCTTCCGCTGTCTTTCGCTTGGCTCTATATCGCACCCTGGCCGTCGCGCTTGCCGCGCTCGCCATACTGAGCGCCGTCATGCCCGCTCCCGCCTTTGCCGCCGACTCCGACCAGCAGGTCAAGACGGTCCGCGTTGGCTGGCTCGTCAACAACAAAGGCTTCCAGGAAGGCATGCCGGGCGAGCGACTCTCGGGGTGGGGCTACGAGTACCTCCAGACCCTCTCGTATTACACAAAGGGCTGGCAATACGAATACGTTAGCGGCACCTTCTCCGAGCTTATGGACATGCTCGAAGCAGGCGAAATCGACCTCATGCCCAACATCTCGTATTCGGCAGAGCGCGAGCAGAAGCTGCTCTTTTCCTCGAACCCCGAGGGCACCGAGCGCTACTACATCTACGCCAGGCCCGACCGCGACGATCTGGCCAAGGGTGACCCCCAGGCGCTCCAAGGCCTCACCATCGGCTGCAACTCTGGCGTTATGCAAACTATCGTCGGCCAGCAGTGGCTCGCCGACGAAGGCGTCACCTGCACCTATAAAGAAATCGACACCGGCAGTGCCCTCTTTGAGGCGCTTGCAGACGGCGAGGTCGACGCCGTCATCATGAACGATACCATTTCGTCGCCCGATGCGTCACCCATGTTCTACGTAGGCTCGAGCGACTACTATTTTGCCGTTCCCAAAAGCCGCCCCGATCTGATGAACGACATCAACGCCGCCATGACGACCATCGCCCGCGATAACCCGCGCTATAACGAGGAAGTCAAATCGAGTTACTCGACCCAAAACAGTGGCTCGTCATCGCTCACCGGCCCCGAGACCACCTGGCTCAAAGCAAACGGCAATACCATCACGCTCGGCTATCTTAAAAACCAACTTCCTTACTGCACGCAAAATGACGACGGCGAGATGGAAGGATCGCTCGCCTCGCTTGCAACGACGTTGCACGACAAGTTTGGTATTACGGTCAAAACAATCGCACTCTCGAACAACAGGCAAATGATCAAAGCCCTTTCCAACGGAACCATCGATGTCGCCCTGCCATTGTTTCGCGACTACTGGCTCGCCGAGCAGACAGGAGTCATCCAGTCAAACTCGATGGGAACGGTTTCGCTGACCGCCATTCACAGTGGCAAAAACCTGAACAGCGACCTTAAGAACATCGCTTGTACAAAGAGCACAATCGTTAACCGTTTTGAGCTCGAAAGTCTCTTTCCGAACGCAACGGTAACCGAGTACTCGAATGACGGCGAGGTGCTCAAAGCCCTCAATGAGGGGAAGGCACGTTGCATCATTGTCCCCAGCACGCGCCTGGAAACTCTCCGCGACATCTACGACATCGAGGATTTCGAAACACAGGAACTCACCAACACGGCACAACTATCGTGTTTAATTTCGCGCGGCAAGCCCGAGCTGCTGGGAATCATCAATAAGGGCATCGTCAATGCAGGTGAATCGCTCTCTGCAAACAGCTATTTCCCCACATCGTACTCGGCGCAAGAATCGGATGCGTTCCGACTTCTCTACCGCAACCGCATCGTCATTGCGGCAGTCGTCATCTGCATTTTGCTCACCGGCATCGTCATCCTTGTCTGGTCGCTTTACCGCGCACAGGAGGAACGGCAGAAAGCCGATGCCGCCAACGCCGCCAAAACCGCTTTCCTCACGCGCATGAGCCACGACATCCGCACGCCGCTCAACGGCATCCTGGGCCTTATCGAAATTGAGGAATTGAGAGAAGGCGACATGCAGGTCGCCCGCGAAAGCCGCGCCAAGGCGCGCGTTGCCGCCAATCACCTGCTGTCACTGATTAACGACATCCTCGAGATGGGCAGGATCGAGGAGCGCAAAGTGACGCTCGAGCACGAGTCATTCAACCTTAAAGAGCTGTGCGACAATGCGCTCGTACTGTGCAAGCTCCGCGCATCGGACCGCGGCATAACCATGCTCGACACCAGCGAGCCCTACGCTGTCGACCAATATATGATCGGCAGCCCCACCCATATTCGGCAGATCCTTGTCAACCTGCTCGACAACAGCATCAAGTACAACAAGCACGGAGGCACCGTCACGTTCTCATCGACCATCAAACCGGTCGACGACGAGCACGCCGTGTTTTGCTTTAGCGTCTCGGATACCGGCATTGGTATGACATCCGAGTTTTTGGCACACATTTACGAGCCGTTTGCCCAGGAAGGCGACGATGCGCGCAGCAAGTTCCAAGGAACCGGCATTGGCATGTCTATCGTCAAATCGCTCATCGATATGATGGGCGGCACGATTGAGATTTCGAGTGAGGTTGGCGTGGGGAGTACGTTTGACGTCCGGATTCCGCTCGATATCGACAAGAACCCTCAGATAAAAGAATGTGCAGACACGCAGGTAAGCAGCTGCTCGCTCGCCGGCATGAACGTCCTTTTGGCAGAAGATAACGAGCTCAATGCCGAGATTGCCCAAGCTCTGCTCGAAAGCGAAGGCATCGTCGTGACTCGCGCCGCCGACGGCAACGAAACGGTCGATCTATATGTTGGTCGTCCCGCCGGCAGCTTCGATGCAATCCTGATGGACATCATGATGCCGGGCATGGACGGCTACGAGGCAACCCGGGCGATCCGCCTGAGCGAAAAGGCCGATGCGGCCGACATCCCCATCATCGCGCTCACCGCCAACGCCTTTGCCGAAGACGCCAAGGCGGCACACGACGCCGGCATGAACGCCCATCTGCCCAAACCGCTCGACTTTAGCAAGCTCAAAAACATACTCGCCTGTATCAAGAAAAACGGGGCTGTTTCGCTATAGTTTGTGCTCAACCACTATGCGCAGTAGAAAGGAAGCCAACGATGTTTAGGCCCTTACGTCGAAAGAAACGCGCCATCACCGACGAGAAAGCGCGCGAACTGCTCGCTACCTGCAAGCGCGGCGTCTTTGCCGTCAACGGCGATGATGGCTACCCCTATGCCATTCCCGTCAACTACTTCTTTGACGCCGAGCACGACAAGATTTATTTCCATGGCGCCAAAGCCGGCCACAAGGTCGACGCACTCAAGCGCGATGATAAAGTCTGCTTTACCGTTTACGGCAACGAGTGGTACAAGGACGGCGACTGGGCTCCCTACGTTATGAGTACCGTTGTCTTTGGTCGTTGTCGCCTGGTAGATGAAGCGCCCGCGTTTATCGAGGACAAAGTCCGTCAGCTCGCGCTTAAGTACTACCCTTCTGCCGAAGAAGTCGAGGAGGAGATCGCCAAAGACATAAAGGGCGTCCAACTCTACGAGATTTCGATTGAACATCTTTGCGGCAAGCAGATTCATGAAAAGTAGCGAATGCGGAAAACGCGCTCGCTACCCTCTGCGCCCCATGTGCCCACGCATTTTGACGGCGTAGGCACATGGGGCAGCACTCGAATCGAGCGCCCCCTATACCCAAAAACGTAGCGGTCCAGGCGCTCACACGCCTCCTTTACGCGCGAAAGCGGCAGTGCCAGATTCACGCGAATGTGGCAGGGTCCGTGGAACGGGCGGCCGTCCTGATACCCCACGCCCACACGCGCGCCTTCGTCGAGCAGCCACTGAATATCGCGGCCATGGTCGCGGCACCACTCGGTGCAGTCCAGGAACACCATGTACGTGCCCTGCGGGCGCGAATAGGACACGCCCTTAAAATGCTCGTCCACGTAATCGCAGAAGTAGTCAATGTTGCCCTGGATGACCTGATTGAGCTCATCGACCCACTCGTAGCCCTGCGGCTGGTAGGCGCCGATAAGCGCGTGCATCGAAAGGACGTTCATCTCGTTGTAGTGAGTCTTGTTGGACACGGCGCACACGCGGTCGCGCAGCGTCTCGTTATAGATGATGTGGTAGCTGCCGACCAAGCCCGCCAGGTTGAACGTCTTGCTGGGCGCGTAGAGGGCAACCGTGCGCATGCGGGCATCCTCGCTCACCGACTGCGTCGGGATATGCTTGTGACCGGGCAGGATGATATCGGACCAGATCTCATCCGAGATCACCACGCAATCGTGTTGGCGATAGATGTCCATGGCGCGCTCGATCTCGTCGCGCTCCCATACGCGGCCGCAGGGGTTGTGCGGCGAGCAGAACACCGCGGCATGGATGTGGTTTTGGGCGAGCTTGCGCTCCATGTCCTCAAAGTCCATGCGCCACACGCCCCGTTCGTCGAGCTTAAGTGGGCTGTGGACCATGCGATAGCCCGCGGCTTCGATAGACTTGGTGAAACCGATGTAGGTGGGGCTGTGGACCAGCACCGCATCGCCCGGCTGGACGTACGCGCGCAGCGTCGACACGACACCGCCCAGCACACCGTTTTCGTAGCCGATATGCTCCGGCGCCAGGCCCTTAACACCGTTGCGGCGGCTCTGCCATTCGATGATGCGGTCGAAGTACTCGTCGCGCGGATTGAAATAGCCAAACATGGGGTGCTGGGCGCGCTGAATGATGTGCTCCTGGACCGTGGGCACCGTGGCAAAGTTCATGTCCGCCACCCACATGGGAATGCGGTCGAAGCCCTCGTCGGGTGCGCTCGGAGCCATGCCGGGGATCTCGCCCCAGGAGTCAACGGCGATGGCGTCCATGCCGTGGCGGTCGATAAGCGAAGTAAAGTCGTATTTCATGCTGAGCTCCCGTGCAAAGCGGATTCTTTCGGTAGGCGTTATTGTCCACCAGCGTGGGCGATTTTGTCATGAGGGTTTGGCGTTGAATTTGGCGGGCGCCGGCGAATGGCCGGCTAGTCCCGCGCGTCGTTGACGGCGATTACCGTCAACCTGGTTCCATCAACCGTAAAGGATATGTCGAGCCCAGCGTAAGCCAGATGGTAGACGCGGTTTGGCTCGTGTTTGCTACCCGCGCGGCGAGGATCTTGACGAAGGACCTCTATCAAGCCGGGGAGCTTTGCGGGCGGAATCATATCCTGCAGCGCTTGCGGGAACTCGATATCGAGCTCTTGCCACGGAGCATCCTCAATCCAGCCGCCGGTCGCATCCGGGTGGCAGTCCGCAAACGGAATGTAGGGCTTAATGTCGTAGATGGGCGTGCCGTCGCGCAGATCGGCCCCTAGCACATGGATGATTGGGCCATCGTCGGTAAGCTCGACATGATCGAGTTTGACGCAGGTAAGCCCAATGGGATTAGGGCGAAACGGGCTGCGCGTGGCAAACACGCCCACGCGCTCGGCTCCACCCAGGCGCGGCGGGCGCACGGTTTTCGACCATTTTGCGTTGGTGCCGGACCTGTCCTGTGTTTTAGCGTCGACGGCAATATCTTTGGCTCTGTTAGACCAAGGTTGACATAAAAACGATGTCACCGCGAGGCGGTACCCTTCAATTAACGTCGAAGGAGCGC
>UQKU01000019.1 GCA_900541675.1 uncultured Collinsella sp. | reverse complement strand
CCTTCGACGTTAATTGAAGGGTACCGCCTCGCGGTGACATCGTTTTTATGTCAACCTTGGTCTAACAGAGCCTTTTGGAATGGGTAGCCAATTTGGGAAATTAGAGCTCGAGGCGCTCTTCGCTGCCGTCGATATCGCAGAACCGTGCGGCGATGTTGCGGACCGAGAAGAATGCAAGGCGGCCGTCGTTGGCACTATCGTGTTGCTCGCCAATGCCCACCATGTGCCTAAAGCCCGCCTGACGCACCTTGTCGCTCACGACTGCATCATCATCGAGCGCGGCCTCACCGGTTAACACGATCCAGCACTCCCCCGGCTTCCAGCCCGATACCTCAAACTTGGGATTCGCGCTCAACTCCGCCCACACGTCCTTGTCGCGCGACGTGCAAAACCACAGTTTGTCGTCATCGACCATGGCAAACGAAAACGGCCTCACGCGGGGCTGATGCCCGTCGCTCACATCGGTCGTGGCAAGATACCACGCCGGAATGCGTCTGAGATACGAGCAAGCGCGCTCGAGCTGAGCCGTGCGATCGATGTCGGTCATAGAGACCCCTTTCTTGCGCTCGAATCGAGCTTAGACGAGTTGAAGATTGATAACGACAACGCATGTCACCAGCAGCGCCATCGCCACCGCGGCCAGTGCATCCCCGCGGCCAAACGTAAGCGCATGCAGACGCGTGCGTCCCTGTTCGCCGTGATAGCAGCGCGCATCCATGGCGGCCGAAAGCGTCTCGGCATGACGAAACACGCCGGTGAACAGCGGAATCGCCACACTGCCGAGCATGCGCACACCGCCGAGCGGACCGCCCGTCACGCGCGCGCCGCGACTTGCCTGTGCATCGGCCGTCTGTTTCATCTCGGTGGCAAATTGCGGCATAAACCGCAGCGCGATACCCATAATCATGCCGAGCTCGTGCGCCGGAAGCCCCACGCGCGCAAATGGTGCGAGCAGACGTTCAAAGCCCGCGGTGAGGTCGAGCGTCGGCGTGGTGAGTGTAATGGCGCTCATGCCGGCCATCATCAACGTCAGGCGGCACGCCACAAACGCCGCAGAACGCAGCGAGCCCTCGCTCACCTGCAAAAAGCCAAGCTGCCACAGGATGCGGCCACTCTGGTCGGAAAACAGGTTGAGCACCGCGACCACCACGACAATCGCCAGCAATGGTGCCATCGATGATAGGACCCGGCGCAACGGCACCCGGGCTGCGAGATAGACCAGCACGACAAAAAATGCGACCGGAACCAGCCCGCAAAAGCTTCCGACGGTGAGCACGGTGACCAGAAATGCAAAACCTAGGAGCAACTTAGTACGCGGATCCAGGCGATGCACCGCGCTATCCCCGGGATAGTAGCTGCCAAATGAGAACGCCTCCATTAGCAGCCCTCCTCTCGCGTGGGCGCCTTGGAACCAGCCTGACACGGAACCCTCAAAGGCACGTCCGCGCAGCCCAGCAGCAAGCCGGCCAACTCGTCGGCTAGCGCCTCAACCGTATAAAGCTTGTCGCAGCGGAGCGGCACACCGGCTTGCGCAAGCGCCAGCGCCATGCGCTGGGCGGCAGGAACGCCCAGGCCGATCGATTTGAGCTCGTTCGCGCGCGCAAACACCTGCGCGGGCGTTCCCTCGGCAAACACGGCGCCCTCGTTCATCACAACGATACGGTCACAGCAATTTGCCAGGTCATCCATGCTATGCGAAACCATGACAACAGTCAGGCCCTCGCGATGGAGCCGATCGATGAGCCCCAGGAAATCCCTGCGCGCAGCCGGATCGAGCCCCGCCATGGGCTCGTCGAGCACCAGCACCTCGGGCTCCATGGCGAGCACGCCGGCAAACGCCACGCGGCGCTGCTGGCCGCCCGAAAGCTCAAAGGGGTTCTTGTCGCCTATCGCGGCAAGGTCGAGGCCCACGCGCGCAAGCGATGATGCGACACGGCGTGCAACCTCGTCTTCTGGCAGGCCAAGGTTGCACGGGCCAAACGCCACGTCCTGCGCCACGGTCTCGGCAAATAGCTGGCGCTCGGGATACTGAAACACCACGCCGACCTTGGCCTTAACCGCGGCGGCGTCTTTCTTGCTTGATAGGTCGAGCCCCAGCGCGCAAACGCTTCCCTCCTGCGGACGAATCAACCCGTTGAGATGCTGAACCAGCGTCGATTTACCCGAGCCGGTATGACCCGCCAATCCCAGAAACTCGCCGCGGCGCACCGTCAACGAAACATCACGTAGCGCCCAGGGGCTGTTTGGATCGTTGCCCCAAAGAGCTTGTTTGCTCGATGCGTCCGCAGTGGTCGAGCGCTTGCGCCATCGACGGCGCTCGCGGGCGCTCAGCGAGTAACTATGCGAGAGGTGCGAGATCTCGATAACGGGCTCCGACGCGGCTATCCCGTCGGCCGCAGAGGATCCATTGTCAAGCACATGTGAATCGGATGCGGAAGGCTGCCCTGCTATGTCCGCCCCACTCCGCTCGGCATAAGCCTGTGCAATCTCGGCGACCATATCCGCCTCGCGCACCTGCGCGCAAACGGGCACGCCCTTCGCACGAAGCGACCTGCCCAGACGACACGACGCCGGCATATCCAGGTTGAGCTGCGCAAGCTCATCCGCCCGCGTCAAGATTTCCTCGGGCGTACCGAGCATGGCAACGCGCCCCGCCCGAAACACCGCGACACGATCGGCCTCGGCAGCCTCTTCCATAAAGTGCGTAATCATCACGATGGTCATGCCGCGATCGTGCAACGCGCGGCAAGCCTTCATGAGGCCCTTGCGTCCACGCGGATCGAGCATCGAGGACGCCTCGTCCAATATGAGCACGCGCGGCTCCATGGCGAGCACGCCGGCAAGCGCCACGCGTTGCTTTTGGCCACCCGAAAGCGCATGGGTCTCGTGGCGCTCAAAGCCCACCAGCCCCACGCCCTTCAGCGCCTCGCGTACGCGCTGCGCAATTTGCGCCGATGGCACGCCAAGGTTTTCGGGACCGAACGCAACGTCATCTTCGACAAGCGTTGCCACCAGCTGATCATCAGGATTCTGGAATACCATGCCCGCGGTCGAACGAATGTCGTAGACCAGCTCGGGGTCGGACGCATCCATGCCATCGATGCGCACCGTGCCCGCATCGGGCTGCAGCAGCGCATTCAGATGCTTGGCAAACGTCGACTTGCCCGACCCATTGCCACCGAGGATGCAGAAAAACTCACCGTCCTCGATGTTCAGATCGACGCCGTCGAGTGCTTTCGCAGCACCGTCATAGCTAAAGGAAACGCCCCGACACTCAATCATGCGCGGCCTTTGACCTGGTCCTTTTTAGGCGTGATGAGGTTGGAGGCCACTTTATACACCGCCAGTGTCAACACCGAGTTAAGCACGGTCTTGATAAGGTTGAACGGCAGCACGGCAGGAATCATGAGCGGGGCGATCACATCGACCGAGCCATACCAGAACCAAACGCCAATGGTCAGATTCGCAACCATAGAAAGCACCGTAGCGGCAATAACGCCCAGTGCCAGGCCAATCACGGCACCCTTATAGGTATGCATCTTCTGGTAGACGATAGCCGCGGGCAGAATATAGCCCAGCGTGGCAACCAGGTTCATAAGCGCGCCGACCCAGTCACCCGTGGTGAGTGCATGGATAACGATCGCCATGGCGGCAACAGCGGTACCGGCACCGGGACCATACGCAAACCCGCACACCATCGCCGGCACCAGCGACGGGTCATACGTCAAAAACGGCGCCGAAGGAAGGATGGGCAGCTGCACATACATAAACAGGGCGCCCAAGGCGCACATCAGCGCCATGGTAACGAGCTGTTTGGTGCTCCACCTATTCGTGTTCTCAAAATGGATATGCTGCGACTGTTCAGACATAAGATCACCTGCCTCTTTCATCCGGACTCTAACCGTTGGTACTGGGATCTCACCAGTTCAGCCGGCATGCGAACCAACACACGCACGGGTCGCGGACTCATCGGCTCGGTCGCAGACGCCTCGTCTGCGCCACGGCACCCCTTTGGCACCGCCCGATTTACCGCCAGTGGGGAATTTCACCCCGCCCTGAAACAGCAATTGCAAGTGTAGCACGAGCAATCGTTCGCGCAAGTATGCCAAGGGTAATTTGTGGCGGGGGAAATAGCCCAGAAATATGCCCGGAATAAAGCAAGGCATCGACTTCGTTCCTCACCCATCCCAAAGTGATGCGCTTTTCGCGGCTTTGCCGCGAAACAGCAACCGGGACACGTATCCCCAACAACCACGTTCTCCGCCCGCCGACCTCAAGGCCGTAAACGCAGGGGATCCGGGGGCGTGACGGGGGTTTCTCTCCGGAACATTCCGCAGGACGCAAAGAGGCTCCGCAGCGCGAAGCGCGATGCGGAGCCTCTTTGCATGTCCGAGGACGTTCCGGAGAGAAACCCCCGTCACGCCCACCGGATTCCCGGTGGGAGTTCTAGACCTTGTCGGCCTTAGTACATACCGCCGCCCTGCTGACCAGCGGTAGCAGCAGCGATAGCATCCTCAAGCTGAGTGTTCTTGGGCACATCGGAGACAGTAGCCTCGGTGATGAGGATCAGGCTGGCGACAGAAGCAGCGTTCTGCAGGGTGACGCGGCTGACCTTGACGGGGTCGAGGACGCCCATCTCGATCATGTCGCCCCACTCGCCGTTGGCGGAGTTGAGACCCTGGCCGGCGGGCAGCTCGGCAACCTTGTCGACCACGACAGCGCCCTCAAAGCCAGCGTTCTTGGCGATGGTAGCGACCGGAGCGGTCAGAGCCTTCTTGACGATGTCGACGCCGATCTTCTCCTCGGGGTCGTCGATCTCGACAGCATCGAGCGCAGGAGCAGCGTCCATGAAGGCGACGCCGCCGCCAGCGACAATGCCCTCCTCGACAGCAGCGCGGGTAGCCTGCAGGGCGTCCTCGACACGATGCTTGATCTCCTTGAGCTCGGACTCGGTAGCAGCGCCGACCTTGATGACGGCAACGCCACCGGAGAGCTTGGCCAGGCGCTCCTGGAGCTTCTCGCGGTCGAAGTCAGAGGTGGTGTTCTCCATCTCGCCCTTGATCTGAGCGATACGGGCGTCGATGGCCTCCTTGGAGCCAGCGCCGCCGACGACGACGGTGTTGTCCTTGGAGATGGTGACGGACTTAGCGGTACCGAGCATATCGGCGGTGATGTCAGCGACCTTCACACCCAGCTCGTCGAGAGCAGCCTGGCCACCGGTGAGGACAGCGATGTCCTCGAGGATGCGCTTGCGGCGATCGCCGTAACCCGGAGCCTTGACGGCGCAGACGTTGAGGGCGCCGCGGATCTTGTTGAGGACGAGGGTAGGCAGGGCCTCGCCGTCGATGTCCTCAGCGATGATGAGCAGGCCACGGCCAGCGCGCTGGACAGCCTCGAGAACAGGCATGATGTCCTGGACGCTGGAGATCTTCTGGTCGGTGATGAGGATGTACGGATCCTTCATCACGGCCTCCATGCGGTCGTTATCCGTGACGAAGTAAGCGGAGACATAGCCCTTGTCGAACTGCATGCCCTCGACGGTGTCGATGGTGATGTCGAACGTCTGGGAATCCTCGACGGTGATGACGCCGTCCTTGCCCACGACCTCCATAGCCTCGGCGATCTTCTCGCCGACCTCGGGGTCACCGGCGGAGATGGTACCGACGGAAGCAATCTGCTCCTTGGTCTCGACCGGCTTGGCCTGCTTCTTCATCTCGGCGACGGCGGCGTTAACGGCCTTGTCGATGCCGCGACGGATGGCCAGCGGGTTGGCGCCAGCGGCGACGTTGCGCAGACCGTCGTTGACGATGGCCTGTGCGAGCAGGGTTGCGGTGGTGGTGCCGTCACCCACGGTGTCGTTGGTCTTGGTGGCGACCTCCTTCACCAGCTGGGCACCCATGTTCTCGATGTTGTCCTCGAGCTCGATCTCCTTGGCGACGGAAACGCCGTCGTTGGTGATGGTCGGGGCACCGAACGTGCGCTGCAGCGCAACGTAGCGGCCCTTGGGGCCCATGGTGACGGTAACGGCGTCGGCCAGGGTGTTGACGCCCTTGGCGAGCTTAGCGCGGGCATCGGTGTTGAACGTAATGTTCTTTGCCATAGTGGGTAATCCTCCAAAAGAAATGTGACTCGCGTCGCCGCTTCCGAGTCCTATGCGGCGGGCGCGCTCAAAGACGAATCAGAGATTCTGACGAGACTAGGCCTCGACGACAGCGTAGATGTCGTCGGCGCGCATCAGCAGATACTTCTCGCCGTCGACCTTGACCTCGTTGCCACCGAACTTACCGTAGATGACAACGTCGCCAACCTTGACGTCCATGGGGATGCGCTCACCCTTGTCGTTGACCTTGCCGGCGCCCACGGCAACGATGGTGCCGCGCTGCGGCTTCTCCTGAGCGTTGCTGGCGATGTACAGACCAGAGGCGGTCTTCTGCTCGGCCTCGTCGGGCTTGACCAAGACGCGATCTGCAAGCGGCTTCAAAGACGACATGCTTGTTTCCTCCTTTGTGGGCCGCGCGGTCATGCCGCGCGGGTTAACCCTTTTTGTTTGCGTACGCGTTGAATGGTACCCACGAATGGCGGGTTATACAACACGGAGTCAAAAAATCTTATTTTTTGGCACTTAGATTTTCTGAATGCCGGGGGATAACTTGTACGCGGCTCCCGTGTGGCGCCGGAGGGGCGGGATATAAGGTTTCCTGCTCGGGCAGTCCTGCTCGCACGAAGGCCACATTAAGTGGCCTTCGGCTCGTGCGGAACTCGCGATAAGCCTTATATCCCGCCCCTCCGGCGCCACACGGGAGCTGAGTCAACGTTATCGGACCCGGCATTCAGAAAAGTCAGTGCAGCAAAATGGCGATGCGGATGGCGACATGGACATGGTTTTCGCCGCGCGCACGGGTCCCCTGGGGAGCACCGTGCATTTTTGGGAGTATTCAGCAGGCCAGGGCGGCTGCATACGCGCCGGACACACCATATTGGTCCCAAAGACGCCTTCGACCGGCGATTTGGGTCGGTAGACAGAGCTCGTCGAGACAAACAAGCGTGCCTCGCGCCACGTCGGACCCCAAAATGACGTCAATCTCCGCAATGTTACTCAACTGCAGCGGCACCGGCGGGGCTTGCGGTGCTGAATACTCCGTTTTTTGCACGGCCCAGGCGGGGGTACATCAGGGCCAGAAAGAACATCCCAGCTTTTTTATGCAATCTGCAATGAGAAGTATGCAAAACATCAAGGGTCGACATTGCTGATGTCCAAATTGAGCGCGGGGCAGCGGCGCCTCCGCCCCATGTCCAAATACAACAGAGCAGGGACACTCATGGCGGATCCTCACCGAAACGCAAACGCGGCTCGAGCACCATCCCAAAATAGGCCGCCCGAGCCGCGTTTAACGGTACGACATGAATTCTTAGCGCTCGTAAATCAAGTTACCTGCCAGGTAGGTTGCCTGAACCTTGGTAGCCTGGAGCTCTTGAGGGTCGATGGTGAGCGGGTTTTGGTCAAGGACCGCCAGGTCGGCATACTTGCCGGGCTCTAGGCTGCCGAGGTTTTGCTCGTCGCCCGCTGCGTACGCGCTGCCAAGCGTGTAGTTGCGCAGGGCCGTTGCCGCGTCGATACGCTCGCTCGGTAACCAGCCGCCCTCGGGCCAGTGGCTTTTGGGGTCCTGGCGCGTGATAGCCGTGTAGAGCACGTTCATGCTGGTAACGGGCGTGATAGGGCTGTCGGTACCGAAGGCTTGGCGAATGCCGCGCTGCTTATAGGTTGCGAACGGCCACATGATGCGGCTGCGCTCCAGGCCCAGATCACGCTCCGGACCACCCGGGTCGAGCGTGATATGGCAGGGCTGGCTCGAGGCAACCACGTTGAGCTTGCGCAGGCGGTCGATGTCCTCGGGCAGAAGGTTCTCCAGATGCTCGAGCGTGTTATGACCGTGCTGGGGCAGGCCGTACAGGTCGGCTGCCTCCTCGAAGATATCCAGCGCGGCATGAATCGCACCGTCGCCGATAACGTGGATGCGCACGGTGTGGCCACGCTCGGCTGCCGCCAGAACCAACTTGCGCATGCGCTCGGCCGGGACCGTCAGACGGCCCTGGTCGCCCGGGAAGCGCGGATTGGTATAGGGCTCAGTGAGATATGCCGTGTGTTCGCTCGACACGCCGTCGAAGAACTGCTTAAAACCTGGCGCCGAAAGCAGCGCGTTGTTCGCGTAACGTACCTGGAGCTCTTCTAGACGCGACTGGTCATCCAGCAGCGTGGGGAACAGATGGGCACGAATGCCCAGCTTGCCGGCCGTCTGCAGTTTGTCGTAGACATCGTCGCGGATAAAATCGCAGCCCGGCATGGGCATGAGCGACATATCGCATATCGAGGTAATACCCTGCTCGGCCATGCGCCTCATTTGATCGGCGTAAGCGCTTGCGATGCGATCTTCGCCCAGCCACTCAAGACAGCGCGGCAGCAGCTGCATGGCAGCCGCTTCGTGAGCAATGCCCGTGAGTTCGCCGTTTGCGTCTTTGTCGTAGCTACCGCCCGCTGGCGGCTCGCTGTCGCGCGTGACGCCGAGCGCCTCGAGTGCGCGGCTGTTGAGCCACAGCGTGTGCCCGTCGCCCGAGTACATAACGCAGGGACGATCGGGGAATGCCGCATCGAGCGACGCCTTGGTAGGATGCTCGGGCGGGTCCCAACGGTAGTCGCGCCAGCCTTGCGTCACAACCCAGGCGTCATCGGGCAGGTCCTGGGAAAACTCGAGCGCGTGCTGCACCAGCGCCGCCTCGGACGTGCCCATATCCATGAGCATGTACGGCGAGGAGCCAACCGAGGTATGGAAGAAGTGCAGATGAGCGTCATGGAAACCGGGGCAGACAAACTGCTCGCCGTAGTCGAGAACCGGCGTGGCGGCGGGAGCGGCGGCAATCACGTCATCGGGCGCACCGACTGCGACGATACGGTCGCCTGCGATGGCAATCGCCAGCTCGCGGGCGGAATCGATGCCGTCTTGCGCGGTAAAGACGTTCTTGGAGCGGATAATCCGATCGATATGTTGCATGGGCATCCCCATCTCTGGCAGGAAATTCAACACCCCCGAGTGTACTCCCCCGCCCTTGTAACAAAACCCCAAGCGGCAAACGGCAACTTTACCAGCCCTAGCGGCAGGTGGCATACTGGAAAGTGCCTGTACGATTTTGCGATCAACCCAGCAAGGAGCAAATCGATCATGACGAAGACCAAGGCACAGCAGATTATGGCGGCGACCGAGACTCGCGCGGCTGACGATGTCACCGCAGCCATCCAAGATATCGCCGCCGAGTTTGAACCCTACATCATTAAGCAGCGCCGGCACTTCCATAAGCACCCGGAGCTGAGCCTCGCCGAAGAGCGCACGACCTCCGACATCGCCAACCAGCTCGACGCCATGAATATCCCCTACGAGCGCCCCCTTAAGACGGGCCTGGTGGCGACCCTTCGCGGCACCGCACCCGACGCCTATCGCGAGGACGGCACGCCGCGCCGCCGCATACTGCTGCGCGCGGATATTGACGCCCTGCCCGTCACCGAGCAGACCGGCGAGGAATTCGCCAGTGTCAACGAGGGCTGCATGCACGCCTGCGGCCACGACTGCCACATCGCCATGATGCTCGGCACGCTGCAGATCCTGCGCCATATGACCGACGACATCCACGGCGAGGTCCGCATCGTCTTCCAGCCCAGTGAGGAAAACGGCCAGGGCGCCAAACTCATGATCGGCACGGGTGTGCTCGACGGCGTCGACGGCGCCTACGCCGCGCACATCTGGAGCGAGGTCGACGCCGGCACCGTAAGCTGCGAGCCCGGCCCGCGCATGGCCAATACCGACTGGTTCCGCATCGATGTCCGCGGCACCTCGTGCCACGGCGCCATGCCCCAGCGCGGCCACGACGCCGTCATGGTTGCCGCCGAGATCGTCAACGCCCTGCAGACCATCGTCTCGCGCGAGATCAGCCCCTATGAGCCGGCCGTCATCACCGTCGGCGAGCTGCACGGCGGCACCGCGCGCAACGTTATCGCCGGCACGGCCTACCTCGCCGGCACGGTGCGCACCTACGGCGATTCAACCCACGAGGAAATGCCGGAGCTTATGCGCCGCATCGTGGAGCATACTGCAGCCGCCTTGGGCGCCGAGGCAGAGCTCACCGATTACACCATCGCCAACTACAAGGTCGAAAACGACGCGGCCTCGAGCGAGCGCTGCCGTCAGGCCGTAATTAAGTGTCTGGGTCCCGCCGGCCAAGGCCATTATCGCGGCACACTTTCGGGCGAGGATTTTTCGGAGTACCTGCGCCGCGTGCCGGGCGTGCTCGCCTTTGTAGGTACGCGTAACCCCAAGATTGGCGCCACGTACGCCCAGCATTCCTGCTTTTACAAGATCGACGAGACCGTGCTGGCAAAGGGCTCCATGGTGGCCGCCCAGTATGCTATCGACTTTTTGGCCGAGCCCACGCAAGAGGAGCTCGACGGCCCCGCGATCACTGCGGTCGCCGAAACCAACCCCGATCTGGCCGCCAAGTTGCGCTCTGCCAAGGCGACGACCGCCGAGGCTCGTGACGCCATCCACGACGCCCGCACGGCTCGCCATGCCGCAATCAAGGGCATCCACGAAGCCCGCGCCGCCGCTCGCCGCGAGGAGAAACACGACGAGTAGTCGTCACACCCATCCATAACAGCCTGGCTAAAGCAAAGCGGGGGCGGACGCGTCGAAACGTCCGCCCCCGCTCATCTGTCAAGCGTTATTTCCACCATTTCTACCCCGTCCCCAAATGGCAGGCGGCATGCTACTCGTCCTGAGGGCCCTCGTCGGAACTTGACTCGGGCGCCGGCTCAGGCGCAGGCACAGGCGCTGGCTCAGGCTCGGACTCGGGCTCAGGCGCAGTCTCAGGTACAGGTGCCGGCTCAGGCTTGGGCTCGGGCTCAGGCTCAGGCACGGGCGCCGGCTCGGGCGCGGGCTTGGGCTCAGACGCAACATCCGGAGCGCTGTAACCCGAAGGAGCGGACTTCTTCTCAAAGGGCAATACAAAAGTCAGGACGTCGTCCTTGTCCTCGTCAACCCACTCGCTTGCATAACGTGCGACCCAATAGCCAACGGCACGATGCTTGAGCATCTTGCCAAAGACCGTAAGAAATACGGTGACAAAAGCGACCAGCACCAGGAACAGCACGAGTGTGATGCCACCGCCGGCAACAATCGCCTCAATACCCGTAGGACGATAGTAGTAGCTATACATACCGACAGAGGCAACGGCGCCAAAGACGACCGTCAAGATCCATGTGACAACGTTGGCGACCAGGCCCGTCAAAAACTCGGGAAGGAACGAAGCGCAGAACAGCTTGGTCTTATTGTTCTTAAAGGCTGCCCAAACCTTATCGAGCGAAAACGCGCTCTCGACGCGACCGGTCACCGCAAAGTGCATCACGGCAATGTCGGCGAACATCTTAAAGAAGACCCCCAGGACCGCCGTGGCAATCATAGCCAGGACAAGCAGGCCAAGCGAGCCAAACAGCGCAGCCTCGAGCGCATAAGAGCCGTAATAAGAATACGAGCCCGCGGCGCCAATTACCACGCCCTCCACCAGCGAAAGCACTACACCGATAATGGGAATGGCAGCGATAACCTCGAGCACGACCGAAATAACGCTCGAAAAGATTCCGAGACCAAACGACGTGGAACACATCAACGGACGACCCATGCCGTCATCGATCTTAAGCGACAGGTCGCGACCCCACTCGATGCCAAAGCCCGAACCGCACACGCTCGCCACGTAGGCAGCCAAAAAGCCGATGGCAGCCGCAATACCGCCGATAACGGGGATGAACAGCACGAGTACCGACACGACACAGATAAGCGCCGGCAAAAAGGCAATCTGGCACACGCGCTGCAGCACGCCCGGAGTCTTGGTCATATCCTCAAACGCCTGAGCCGTGCAGCCCTTGGACGCGTTCGCGACAGGTTGAGGAACAAACTGCTGAGGCTGAGGCTGACCCTGAGGGGTGGAAGCTGCAGCACCGGCATTGGGGGCACCACACACGCCGCAGAACTTGTCGTTATCGCCCATGGGGGCGCCACACTGCGAACAGAACATCGAAATCATCCCTTCGTATCTAGAGCGAATCACCTGGATCGCAAACGATGTCTTTGGCATCATTATCACCCAATGTGAGGACAAATACTCTTAGATGACGTATTTGCAACGCGCGAGGCGCTTTTCGATTGTTTGACGAGTGTGTCCGCGCTAGTTCGTGCCGCGGAAACCCTTGCCGACGATCTCGGAGCTGTCGACGATCGTGATAAAGGCACCAGGATCGACCTCGCGCGCATAACGGCGCAGCTGCACGGCCTCGCGACGGCTCAGCACGCTCATGATCACCGTCACGCACTTGCCCGAGAAGGCGCCGTAGCCGCGGCTGATGGTCGCCGTGCGGTTGAGATGCTTGACGATAAACTCCTCGACCTTAAGGGGCTCGGAACAAATGATCGTGCAGACCTTACGAAGATGAATGCTCTCGATGGCCTTGTCGACCACAAGCGTCTTGGCAAACAGGCCGAGCACGCAATACAGACCGATACGCGGACCATACAAAAAGGCCGCGATGGTCACGATGCCGATATCGACCAGCAACAGCGCGCGGCCAATCTCGAGTGTGGTACGGCGTTTGAGGATCATAGCGAGGATGTCCGTGCCGCCCGTCGAGGCGCCGATATCAAAAACGATGGCGCTGCCGAGCGCCGGCAGAATCACGGCAAAGCACAGGTCGAGCCACATATCGCCCGTCATCGAGACATCGGTCGGAATAAAAAGCTCAAACAGCGAAACATAGGCGGACAGCGCAAACGAGGCGAAGACGCTCCACAGGATTGCCTTGCGCTCCAAAAAGATAAAGCCCAAGACGACGAGAACCGCGTTGATAATCCACATAAAGACGCCGACGGGCAGGGTCGGGAACAGCGTGGACAGAATGACCGACACGCCCGAGGTGCCGCCAAAAGCAAAGTGATTAGGGGTTTTAAACGCAACGATGGCAAAAGCCGTAAGAATCAGACCTAGATTGAGCTCGGCGAAAAAGCGCGGGAAGCCTGGCTCCTGGCTGCGCTTTTGGCCGGCACGCTCGCCGCGCTCGATATCGGTGCGATCGACCACGCGCTCCATCGGCACCACGGGAGGACGATGTAGCTCCTCGGCAGCTCGCGATGCCGCCTCTGCCGCGGCGGCCTCAATCGCCCATGCCTTGCTTTCTGTTTCGCGCTCGTCAGCCATTACGGCAACCCCTCGTTAACAATTTGGAAACAATGCGCCCATTAGGGTAACGCGGAACGTGACGATTGCAACCCCTAGTTAGACGAGCGGTATGCCTACATCGGGGGCATACAAATAACGGCCGGCCGCACATACATCCGTGCGACCGGCCGTTTGACGTTTTCGCAGATAAAACCTGCCAAAATAAACCTGTCCCTTTTTGGCAGGTTACCTTTTTGGTAGGTTACTCGTGCTGGTTGGTGCGGTGCTCGTACTCCTCGGGGGTGATGACATCCTCGATGCGCAGGTTGACGCCTGCCACCTCAAGGCCGGTCATCGCAGCCAGACGCTCGGTCACGCGCGCCTTAACGTCGTCGAAAATCGCGGGCGCATAGGCGCCGTACTCGATAATGACGGAAATGTTAACGACCACGCGGTTGTCATCGGTGACCTCGACTGTCACGCCCTTGGTCAGATTCTCGGCACCAAACTGCTCCTGCACAAAGTGCATGAGGTTGCCCTTCATGCCCAGGACGTGCGGTACCTCGCGGGTGGCCATGGCGACGATCTTCTCGATCACACCGTTGGAATAGGTCAGCGAGTCCTCGGACTCGTCCGCTTCCCCATCATCCTCGTCCGCATCGTCGGCGGGTTCGGCCTCGACGAGCGCCTCGTCCTCGAGCGTTACGTCCTCGGCCTCGGCGGTGACGGTCTCGTCTACCTCGAGCTCGGTATCGGCCACATCGACCTTCGTGTTAAAAGCCATGGTTCCTCCTTATGCCCACCGCACACGCGGCGGTCGAATACATGCTAGCGGCCGCTAAACAGACGGCCGAAGAAGTTGACGATCCCGTTCTCGCCGTCGCGGATCTGGCCAATCACGGCGCCGATCAGCACAAAGAAAGCGATGACGAGCGTATCCCACAGGCCGAGCGTGAGCACCAGCACGGCGAGCACAAAACCAGCGACGGCTCCAAGCGTGGTGTTGGGATGACGGACGGCATAGCTCCAGATGGCTGCCCCCGTACCCTTGATGAGACCCATGGCCTCATCAAAATCATCGGCGACCGCGTCATGTGACTCGGTACCCTCTACCTTGGGATCGACGACCTCGCCTGCCGGCGCGGCGCTCTGATCGATAGTCAGGCGCGGCGTGCGGGCGGTCTTGTCTTGATTGGTATCACTCACCGGAAACCTCCACGGTCTGGACGGTAGTCTTGGACGGCAAAAAACGAACGCGCGCAGTCGTGCCCGGCGTGCCGAGCATAGTGTCGCAGGCCTCCTCGATACGTTGCTGCATCGCGGCTGCAAGGGAGGCCACGTCCCGGTCGTCGAGCGCGATGGCGTCAACCTTAAAACGGACGTGCGATTCGTCGGAGCCCTGCACGCGCGCCTCGACATGCTCGATCATCACTCGGTCGTCGCGCTCTGCCGCGGTGCGGGCACACGAGGAGAGGGCAGCGAGCGTGACCTCGATATTGCGCTCCCCCGCCGGATGCACGCAGGACGGCTCGCGACGAGCAAACATCAGGCGGAAGAAACCCACGAGCACGCCGAGCGCCACGACACCGCCGCACGCCGTAACAACGATGCGAGGCAGCGGATCGCGCATCAGCAGCATAAAGCGATAGGTATATGGCCCCCAAAACTGGCAGACTAACGTACCCAGCGCCACGACGGCGGAGGCAAGATACACGATCGCCAGGGCTCGTTTGAGCACGCGCATGCAGCGCTCCCTTCAAATCTCGATCCACAGAATGCAAAACGATTCGCATCATTATAAAAGAGCCGGGTCCGGTGCCTCATGCACGCGGATCCGGCTCATCTATTCCACGAGGCTTGCATGCTCGCTTCATTATGCCCAGATATGCACGGCTCAATCCGTGCGGGCGCTACTCCTCCTCGAGGGCAGCGATGACCTCGTCGGTCATGTCCATGGTGCTGTAGACGTCCTGGACGTCGTCGAGCTCCTCAAGACGGTCGATGAGGCGCTGAACCTTCTTGGCGTCGGCACCGGAGACCTCGGTCGGAGTGGTCGGGACCATGGTGGTCTCGGAGCCCTTGACCTGGACGCCCTGCTCCTCGAGTGCCTTGGAGACAGCCATGACGTCGTTGGCAGCGGTCCAGACGATCCACTCCTCGCCGGCGTCCTCGTAGTCCTCACCACCGGCCTCGGCGATCGCCATCATGAACTCATCCTCGTCACCGGCAGCACCGTTGGCGATCATGGTCTCCTTCTTGGCGTTCTCGTCCAGGATCTCCTTGGCAACGACGATCTGGCCCTTGCGCTCAAACTGGAAGGCGACGGAACCGGAGGTGCCCAGGTTGCCACCAGCGTGGGAGAAGGCGGAACGGACGTCGGCAGCGGTGCGGTTGCGGTTGTCGGTCAGGCAGTCGACGTAGACGGCGACACCGGCGGGACCGTAACCCTCGTACACGATGTTCTCATAGACGGCGGCGTCGGCACCCGAACCAAAGGCCTTATCGATAGCAGACTTGATCTTGTCCTTAGGCATGGACTGAGCCTTAGCCTTGGCAACGGCAGCGGCGAGGCTGGCGTTGTTCTCGGGCAGCGGGTCGCCGCCGAGACGGGCAGCAACGGTGATGTTGCGGCTGAGCTTGGAGAAGAGGGCGGAACGCTTGGCGTCCTGCGCGCCCTTACGATGCTTGGTTGTGGCCCACTTAGAGTGTCCGGACATACGTGTCTCCTATCGGTTTCGACCTAAAGCCCAGCGTGGATGCTCGGGCAATATAAACAAACGTCGTTATGATATACCTACCGGCCTGCAAGATAAACCCCAAAATGAAGGCGTCGTGATGATGCAGCCCCTTGGCACAAAGCAACCTGACCCCAATGCGCCAATCTTTGGTTAGGTCCACAGGCGGTCGCTGCGGGTGATCGTGGCGCCGATGGCGAAAGGCATGCATGCAATGACCGGGTACAGGTAGCGCATGT
Organism: uncultured Collinsella sp.; assembly: GCA_900541675.1. GTDB lineage: Bacteria > Actinomycetota > Coriobacteriia > Coriobacteriales > Coriobacteriaceae > Collinsella. The sequence goes on along the minus strand of UQKU01000019.1, from coordinate 25,148 downwards.
AGGTCGACCCGTTGCATGGACCAATCAGGCACACAGCGAGCACACCCAGCAGCGGTATCCAGATGGCCAGCGCGCGCCACGAATGGCGGCGCAACAGGTAGACCACCACGACGATCATGATCCACACGTAGGTGGCCGAGCTCATGGTGAGCGAGATAAACGGAATGCGCTGCACCGCCACGCGGTACAGGTTAATCAGGTGGTCGCACCAGCGCACGGCTTTGCTGTCGACCGGATGGAAGTCAAAGTACTTGAGGTTATCGGGCTTCGCCATGATCTCGGCACTGCGCGCCGTGCTGTAGACCCACACATCGCGAGCGCTCGGATAGAAGTACCCGTAGTAGTTATTGACGAGCGCCGAGATATAGCACTCGGGATCCTTTTTGAACATCTGGGCCCACACCTCAAAATAGGCCTTGATGTCCTCCTGCGAGGCGTACTCGTTAAAGCAATTTTTGACGGCGTCCGACTTATCCGGGTTGTAACGGCGACCCAGATTCTCGTACTTGAGCACACGGTCGATCACGGCACGCTCTTCGTCGGTCACCAAGCCGTCGCAGGGAGCTTCCTCAATCGTGCCATCGTCTTTGACCTTGGGATTAACGCCCGAATTAAGGCCGTCGTGCTTTTGGACGAAGCGCGCCGTCTGCTGAAACGGAATCGAGAGGATCTCGCGCTTGGAGCCCGGCGTGATATCGTGCGCCGGCATAAATACCTTGGTGAAGTACATGTTGGAGACAAGACAGAGCGCAAGCACTGCGAGCACGCCGACCCAGCGGAAGCGTGGCGTGGCGTACGAGGGCGTGACGCCAGACTGTTTGGCCACGCGACGGGCCACATGCGCGTCCCAAGCGCAAAACGCCGCCGCAATCACGCAGGCCGCCAGGGGAAACACCAGGCCGCCATTGCGCAAAAACGTGGAACCCATGGCACCCAGCACGAGCAACAGCCAGTCGTGGCGCGCAAAGAGCACAGGCGCTTGTTCGCCCGCACGCTCGGCATTGGCATCGCGACGGGGCAGGCCACATGCCACGAGCTTGACGGTCTGAACGAGCAGCACCAAAAACGCATCGGCAAACAGTACGTCTTTGGTCAGCAGCGCCGCGTAGTTAGAGAACATCGGCATAAACGCAAAGAACAGCAAGATGACGCCACGGACCGGCAGGCTCACGCCCAGCTTGCGCAGCGAAGATATGGAATAGGCCATGCAGGCGGCCGTGATGACAAATTGGGCACAGGTGTAGATGGCAAGGCCCGCATTGGCGCTGCTGAATAGCGAAAGCCCCAGTTGCACACATGAGCCGATGATGACCGTGTGCACCACCGGATGATGGCCGTTGAGCAGCACGTTGGGGTTAAGCAGGCGCAGGTAATCGCTCGTACCGTTGGGGTAGTTGAACCATTGGCGGATCTGCGCGCCCGTATCTCCCATAAAGAGGCCGGGCAGCGAGGCGATAAGCGTGGGCGCCCAGGCAATCATGAGTACAAGAAACGGCCCGACAAAGGGATGGACCGAGAGCACGGCGTGGGCAACACGCCACACGCGACCAAAGTGGGTCTCCGAAAACGGAATGCGGCGGGAGCTCAACCAATCCAAAAACTCAAAAGCCAGATAGAAGGCCACAATCGCCAGAAGCATCCAGCCCGCGCCGCCAATCCAGGCGCAGATAACGCGTGCCTTGTCGCCCAGCACAATCTCTGCCGAATCGGTAAGGTCGTAGCTACGGCCGAACACCATGCAAACGGCAAAGAACAGCGATGGCAGCACGACCGACGGGCGCCAAGCGTCACCGCGGCCAAAGAACACATAGCGAAACGGCAGCGTGAGCAAGCAGGCAAGCGCGAGCAGCATCACTGCGTCGGTATGGCCGGCAAACGAGAGAAGTACCTCGTAGCACACGTAGAGCGTGCCCGTCGCCTTGGGGTCGATCGCCAGGACCGCATTGCTCGACACCGGGGCGGGATCGATGGAAAACGCCGTAGTCGCCAGCAGGGCGAGCAAAAATGCGATGAGCGTCTGCTTGGCGGGATAGCGCTTAAACCAAACGATGCGGGCGGCGTCGCGCGCAGCCGTTGCGGAGAGGTCGGAATCCTTCACAGTCCGAATAGCCTTTCTAGAAACCTGCCAAAAAGGGACAGGTTTATTTTGGCAGGTTTTATCTGGAGAAACGTTACGGTTCTGTCATCGTTGCCCGGCAAAACCACCACAAAGGTGCCTGTCCCCCTTGTGGTGGTATGTGGTGGCTAGGCGTCGAGGTAGATGCGCTGGGGGCGATTGCGGTGTCGGGCGAAGATGATGAGCGCCAGTCCTGCGATTACGAGCGGCAGGCTCAGCAGCTGACCCATGGTGATGACGCCGCCCAGCAGATAGCCCAGCTGGGCATCGGGCACGCGCACAAACTCAATGAGGAAGCGGACGATGCCGTAACCCATCACAAACACGCCCATAAACGTGCCCTGGGGCAGCAGCGGTTTTTTGCGGCTGAGCACCTGCAGAATGCAGAAGAGCACGATGCCCTCTAGGAATGCCTCGTAGAGCTGGGAGGGATGGCGCGGCATATCGCCCGCGGTACCGCCAAAGATCACGCCCCAGGGCAAATCGGTCGGCTTGCCCCACAGCTCTCCGTTGACAAAGTTGGCGCAGCGCCCCAGGCACAGGGCCAGCGGAGCACCGATAACGGCAAGGTCGGCGATAGTCCAGGCATCGAGCTTGTACATGCGACACACGAGCACGCCGCCGATGATGCCGCCCGCCAGGCCGCCATGAAAACTCATGCCGCCCTCGTTGGTGGCAAAGATCTCGAGCGGATGCGCCCAGTAGTAGCCGTCACCGTAAAAGATGACGTAGAACAGACGGGCGCCAATGATAAGGCCAAAGACCGCACCGACCACGACACTCGTCAGGTCGTCAACCGTAATGTCGAAACCCCAGCGACGCTGCGTGCGATACATGACGACCGCCGTGAGCAGAGCTCCGACCACATAGGCCAAGCCGTACCAGTAGATGGTGATGGGCCCCGCCGAAATGGCGACGGGATCAAGCATATGGTAGAGGTCGTTGAGCATATCGGTCCCCCTGCTCCCTACATACAAATGCGGCCGCGGGCCTTTCGCTCGCAGCCGCACATTTGGGCGTGACGTCTATGCGGAGCACATCGCCCGCAGCTTTCGCTTCTTAGAACGGCGCATACTCGTCGTACAGGTCCTCGGCATCGCCGGAGGCATTGACCTGCTCGACACGGGTAACGCCGGGTACGTGCTCCTTGAGAATACGCTCGATACCCATGGACAGGGTCAGTGCGCTCATAGGGCAGCCGGCGCAGGCACCCTGAAGCTCAAGCTGGACGACGCCCTCGTCGTCGACGCCCACATACTCCATATCGCCGCCGTCAGCCTGCAGGTTGGGGCGGATCTCCTCAAGAACCTTCTTAAGCAGCTCTTCGTTAACAGCCACAGGGGCTCCTTTCTCACAATAACGCGGGCGCGCCCGCGGACAGAGCTATGTTACTACAGCCATGTACCCGCTCACGAGCCGTCCATGCGCGCGGACACGACTTTCACGAGCAGTCAATTTGGGACGGGGCTTTTTAGCTGCTTTTGCCGACGCCCGGCGCTAGCACACGCTGCCGCTACTGCCGAGTTTGTTCCCCGGTGCCGATGTGGACATCGACGATAACCTGGCGGTAGCTGATGCCGCAGGAGTCGAGAATGCGGCGACTGATGCGGCCGTCGTCGGTGTCGGCGTACTTATTGTCCAGGTAGACAACCTCGCCCACGCCCACCTGCGCCAGGATCTTGGCGCAGTCATGGCACGGGAACAGCGTGACGTAGACCGTGGAACCCTCAAGGTCTTTGAGCGAGCCGCGGTAGTTGAGCACGGCGTTGGCCTCGGCATGGACTACGTAGTTATGCTTGTCCTGCAGCGGGTCATCGCTCGTGCCCCACGGGAAAAAGTCATCGTTGAGTGCCGAGGGCGTACCGTTGTAGCCCACCGAAAGGATGCGGTGGTTGGTGCTGGCGATGCACGCGCCCACCTGCGTGTTGGGGTCCTTGCTGCGGCGCTGCGCGGCGATGGCCACGCTCATAAAGAACTCGTCCCAGCTAATAACGTCGCGGCGCTTTCCCGACGTGGTTTGATGAAGATCGTCCGACATGGCAGACACCTCCGAAATCGCATTAGTTTGACCCATTGTAGCAGGTGGAAGGTGGAGACGTTTTTGTCCCACCGCCCCCATCGCTACGCGCGACGGGGCTTTTGATTGATGTGGTAGAGCTCGGCCAGGCCGCGAAGCGTCAACGCGTCATCGACCGTCAGGCTGTGGCCGACCAACGCCGCGAGCGCCTCGGCATCGTCGCCGGTGATGACGATGGGCACGCTGCCCTCCCCCGCCGCCTTGGTCGAGCGCATCTCGGCAAGCACCATGTCGAGCATGCCGTCGATGCGGGCCACCTCGCCCAAGACCACGCCCGAGCGCATGGCCTCGCGCGTGTTGCGACCGATCACATGCGTGGGTGCCGAGGGCTCGACCTGCGGCAGGCGCGCCGCAGCGGCCGAAAGCGAGCGGGCGCCAAGCGCCAGACCCGGCGCGATAACGCCGCCGACAAAGGTTCCATGCGCATCGATGACCTCGATATTGGTCGTAGTGCCCAGATCGATCACGATGCACGGAGAGCCGTAGACGGCACGGGCCGCCACGGCGTCGGCGATGCGGTCGGGACCGATCTCTGCTGGATCGTCGTAGTGCACGGGCATACCGGTCTTGAGGCCCGGCCCCACGGTGAGCACGCGCCCCGTGCAGGTGCGGGAAAGCGCCGCCTTCCACGGGCGCTCGAGCGCCGGCACTACGCAGCTCAGCACTGCGGCTGCGGGAACGAGCACGCCCGGCATGCCCGCATCGGCTGACAGAGCGCCCATGACCTGCGTGAGCCTCATGCGCGCCTCGTCGGCTGTGATGCTCGACGGCGTCGTGATCTCGCACGTCGCAAGCGGGCATTCCTGCGCCGCGGCCGAATCCTCGGCAAACAGGCCAAAGCGAATGAATGTGTTGCCCACGTCGACCGTCAATATATATGCGCACCCATTAAGCATCGTCGGCGCTCCTTTCGTCTGCCCAGCAGTATATCGCCTACCCAAACCAGCTAAAAAGCCCCGTCCCAAATTGACTACCTTGCGGCTATACTGATGCGCGGTCGTACGTGAGCTCACGCGTCGGCCCTTGGTAACCCGACTTCCCGCGCCGTATCCGTAGCGGCGCTTGCGGGGGAAGCGGATATACGCAAAGGAGTTCTATATGAGCAATCCCTCGAACCGCACCTCGATGCGCGGTCAACTCACGCTGCGCGGCGTCGTCATCGGCGTCCTTGGCTGCGTGATTATCACGGCAAGCTCGGCCTACACGGCCCTCAAGATGGGCGCCCTCCCCTGGCCGATCATTTTCGCTGCCGTCATTTCGCTGTTCTTCCTGAAGCTCATGGGCAACGCTAGCCTCAACGAGGCCAACGTCACCCACACCATCATGTCCGCAGGCGCCATGGTCGCCGGCGGTCTGGCGTTTACCATCCCGGGCGCCTGGATGCTGGGCTATGCCGACCAGATCAGTTGGCTCGACATGTTTATCGTGGCACTCGCCGGCACTATCCTGGGCCTACTGGCCACGGCACTCATCCACCGTCACTTTATCGTGGACGCCGCGCTGGAGTTCCCCACCGGCAACGCCGCAGCTCAGACCCTACGCGCGACCGAGGCCGGCGGCAAGACCGGCAAGCAGCTCTTTGGCTCCATGGCCATCGCAGGCATCTACAGCGTGCTGCGCGACGCCCTGGGCGTGGTGCCCAGCATGCTGTGCACGCTCAACATCCCCGGCGTGACCTTTGCCATCTACAACTCGCCCATGTTGCTGTCCATCGGCTTTTTGGTGGGCTTCGCCCCCGTCGCGTTCTGGTTTGCCGGCGCGCTGCTGGGCAATTTTGGCATCATCGTCGGCGGCACCGCTGCCGGCCTGTTCGATGTTGTGACCGCGCAGGGTATCGTCAAGTCCCTCGGTATGGGCCTTATGATGGGCTTTGGCGTCGCCGTCGTCCTTAAGGACATCCTGCCGCAGGTCGCCGGTATCGTCCGCGGCCTCGCCGCCGACAGCTCCACCGACACCGACGAGCAATCGCTCATCTCGGGCTCGCTTAAGCTCGACGCCGGCATCATCGGCCTGGGCACCGCCGCCATCGCCGTGATCGTTGCCATCGCGCTCGACCTCGGTCCTGTCCCGGCCGTCATCGTCACGCTGTTCACCTTTGTCACCACCATCATGAGTGCGCAGAGCTGCGGCCAGACGGGTATCGACCCTATGGAGATCTTTGGCCTCATCGTCATGCTCATCGTGGCAGCCTTCGCGCAGCTCGCACAGGTCAAGCTGTTCTTTATCGCCGGCATCGTGGCCGTGGCGTGCGGCCTTGCGGGCGACGTCATGAACGACTTTAAGGCCGGAGCCGTACTGGGTACCAACCCGCGTGCACAGTGGGTCGGCCAGGCCATTGGCGGCATCGTGGGCGCCCTGGTCGCTGCCGCCGTCATGGTCGCGCTCGTCACCGCCTATGGTCCGGACGCCTTCGGCCCCGACAAGAGCTTTGTGGCCGCGCAGGCAAGCGTGGTCGCCACCATGGTCTCGGGCATCCCGAGCGTGCCGTGGTTTGCGGGCGGCTTTATCGCCGGCATCGTCATGTACTGGCTCGGCATTCCGGCCATGATGATCGGTCTGGGCGTGTACCTGCCGTTCTACATGTCGCTCACGGCCTTCTTGGGCTCCTGCGTCAAGCTCGCCTACGACAAGTGGGCCGCACACCGCGACGCCGAGGCAGGCCTTTCGGACGAGGAGAAGGCTGCCAAGGATGCCGCCTTCCAGGAGCAGGGCCTGGTCGTTGCCAGCGGCCTGCTGGGCGGCGAGTCCATCGTCGGCGTTATCCTGGCGTTTGTCTCCGTGGGATTGAGTCTGCTGGGCTAAACCCAACAACAACGTACCCGTGCAGAGCGCGGGGTCGGAGACCATCCGGCCCCGCGCTTTTTTTTGTATCTGCCGAAACCCTCGGCTTCAACCTCATTTGACGCGCCCCCTTTACCTACTCGTCTAAGTTTCACGTCAAGATGACCACCCCGCCTGCCGCGGTGTAGAGTAGAGACAGCGGGCGCGATGCATAGCCCGCGGCGAAGCGAGGTGAACATGAAACTCGATAACCAGCAGCTCAAGCGACTGCGCGAGCGCCATCACCGGCGCCACGGCATCCGCCCTGCCTATAGCGAGGTCATGGAGAACGCCGGCCGCTTCCTGAGGCGCGCATTCAACATTCGCGAGGGTCGCGCCCCCTATCACGTAATTCGTAAGCGCTTTGTAAACGGGGCGCGCCTGACCGGCTCGCACCTGTGCATCCTCATTATCGCCATGCTGATCGCGAGTGTCGGCCTCGATATCGATTCGGACATCGCCATTGTGGGCGCCATGCTCATCTGCCCGCTCATGGGCTCGGTCCTTGCCATGGCATACGGCATCGCCACGCTCGACCGCGAGATTACCCTCGAGGCAATTGCCGGCCTCGCGCTGCAGATGGTCCTTTGCCTGATCACTTCCACGCTGTATTTTAAGCTCTCGCCCCTTGGCACCACCACGGCCGCCATCATCGATAACTCGACACCCACCGTATGGGACCTTGCCGTCGCGCTCGCGGGCGGCTTTGCGGGCGGGCTGGGTAACTCGCGCGACCAGGAGCCTTCGACGCTCATTGCCGGCGTAGCCGTGGCGACCGCACTCATGCCGCCCCTGTGCGCGGCGGGTTACGGCATTGCCATCGCGAGCGGGTCGCTGTTCCTCTCGGCCCTCTACGAGTTTGGCATCAATGTCGTCTTTATCGCACTGGCTGCCGAAGCCGTATTGCTTCTTTTACGTGTACCGCTCAAGCGCGACCTCAACGGCGACGGCATTGTGACCGCTGAGGAAAATGCCGAGGTCGATGAGCTGTCGCACAAGGTGCGCCGCCGCATCATCGTGGGTACGGTGATCTTTGCCATCCCCTGCATCGTTATGACCGCGGGGTCCATTGGCTCGGCGCAGGCCGGCGTGCAGGACGGCTACGGCGTCACCAAAACTACGCGCGAACTTGCCGCGGTGCTGCCGGGCTTTAAGGATTACACCGTCGCCGTCGAGACTTCGGCTACCGAAGGCGACAAGGAGGGCCTTGTCGAGCGCGAGGTTGTCGCTCACGTGACGACAAGCGAGGCACTCGGGGCGCACGACCGCCGCGTTGCCCGCAAGCTCATCGACCTCAACGTGCCCGAACTCGATCGCGTGGAGTTTGACGTGGAGTGATGCCGGCGCGGGATGTTGCAAAGCGCACATAGCAGCTCAGGGTATCGGTGCCAAAGGGGTCGACTTTGACAAACGGGGCAGTTTCGTCGCAGCCGTCTTCGCTACTCGATCCCATGTCGTCACCATCGAAGAATTCCATCGCTGCCGTTTCCTTCATATTCCAGGGCACTTGCCAAGCTCTGTCCAATTATGACTCGAAGCTTAACAAACGCCTCTTAAGGCTAGCTTAGGCTCGAGGCAGCCGGAGCTGTTAGCCGCAAGATGCACAGAGGACGCAGGAATGCGATGATCCGTTTTCCTCCGTCCCCGAGGGATCATTTTTTAGTACTTGAAGAAGCCCTCGCCCGAGCTTTCGCCCAGCTTGCCTTCGTCGAGCATCTGCTTGAGGACGGATGCCATGGCCTTAAAGTTGTAGGGCATCATCATCTTTTTGAGCAACGGGCTCACCAGACCCGGAACCTTTTGGTACTGCATGACGATGTTGTACGCCGTCTGGATGCCCACGGTGTCGAATACGCGGAACGGACCCTTGGGGGCGCCGGTGCCACGCGTCCATGCGAGGTCGATGCTCTTGGGATCGCTCACGCCCGAGACATACAGGTCGAGGCCCGAAAGCAGCCATGGCACCAGCATGGAATTGAGCAGGTAGCCGTTCTTTTCCTTGTTGACGGGCAGGGCAAGCATGCGAATGTCGTTGGCGAAGTCGACGAGCTCGTCGAAGTAGCACTTGTCGGTTTGGTCCTGCGCCATGACCTCGGTCATGTTGTTCTTCCAGATGGAGTTGGCAAAGTGCAGCGACAGGTACTTCTCGGGGCGACCAGTGTACTTGGCAAAGGTGCTCGGCAGCAGCGTAGAGGAGTTCGTCACGACGACGGTCTTTTGCGGGAGAACCGGGGCGAGCTTTTTGTAGAAGTCGATCTTTGCCTGGGTGTCCTCGGCCATAGACTCGATGACCAAATCGGCGTCGGCCACTGCCTTGGCAAGATCGAGCTCCAGCTTGAGCGTGGAGTAAGCACGCTCGACGGCGGCGAGTGCCGCCTCCTTGTCGAAGGGCTGGCCACTATCGGCGATACCGGCGCACCACTCGCCTGTGCCATCCGCCATGCCCTCGATTGCCGCGATGTACTCCTCGCGCACATGATCGATCTTGGGCTGAGTGCGACCGATGCTGCCCTCGCTGCGCAGCCAGATCGTCACATCAAAGCCGCAGTAGGCAGCCTGAAAGGCAATCTGGCTTCCCAACACGCCGCCACCGGCAACACAAACGGTCTTGTAGCTCATGGAACGGTCCTCTCTTACGTAATTCCATAGATGTGTATTTATTCAACCGTAAGGATGACGCGCGATGGGGGTGGGTTCTATAAACGGACGGTATTTTGCCGCGAACGGCTACACCTGTTCATTATTTCAAGGCTCCGAGGGCGATTTTTGGTGCCGCAGAAACGTCGTTTTCGGAAGTATGCGGCAAATTCTAGAACTCTCGAGCGCACCCCAGTTTTTCGCCAATAAAACCGCAGGTACAGAGTTTGGACATATCCGGCGTGCTCGGCCTATTCAGATTTTGCCGCATACTTCCGAAATCTAAGTTCGCAAAGGGTGATAGTCGGGGCATTTACGCAACATATGTCCAGCAAAAACGGGTGATAGCCGGTACGGCCACCACCCGTTTGTCTCATATCCAGCCCATAGCAGACCGTCTACTTCTTGATGCCGCGTCCCAGACGCTTGGCGACCGACGCCACGGCGTCCTCGCTGGCCGGCCCGCAGCTCACGCAGCCATCATGGGCACGCATCTGGCCGGTGACCTCGTCCATCGCGAGCGGCGCCACCTTCTCGAGCTTAAAGCCCTTGCCGGCGCGCATGTTCTCCTTGGCCACGCTGATCATGAGCTTAATGCGGTTGAGCTGGTTGACCTCAGATGCACCGGGGTCGTAGTCCACCGCAACGATGTTGCTCTCGGGATGCTGGCGGCGCAGCTCCTTGATCACGGCCTTGCCCACCACGTGGTTGGGCAGACACGCGAAGGGCTGCGTGCAGATGATGTTGGGCGCGCCATGGTCGATCAGGTCGAGCATCTCGGCCGTGAGCAGCCAGCCCTCGCCCATGTTGTTGCACACCGAAAGCACCGTGCGGGCCTTGTCGGCCATGGTGCCGATGCGCTCGGGCGCCTCAAAGCGGCGGGACTTTTCGAGCATCTCTTCCACCGGCGCGCGCATCCAGTCCACCAGCTTAATGAGCGCCTGCATACCAGCGCGCGTAGTGGCAGAGCTTCCCAGCTCGTCCTTCTGCAGCTCAGCGTTGCTCATGGAGTACAGGAAGAAGTCGAGCAGGCCCGGTACCACTGCCTCGCAGCCCTCGCGCTCGATAACGTCGACCACGTGGTTGTTGGCCGTAGGGTGGAACTTGACCAGGATCTCGCCGACCACGCCCACGCGCGGCTTGGTGCCCTCGCCCACGAGCGGCATGGTGTCGAACGCGCGGATGGCCTCGCGGCACAGCTTGGTGTAGTTGTGGCGGTTAAACTTGGGCGCCAGCTTGCGGGCGCGCGCCATGTACTCCTCGTAGAGCGCATTGGCGGCGCCGGGCGTGGCCTCGTACGGGCGGCAGCGATAGAGCATCTGCATCATCACGTCGCCAAAGAGCACCGCGTAGACTGCCTGCTTAAGCAGCGCCGGCGTAATCTTAAAGCCGGGGTTGTCCTCGCCGAGCGCCACGGCCGAAAGCGAGATTACCGGAATCTCGGGGTGGCCGCTCTCGCGCAGGGCCTTGCGGATGAGTGCGATGTAGTTGGTGGCACGGCAGCCACCACCGGTCTGGCTGATAACCACGGCCGTCTTGGACAGGTCGTACCGACCGCTCTCGATGGCCTCCATGATCTGGCCCGTCACCAGAATCGACGGATAGCAGATGTCGTTGTTCACATAGCGCAGGCCGGCCTCGACGGCGTCGTGGTCGGTCGAGGGCAGCAGCTCCAAGTTGTAGCCAGCACCGCGGAATACCTCTTTGACCAGGTCAAAGTGAATCGGCGCCATCTGCGGGCACAGGATGGTATAGCCCTCGTCGCGCATCTGCTCGGTAAAGGGCACCTTGGGCCACGCGGTCGAAGCGCTCTCGCGCTGCGCCTCGAACGTGTACTTACGGCTCGCGAACGCGGGGGCATCCGTGGAAGGCGCCACCGGCGCGGCATCGCCCTGCTCGTAGGCCTCGCCCGCGGCCGTGGCCTCGACCAAGCGCTCGGCCTCCTGGTCCTTAAGCGCGGCCATGAGCGAGCGGATGCGGATGCGCGCGGCGCCCAGGTTGGACACCTCGTCAATCTTGAGCACGGTGTAGATCTTGCCGCTGGCCTCCAGAATCTCCTGCACCTGGTCGGTGGTCAGGGCGTCTAAGCCGCAGCCAAAGGAGTTGAGCTGAATCAGGTCCAGGTCGTTGCGCATCGTCACAAAGCGGGCGACGGCGTACAGGCGGCTGTGGTACATCCACTGGTCAACGACGCGAATCGGACGCTCGGGCTTTACCAGATGCGCGAGCGAGTCCTCGGTAAAGACCGCAAAGCCAAAGCTCGAGATAAGCTCGGGCAGGGCATGGTTGATTTCGGGGTCGTTATGGTAGGGACGACCGGCGAGCACGATGCCGTGACCGCCGTGGTCCTCGACCCACTTAAGGGCCTCCTCGCCCATGGTCTGGATGTCTTCGTGGAAGCGCGCATCGGCCTCAAAGGCAGCGTTGACGGCGGCATCGACCTCGGAGCGCGTGATCTTGGGACCGCGCACGCGACCGCGACCGGCCTCGGCGTCAGCCACGCGATCGACGGCGAGCACCTGGTACAAGCGGCGCTTGAGCTCGGTCTTGTCGTGATACGGCACAAACGGGTACAGGAACTCGATGTTCTGCTCACGGATCTCGTCGATGTTGAGTGCCAACGCCGTGGGGTAGCTCATGACGATGGGGCAGTTGTAACAGTTACCGGCGGTCGGGTCCTCCTTGCGCTCCCAGCGCACGCACGGCATCCAGATAAAGTCGACGTCACGGTCGATGAGGTTCATCACGTGGCCGTGGCTCATCTTGGCCGGATAGCACACGCTCTCGGACGGCATGGACTCGATACCCGCCTGATAGGTCTTTTTGCTCGACTGGTCGGACAGCTGCACGCTAAAGCCCAGGCGCGTAAAGAACGCGTGCCAGAAGGGGTAGTTCTCGTACATGTTGAGCGCGCGGGGGATGCCGACGGTGCCGCGCGGGGCCTCGTCGGGGCTCAGCACCTCGCGGTTAAAGAGCAGCTCGTTTTTCTTTTTGAAGAGGTTGGGGACCTCGGTCTTTTGCTTTTTGTGGCCGGCGCCCTTCTCGCAGCGGTTGCCGGTGATAAAGCGCCTGCCGCTGCCAAAGTCGTTGACGGTAAGCTGGCAGTTGTTAGAGCAACGGCCGCAGCGGACGTGCTTTTGCGTCACGGTGAGGTGCGCGATGTCCTCGGCCGAAAGGATGGTCGAGGTCCCGTCGATGCCGGCGCGATCGCGGGCGAGCAGGGCCGCACCGTAGGCGCCCATGCAGCCGGCGATGTCGGGACGCACGGCGTGAACGCCGGTGAGCTGCTCAAACGCGCGCAGCGTGGCATCGGACATAAAGGTGCCGCCCTGAACGATTACCTGGCTGCCGATCTCCTTGGGATCGCGCAGCTTAATGACCTTGAACAGGGCATTCTTGATGACGGAATAGGACAGGCCGGCCGCGATGTCGCCCACCGTGGCGCCTTCCTTTTGCGCCTGCTTGACGCGCGAGTTCATAAAGACCGTGCAGCGGCTGCCCAGGTCGACGGGGGCCTTGGCATGGATGGCGGCATCGGCGAACGCGCGCACGTCCATGTTCATAGAGACGGCGAAGCTCTCGATAAAGCTACCGCAGCCCGACGAGCAGGCCTCGTTGAGCATGATGTGCTCGATAACGCCGTCCTTGACGCGCAGGCACTTCATGTCCTGGCCGCCGATGTCCAGAATGAACTCGACGCCGGGCAGGAATGCTTTGGCGCCGCGCAGGTGCGCAACGGTCTCGATCTCGCCGGAATCGGCTTTGAGGGCCTCGATGAGCAGCGCCTCGCCGTAGCCCGTGGTGGTCACGTGGCCGATGGTGCAGCCGGCGGGGATGTGGTTGTAGAAATCGGCCATGATGACCTTGGCCGTGCCTAGGATGTCGCCGTTGTTGTTGCCGTACCAGGTGTGCAGCAGCTGACCGTCCTCGCCCACGAGCGCGGCTTTCATGGTGGTGGAACCGGCGTCGATACCGATGAACACGCGGCCGGTGTAGCCGTCGAGCTTGCCCTTGGGGACGACCTCGGTGTCGTGGCGAGTCTTGAACTCGGCAAAGTCCTCGTCGGTGGCAAAGAGCGGATCCAGACGCTCGACCTCGGCGCCCTGTGTGTCACCCAGGGCATCGATGGCCTCGATGAGCTGCGGGAACGTGCTGAGCTTGTTGGACTCATGCGCCATGGCGGCACCGCTCGCCACAAACAGGTGAGCGTTTTGGGGCACGATACGGTGCTCCTCGTCCAGGTTGAGCGTGAGGTAGAAGCGGTGACGCAGCTCAGAGAGATACTGCAGCGGGCCGCCCAGGAAGGCGACGTTGCCACGGATGGGACGGCCGCACGCCAAGCCCGAGATGGTCTGGGTCACGACAGCCTGGAAGATGGAGGCGGCCACGTCCTCGGGGCGGGCACCCTCGTTGAGCAGCGGCTGCACGTCGGTCTTGGCAAAAACGCCGCAACGGCTGGCGATGGGATAGATGGTAGTGGCGTTGGCCGCGAGCTCGTTGAGGCCGCTGGCATCGGTGTGCAGCAGGGTTGCCATCTGGTCGATGAACGCGCCCGTGCCGCCGGCGCAGGTGCCGTTCATGCGCTGCTCGATGCCGTTGTCGAAGTAGATGATCTTGGCGTCCTCGCCGCCCAGCTCGATGGCGACATCGGTGGCCGGGATGAGGGTCTCGACGGCACGCTTACTGGCGATGACCTCCTGGACAAACTCCAGGTCGAGCCACTGGGACAGCAGCAGGCCGCCCGAGCCGGTAATGGCGCAGGTCATCTGGGCCGTCGGCAGCACGGTCGCAGCGCCCTCAAACAGGTCGCGGGCGCAGGCGCGGACGTCAGTGTGGTGGCGCTGGTACTTGGCGTAGACGATCTGGTTGTCGTCGTTGAGCACGGCGAGCTTAACGGTGGTGGAGCCCACGTCGATGCCCAGGTGCAGGTTGCCGTGGGCGTTGCCGGGGTTGAAGATCGCGCCTTCGGGGGCGTGGGTGGCGGCTACGGGCTCAACGGCGGTAGCGGGCTCGCTAGCGACGGACGTCTCCCCTGCCGCGTTCTTGGCATCGGCAACTGCCTCGGCAACTTTCTCAGCAGCCGCGGTCGCAACCTTCTGCGCGGCGTCCACCACGGTGGGCGCGGCCTCGCGTGCGGCAGCAACCATGCGGTCCTTGATGCCCTCGACGAGTTTGCTCATTGTCTCTCCTCTTAGTTGTCGGACTCGACGGTTGCGGCGGTGTCGGCCGCGTCCTCGAGCTGCAAGTTCAATAGCTTCATGCCATATTCCGGCACGTTGATATCAATGGGTTGGCCATATAGGTCACCAGGGCGCACAAAAGCGAGCACCGTCATAATGCGCGCCATGGCCTCGGGCGATTCGGTGAGCCCACGCTCAAACCAGCGCTGAATCATGCCGACCTCAGCACTCACGACGTAGGTGACGTAATAGTCAAAGAACGTGCCCAGCGCCAGGCCCAAAATACCCGTCTGCGCACGCGGCACCACAGCCTCACGAGCAGTGTCGATAATCCTTTTAATGAAGGCCTGGTCGCCGCCCGGGCCCAGCAGCGCACCGATTAAGTCGCGGTTGGCCGCAAGATAACGCAGCAGCTCAACCGAACCGGGCGCCGGCTCGAGCTCATCGATGTTGTGATAGAGGTCGGGCAGCTGAGCTGCGGTGATGAGCTCAATGCGCTCACGGATCTCGGCCAGCAAGCCGTCCTCGATTTGATTGATAAAGTCGGGGATATCGCGGTAATGCGAATAGAACGTGCGACGCGTAAGGCCAGCGCGCTCGGTGAGCGACGCGACATTAATGCGCGAAAGGTCGCCGCTTTCGGCAAGCTCGCTGGCAAGTGCCTGGCGAAGGGCACGCTGCGAGCGAAGGGACCGGCGATCGCATTTCTCGAGCTGGGACAAGCGTCCTCCTTGTTACTCAACCTGTGCGCTATTGCACAGTGCGAGTATTATTGCACACCGTGTGCATCAACACGTAAAGGCAATATTTTGGATGTGACGAAGGGCAGTCCCTTTGTCACAACCCACCTGGCTTTTGGAGCGGCATTACCGATTGTCCAAAATGTCATTCGTGGGTAGAATAATGTCGACGGCAGCCCAAGTTCTGCAAAGCTGGGCAGCGCCGTTGTTTGCATTAGGGGGTCAACGCCTTAGCGGCGGCGACCCCTTCTGTTGCGCTTCGAACGCTGCTTGAGTGCCTCGGAAAGGCCGACAAGCGCCGTGAAGAACGAGACCAAAGCGGTCAGAAGTCTCACGAAATCAATCAAATCGGTCATGGGCATCACCTCCCATCAGATGGAGGGCGTTGCCCGGCACATGGAACTGCCGCCAACAGTATCAATTCTATCAAAGCGCAGTTAGATATGCGAATGTTTGTTCGTATTTCAGAAGATCGGAGCTCGGGTACGGCGAAGGAACAGTTCCTTTGCCGTACCCGAGCTTGTCGCCGAACTGCCACCTACATTTTTCGAGTTATTCGGCCACGCTGCTAGTTCTGTATAAATGCACCGCCGGGATTATCTGAGGGTTTTTGTCCTTATTTGAGCGCATACATGCCCATTTGCGCACTTACGACACCGAATCAAACACCATTAGAGGTATGAATGTTCCCGAGAGGGCATCTTTAGCCATTTAACGACCTCCGACAGGCCGAATAACTCGAAATTTGTTGGTGGCGAAAGCGAGACAGTCCTATACGCCAAAAGCCGGCATCTCCCATGTGACAGAGGGGCTGTCCCTTTGTCACATTATTCGATGACGGTGCGGGAGTTTTGCTTGTGCATGGTGGCGAGCATGTGTTTGGGAACGGCGTGGACCATGCAACTGCCGATAGTCGCGCTCGCGGCGGCCTTGGCTGCATCGCTTGCGTTTTTGGTCGCGTAGCTGTGACGAAAACGATTGAGCATGGCGATATCGTTGCCGCCGTCGCCGTAGACCGCGACCTCATCCTCGGCAATACCGTAGTAGCCCGCCAGCCAGGCCACGCTCTCGCCCTTGTTGCACGCCACGTCCGTGATCTCGAACATCACCGGATCGAACGGCGCGTTGACCACGCGGTCCGATCGCTCGGCCAAATATGCTTTAAGGTCACGCTCCAGCTCGGGCGAGGTCACGCGGCAGTTGATCTTGCACACATCGTGGCGCAGGATGTCACCGATCGACTGGTCGAAATATTGCTCCTCGTGATACCCGCCACGTGCACGCATGCCACGCATCACGATACGCTTGATAGGGCTGTCCTTTTTAAAGCCCGCCTGATGCATCTCGAACGAGCCGCTCGAGAACATGCCATCGGGCGTGGAGCAATCAAAGCAAATGTCCGGAAACTCCTTGAGCAGTTCCTCGGTGATCTGCGGGTCAATGGTCCAGGTTTTGAGCACCTCGCCATGACTGTCGCGCACGATGGATCCATTGGAGCAGCAGGCGTCAAGCGCCAGGCCCGTAAAGCCATGCTCGCCGATCGGCAGCGTCGAGCGTCCGGTCGCGGGAACCACATGCAGGCCAGCTTCGGTCAGCTCGCGAATGGCACGGCGGATGGTCCCATCCGCCTCATGCAGGGCGTTCAGCAGCGTTCCGTCTAAGTCACTCGCAAACATCTTGATCATGGGCGTGCCTCTCCTTCGTCTGCACGATATTGTAGACGAAGGAGAGGCACGCCCAAACAATGCCGTCACGACGCGACGTGCCACTGCCTTCACAAATTCACGGTGCCCCAGCGCGCTAAGACAATCGCCACAAGCGACTTTTCAGCCGATAAAACAGCGCCGTCGTCAACGTCAGCACCGCCAACATGCCTGCGAATACAATCGCCGGTGTCCATCGATCATATGCGAGCCCGTAAACCAATTGGCCAATAGGCGTTGCACAGGAAAGCGTCATATAAACGAGTGCCAGCACTTTTCCGCAGAGTTCCTTTGGCGCTGACCGCTGAACAAATGAAACGATTTCGACCGATGTAATGCTTGCCCACGCCATGACCCATGCCGAGCCGGCCGCAAGCGCGGCAAACGCTAATTCATCAGGACCGCTCAGTAGCGTGACAATAATCGGCACGACTCCAAAACAGATCATCGCAACATATCGACATATGCCCTTGAAGGAAAAACGATGCGGCCAAATACCGACCAAACCACTGCCGACAAGACCACCTAAGCCCATAGCCACCTCAATAATCCCAACGAAGGATGACTGCATTCCGAGATGCTTTGCAACAATAACGGGAGCACCAATCGTTAACCCAACTAACGCAAGGTTCAAAATAGCCGCAATCAAAAACACAACGAGCAATGATGAGTTTTGAGACAGGTACCGAATCAACTCCCGAAAATCGTTTCGGCGTGTCGTACGAGTCGCGCCGTCTCCCATCGTTTCAGATGAGGCATTTTGCTTGAGTGCGCCCCCGAACAGCAGGGCTGAAATCGTAAACGTCAACGCCGCGGTTTCGCATAGAGTATCGATACCAAAGCACCCATAGACTGCCGTCCCGACTACAGGCCCCAAGATATTGCTCATCATGATTATCTGCGAGACCAACGCAGTGGCACGCTCAACCTTTTCTTGGCCCGTCATGCGCACCGCCTCAATTTGAAGCATCGGTTTCAGCAGCGATTGGATGCCATATTGGACGCAAAGCATTGCTGCCACGACAACCGCAAGAGGCAGCGAACGCTTCATGGGGATAAACAGCAGTGATGCAGCCATCAGAACAATGCCGAGTACCACAAGAACCCCGCGATGTCTTCCCCGATCCGCCAAAATCCCGCCAACCGGAGTCGCGAGCACGCCCGGTATGAACGCTATCGCCGCGACGGCGCCATATAACGTTGGGGAGCCGCTGCAATCGAACAAGTAGAGCGGACACGCAAAGCACAGTGCCGACAGCATCGAATACGCACACAGCTGTGCAACAAGAAGACCAAATAGCCTGATAGATCGCACTGTTTTTGGCGCCAATGAAACGCTAATTCTTCGCATCCCAGCCATAAGCCTGCCCCCAAATACATACTGTCAGTATGTATTTAATGACTTGAAAAGGGCAGCCGTGGCTACCCTCACAAATCAATTACATACCGTTGGTATCTATATTACCACCCGGCACGGTTCCATACGTCCCAAATCTGGGCCGTTGTCTGGAGCACTTCATTACCCAAATCGAGCCCCACCGCTGCCGCCATCTGTGCCAAACATTGTGCGCGAGCGAGCATTCGCTCCTTGGGCTCGAGCGGACGGAACAATGGCAGCAGCCAAAGATTCGCTAACAACGATACGGCCTCCGCTGCTTCGCGCGGGCATTCGCACGCAATGGAGCCGTCGGCGATGCCCTCCTCGATTACTGGCAAGAGATTGCCATCGGCCGACTCGTCAAACGAACCTTGGTACTGCATCGCCAGCAGCCGCGAGCTTTTTACCGGATCTGCCGCAGGATGCATGCGAGCCCATAGCTCGATTTGCGGAACGACGGACTCGGGCGCATAAAGTCGTTTGAGCTTTTGAGCTCCCGTCATATTGCCAGCACCGAGTGTCGCGCGACGGTGTTCAGCAATCGGAGCCGTTGCCCGATCAAATGCGGCGTTGAAAATCTCCTCTTTGCTCTTAAAGTGATGATAGACAGCACCCTTGGTCATGCCATCGAGGCGGTCGACGATGTCTTGGATGCTCGTCCCCTCATAACCCTGTACGCAGAATAGCTCCAGCGCCGCGTCGAGAATCTTCGCGACAGTCTCCTCGGGATATTTATTACGACCCATAATCCGTCCATCCACAACGCAAGTCTTGTGCCTCATTGCAGCATTTTAACGTTGCGGATGGTAGACGGTCGATTCTACACCGCGGCGGGGCCGTGTTCGCCGGTACGGATGCGGATGACTTCCTCGACCGGCTCGACCCAAATCTTGCCGTCTCCAACGGCACCGGTACGAGCGGCGTTGCAGATGATGTCGACAATTCCGTCGACATGCTCATCGGCACAAATGAGCGTGAACTGCACCTTAGGGATCGTGTTAACAAGCAACTCGTTGCCGCGCACGTATTCCTTCCAGCCATGTTGCGCACCGCAGCCCTGCACCTGGTTGATAGTCATACCGCGAACATCAGCAGCAAACAGCGCATCTTTAAGAACCTCAAGCTTCTCGGCGCGAACAATCGCCGTAATCTTCTTCATAGTGAATTCCTCTCTTTAATAAAAGAAATTGATTGTTCTTCACATGGCACGGGTTTTCCAGGTGCCCGAGATTGCCCC
This sequence comes from uncultured Collinsella sp., assembly GCA_900541675.1. Classification (GTDB taxonomy): domain Bacteria; phylum Actinomycetota; class Coriobacteriia; order Coriobacteriales; family Coriobacteriaceae; genus Collinsella. Next base: position 5,260 of record UQKU01000019.1, on the reverse strand, counting down.
GAAAGAGGAGCGCCGCGTACTTCGGTACGCAAGCGACGGTTTGAGGGGCAAGGTCGGGTGCCTGGGAAGCCGTGCCGCTAGTCAAGTCCCGAGAAGGAGGGATACGCGCTCTCGCCGTGCTGACTCGCATCCAGGCCCAGCGCCTCGTCGGCCTCGTCCACGCGCAGACTGCCGTGGAACAGCACCTTGACCACCGCGGCGATCACCAAATCGAGCACCAACACAATAGCGACCGTCACCACAATGCCCAAAATCTGCGAGATGAGCAGCGACACGTCGCCCGTGTAGAACAGGCCGCCCTTACCAGTCCACGAGAGCTCCGGCACACAGAACAGGCCTGTGAGCACGCCGCCCAAGATGCCGCCGATGCCGTGGCAACCAAACGCGTCGAGCGCATCGTCGTAGCCAAACTTGGTCTTAAGATGGCTGATGGCCAGGTAGCAGACGGGCGATACGATCAGGCCCGTGACCAGCGCCGCCCACGGCTCGACAAAGCCCGCACCCGGCGTGACCACCACAAGGCCCGCAACCAGACCGGTGCTGGCACCCACCAGCGTGGGGCGGCCGGTGCGCACGCGCTCGACGGCAAGCCACGAGACCATGCCCGCCGCGCTGGCCGTCACGGTGTTGAGGATGGCGAGCGCCGCCACGGCGTCGGCCTTGAACTCGCTGCCGCCGTTAAAGCCAAACCAGCCAAACCAAAGCAGGCCGGCGCCCAGCGCCACAAACGGCACGTTATGCGGGCGATAGCTCACCATGCCAAAACCGCGACGACGGCCGAGCATTAAGCAGAGAATCAGGCCCGTGAGACCGGACGAAATGTGCACCACGTCGCCGCCGGCAAAGTCGAGTGCGCCGATGATGTCGCCGATAAAGGAGCCATCGCCGCCCCAGACCATGTGGGCGAGCGGCGCATAGACCACGAGCAGCCAAATGCCCAGGAAGGCCGTCATGGCACCAAACTTAACGCGGCCGGCCAGGCTGCCCGTGACGATAGCTGCCGTGATCATGGCAAACGCCATTTGGAAGGCGATGTTGATGATTTGAGGGTAGACGGCACCGTCCGCGGCATTGCCCTCGGCCGCCTGCAGCACCTGGCCGAGCACCGGCAGGCACAGCAGCTGGTCAAGGCCTCCAATAAACGGGCTGGAACCGTCGCCGCCGTAGGCCAGTGACCAGCCGGCAACAATCCACAGCACACCAACCAGGCCAATGGCGCCAAAGCACATAAGCATGGTGTTGATGACATTTTTGCGCCTGGACAGGCCGCCATAGAAAAACGCCAGGCCCGGTGTCATTAAAAACACGAGCATGGTGCAGATGAGCATAAACGTTGTCGATCCCGTATCGAACATTCGCTCCCCCTTGATCGCATGAACGTTGTCGGCGCCCATAATGCGGCCGAGGGGCAACTGGTGTAGACCAGATACGGCGTTGTTAAACGCGGCGTTGTCGAATGGAAACGGTGCCGCAATCTTGGAAACGGCGCGGCAACGGGCGCGAAACGAACGGGAAATACGCGAGCAAGGGAGCCGTGAGCGCGCCCATCCCGGCTAGCGCCGGAACAGCTCGCGGGCTCGGTCGCGGAGGTCGGTAGCTCGAATGACACCCTCGTAGCGGTTGATGCGCAAGCGCGGGAAGGCATTGAAGAAGCGCAGGTCGCGACGACTGAGCGACACACTCGGCACCGGACGGTTCGCGCGCCTGCCGGCACGGAGACGGGCGAGCGATGGATGGGGCACGCTCGGCGCGGCATCGGCCACGCGGCGGGCAGCGAGTGCCAGGCCGCGAGCACCATCCGAGATAAACGTCGGCATCGAAGCCTTCTCACGAAGGGCATCGAGCGCCGCGTCGCCCAGCTCGGCCAGCCACGCGTTAACGGCACGGCTACGGATATGCGTCTGCGCCACCGAGTCGATCGCCGAATCGGGAATACGTTCGAGCATGGAGTCAGACGCATCGGCAAGCGACTCATTGATGCGGTCGGCAAGGTCGGCCCGGACACGCTCCAGCTGATCGGACAGACGCCGCCAGCTCGCCAACGAGCACACCGCATCGACCATCATCGCGACCGCGACGATAAAGGCGGACAGCCGCACAATCAGCACCGGCAAATGGCCGAGCAAGCCCAACACTGCCGGTTCCACTACGCGGCAAATGCACAACGCACCCAAGCCAAACGCGCAGGCCCAGTACAGGCAGATGCGTCCGTGCAGGTTAAACGGCAGGTGCGAGTAGTCCCAAAAGCGAGCGCCTGTTGTCTTTTCCAATAGGAGGCCCACACTGTACTCGATTACGCTGCACACAAGTGCCGCGGCGACAAACTGGCTCGAGGCATCCGGAATTCCGCGCAGCAAAAGCCAGCAGGCTATGCCACCCACACCATAGATAGGACAACACGGCCCCAGTAAGAATCCGCTGTTGGCGAAGCGTCCTTGGTTGAGCATGGCGCATACTGTCGACTCCCATGCCCAGCCGCAAAACCCGTAAAAGGCAAACGAGAGTACCAGTGCCGAGAGTGGACAGGCGGCAAGCGTCGCGCCGCCAAACGCCATATCAATCGCGGTTTCCACCGTCTACCCTCTCCTCTTTTCGCTCGATGCTTTACTCGAGCCGTCACTCGAGCCCTCGTTCAAATCGTTCACGCCGTCCTTGCGCCGCAGACGACCGACGACCGTCTCGCGCAGCGCGCACCATTTATCTGCCAGGCACACAATCCAAGCCTCACGACACGTCGGCGGCACTGGCACCAGCGGAAACATATGCCGCACGATAATATTCCGCTCGCGCGGCGTCAGCTCAAAATCTTCCTCGGCACGCGCCAGGGCAAAAAATGGATGCCGAAATCCGTGCAGTCGATGGCTCGGATCGGGGTCATGCCAATCGTAGAGAAAGTAATCGTGTAACAAGGCTCCGCGCAGCAGCGAGGCACGGTCGACCGAAATGCCAACACGGCCCAAGCGCTCGGCAAAGGACAGGCTCACCCGCGCTACCGAAGTCACATGCGCATAGACCGTCACGTCACCATGCTGGATAAACTCGCGCGTCAGGTCCAGACGGCCCGACTGTGCCAGTTGACGGGCGGCATGGTCCACTTCGCACGCGATTTTCTCGGCACAAACGGCATCGGACATGCTGCCTCCTTCCAGCGACTCGCGGCGACAATCCACGGCCTGTGCACAATCGATAAAAACATCATGGAACACATCAGTATGGCATCGGACAAAACGCTTTGCCCCGCCAGTTGGCGAATTACCGCGCCGCCGTCACATATCAAACGCCAAAATGTGCGAGACTGTTTTGTGCAATTGTGCCGGCCGAGGGAGCGCCGGCGCTCGATTCGCATGGAGTAACCCACAACGATGCTGCTTACGCAAACGACAACGCCCGAGGACGTCAAGGCTCTTAATCGCGCCGAGCTCCCGCAGCTCTGCGACGAGATTCGCCACGCCATCCTCGAAAGCTCCGCCGCTGTCGGCGGACACGTTGCCCCCAACCTGGGCGTCGTTGAGCTCACGGTCGCGCTCCACCGCGTGTTTAACTCCCCCACCGACAAAATTGTCTTTGACGTGTCGCACCAGACCTACGCACACAAAGCGCTGACCGGGCGCGCGTACACCTATATCGATCCGGAGCGTTATGGCGAGGCCTCTGGCTTTGCCAATCCCGACGAGTCCGAGCATGACCTGTTTGCCATGGGTCACACCTCGACCTCGGTGAGCTTGGGCTGCGGTCTTGCCCACGCGCGCGACCTGGCGGGTGACACGTATAACGTCATTACCGTTATTGGCGACGGCTCGCTTTCGGGCGGTCTGGCGTTTGAGGGCTTTAACAATGCCGCCGATCTCGACAGCAACTTGATCATTATCGTCAACGATAACGACCAGTCCATTGCCGAAAACCACGGTGGTCTGTATCGCAATCTGGCCGAGCTGCGCGCCAGCAACGGCACCTGCGAGCGCAACGTTTTCCGCGCGCTGGGGCTCGACTATCGCTACCTGGACGCCGGTAACGATGTCCAAGCGCTGGTCGATACGCTGCAGGAGCTGCGCGATATCGATCATCCCATCGTGCTGCACGTCTCCACCGCCAAGGGCAAGGGCTTTGAGCCGGCCCAGAGCGACCCCGAGCACTGGCATCATGTGGGGCCCTTCGATATGGCAACCGGTCGCAAACTTTGCCCGGGCCACCCGAGCGAGCCCGCGCCGCGCACCTATGCCGATATTACGAGCGAGGCACTCAACGCCGCTATCGCGAACGACCCGCAGGTTGTCGCCATCACGGCTGCCACGCCCTATATCATGGGCTTTACGCCCGAGCTTCGCGCCGTGGCAGGCAAGCAGTTTGTCGACGTGGGCATTGCCGAAGAGCACGCCGTCACCTTTGCCACCGCGCTCGCCAGCGCCGGCGCCAAGCCGGTCTTTGGCGCATACGGCACGTTTTTGCAGCGCGCCTACGATGAACTGTGGCACGACCTGTGCCTCAACGACGCCCCCGCAACCATCCTGGTGTTTGGCGCTTCGGTCTTTGGCACAACGTCCGAGACGCACCTCTCGTTCTTTGATATTTCCATGCTGGGCGGACTTCCCAACATGCGCTACCTGGCACCGGCCTGCATGGAAGAATACCTGTCCATGCTGAGCTGGTCGCTCGACCACCGCGAGCATCCCGTGGCAATCCGCGTACCGGGCATCGGCCTGGTAAGCCGTCCCGATCTGGCGCCCGCCGAGGGCGCCGATTATGGCATCGTGCGCTACGACGTCGCGCGTCAGGGCCGCGATGTTGCCGTGCTCGCGCTCGGCGATTTCTTTGAGCTAGGCGAGCGTGTGGCAAACCGTCTGACCGCCGAGTACGGTATCGAAGCCACGCTCGTCAACCCGCGCTTCGCAACCGAGCTCGACCGCGAGTTCCTCGACAGCCTTGCCGCCGAGCATCGCGTCGTCGTCACCCTCGAGGACGGCATCTTGGACGGCGGCTGGGGCGAGCGCGTGGCGTGCTACCTGGCCTGCACGCCCGTGCGCACGCGCACCTTCGGCATCGCCAAGGGCTTCCCCGACCGCTACGACCCCAACGAGCTGCTCGCTCAGAACGGCATGACGGTCGAGAACATGGCCGCCGAAGCCGTAAGGCTACTCAACGAGTAAGAAAACCTCCGCAAGGGAAGCATCCCTGCGGAGGTTTTTATTGGCTCTGTTAGACCAAATTTGACACGATCGGCTGTTCGTCGAACCGGAAAATAATCGGGCTATCCCCGCCCATC
>UQKU01000018.1 GCA_900541675.1 uncultured Collinsella sp. | reverse complement strand
GGGCTATTCCCGCGTTGCGCTAGCTGCGGAAACGCGGGGCCCGTTCAGGCTGTTGCGTTGAGATTGAAAATCAACCCGATGATGCGATGTTCGATAAAAATGCGACTGGGGCGGTATATGTTGATGGGTATACTTGTTCCGTTTAAATTTGCGGGGACGGAGATGGTCGCATGGCACAGCCAACTATGACGCGCACGGTGGGGCTCGCGCTCGAGGGAGGCGGCTACCGCGGTATGTATACGGCGGGCGTGCTCGACGTATGGATGGAGCACGGCTTAACCTGCGACCATATGGTGGGTGTCTCGGCGGGCGCGGCGTTTGGCTACAACTTTAAATCGCGCCAGATCGGCCGCGCCATTCGCTACAACAAGGCCTATTGCGCCGACAAGCGCTATGCGAGCGTGACGAGCTGGTTGCGAACCGGCGATATGTTCAATGCCGAGTTTGCCTATCATGAGGTACCCATCGAGCGCGATCCCATCGATCTGGAGGCATATCGCGCCTGCCCCATGCGGTTTACGTGCGTATGTACCGATCTTAAGACGGGGCAGGCCGTCTACCATGACCTGCCCTATGGCGACGAGCGCGATATTGAGTGGATCCGGGCGTCGTCGGCGATTCCCGTGGCGACGCGTCCTGTTGCCATCGAGGGCCGTAAGTACTTGGATGGCGGTGTTGCCGATTCCATTCCCAGCGCTTGGCTGTTTGCGCAGGGCTATGATCGCAACGTGGTGGTGCTGACGCAGCCGGCAGGCTTTGTAAAGCAGCCCAATAGCGTGATGCCCATGCTGCGTCGCGTGTATCGTCACTATCCGGAGTTTGTTGCGGCGCTTGAGCATCGGCACGAGGTCTACAATGCCACGCTCGATGACCTGGCGCGTCGCGAAGCCGCTGGCGAGATCTTTGTGGTGCGGCCGAGCGAATCGGTGAAGGTGCCGTCGCTGTGCCGCGAGCCCGATGAGCTCGAGCGCATCTACCAGATCGGCCGCCGCGATGCGGAGGCGACGTTGCCCGCGCTGGAAGCGTATCTGGCGGGGTAGGGCGGCGGCGGAAAGCGCATCCCGGAATGGAGGTCCAAACTGGGATGCGCTTTCCATTGCTGAAGATATGAGGCTGCGAATCAGCTGCTCGGCCTATACCTATGCCTGCTGCCAGGTATCGACAAGCTCCTTGGCGGCGGCGTAGGGGTCGTCGGCACTGCAGACGGCGCTCACCACAAAGAAGCCATCGACGCCGGTTGCCTTAAGCTGCGGCAAGTCGGCCGTCTTGACGCCGCCGCCCACCACGATGGGCACGGGGCTTGCCGCGTGGAGGGCGGCCAGGTCCTCAAAGCTCTTGGTGATGATAGAGCCGTCGGCCGCGCGTCCGCAGTCGCGCTTGGTCTCGGTCTCGTGGAGTGGGCCGATGCCCAGGTAGTCGACTAGGCTCATGTCGGCGGTCTTGACGTACTCGAGCATCTCCTCGCAACGGGCGGAAAGGCCCACGATGGCGTTGGGCCCCAGCAGCTTGCGACAGACCTCGACGGGAATGTCGCTCTGGCCCACGTGCACGCCGTCGACGGCAATACCCTGCTCACGTGCGGCGAGTACGCAGTCAAGGCGGTCGTCGATCAGCAGGGCGACCTGTCCGGTCTTGCCGGCCTGAGCGATAGCCTGCGCGGCATCGCCCGTCAGCGCGATGATCTCGCGGGCGCTTGCCACCTTGGAGCGCACCTGAATGCAGGTAAAGCCTGCGTCGAGTGCCCGGGCCACCACATCGCCCACGGGGCGCCCGAGCGTGTTTTCGGGGCCGAGTACCAGATAAGCCGAGATATCAAGGTTGTCGCGGATACTCATCGTGCTTCCTCCTGTTTTTTGATCTGCGCTTCCATGCGCTCGAGTTTGCCGGTCATGGTGTCGGTAAATCCGGGTCGAATATCGGCTTTGAGCACGACTTCGGTGCGGATACCCTTGCTCGCCAACACAAAGGTCGCGTCGCGCACGACCTGCATGACCTCGTCCCAGTCGCCCTCGATTTCGGTGAACATCGAGGTGGTGCGGTTGGGAAGGCCGCTCTCGCGAATGACGCGTACGACCTCGGCGACTTCGGCGGATAGCTCGTCACCGGTGCCGCACGGGGCGATGGCTACGGCAACGAGCGTGTTCATGCCGGCATTGGTTGCGGGCTCGGACATGGCTTATGCCTCCTCGAGCTCGAGTTGGTTATCGGCAATGTCCTGGGCGGTCGCGCGGTAGAGCTCGTCGATAAAGGCGACTTTAAAGCTTGCCGGGGCATCGGCGACAGCGGCGGCACGCGTGCCGGCGACGTTGTAGACAGCGGTGCCGCAGATGGCCGCCGTAAACGGGTCGGTGGTGCAGGCGTACACGGCCAGCACGCCGCCCTGCGAGCAGCCGCAGCCGGTGATCTTGGACATGAGTGGGCTGCCGCCGTGGGACTTGGCCACGGTCGTGCCGTCGGTAATCAGGTCGACTTCGCCCGAGACCACTACGGCGCCGCCGGTGTAGCGGGCGAGCGCCACGGCGGCATCGCGGGCGGCGTCGACCGTGTCGGTGGTATCGACACCGCGTACGCGGCTCAGATCGGCCGCCTCGCCCTCAAGGCCCCACAGGCCGGCAAGTGCGATGATCTCGGAAGCGTTGCCACGAACGATGGCGGGTTTGTACTGCTTGAGTTCGCCTACCAGCTGGGTGCGCAGGCTGCCGATGCCCAGGCCCACCGGATCGAGCACCCAGGGCTTGCCGGCGTCGTGTGCCGCCTTGGCCGCGCGGGGAATCGTCTGCTCGTAGATGGGGAAGAGCGTTCCCATGTTCAGATAGATGGCGCCGCCGCCGGCAACGAGCGCCTCGCTCTCGTCGGGCAGGTAGACCATAGCGGCAGAGCCGCCCACGGCGAGCTGCGCGTTGGCAACAAAGTCAATCGTCACCGTGTTGGTGATGGAGCCCGCCATGGGATTGGTGGCGCGAATCTCCTCCACGGTCTTGACCACATTTTGCTTAAGCTGTTCCGAATCAATCACTGCACATGCCTCCTTGGCATAGAAAAGGGGCGCTGTGCATAGACAGCGCCCCTAAAAAGGCGGCATGCTCCCTACGCCAGCATTAACTGACAGGTTCAAAGGATTGGGCCCCATGCCCTCTCAGCCTTGTGGTTTGCACCGCCGGCACTCCCGCATCGAATCTGTTGTTCCCTATACTAGCGCACCTGCCAAAAAGGGACAGGTTTATTTTGGCAGGTCGTTACAATAGGTAGGACCGATACGAATGGGGGCCTTATGATTAAACTTGTGCTGACCGATATGGACGATACGCTGATTCCAGCCGGGCATGACGGCGCCAGCGACTACGCCATCGAGGGCATTCATGCCATGCAGACGGCGGGTCTGCACTTTGGCCCGGTTTCGGGTCGCCAGCCGTCCGCGATGGGCTGGATGTTCCGCAATTGCGTCGAGTGCTTCTCGACCGGCGCGTTCTGCAACGGCCAGGTAATGTTTGTCGACGGTCAGGCGGTCGCTTCGCGCGCGACTGACAACGCCGCCCTTATGCGCTTGGCTGACTACTTGGAGCAAGAGACCGACGATACGTATCTGAAGGTCTACAGCCTGGGTGATGACTTTTGGGATAACGATGCCTATTGCGTGACGAGCGACCCCGAGCGCGTGCGCCGCGCCATGGAGTCGGGCGGCAACGCGTGGCTCAAGGGCGAAGAGGCCCCGTGCCGTCCTGTTGTCGATGACGCACCGGTGTTCAAGGCGAATATCTGGAGTGCCCGTTCGCGTGAGGAGCTCGCGGAGCTACGTGAGCGCGTTGCCGCTGAGGTACCGGAGCTCTCGCTCGTGTTTCCCAACAATCGTGTGCGCCTGTTCGACATCCTTCCAGCAGGTTGGGACAAGGGTTGCGCCGCGCTGGAGCTTGCGCGCGCTTTGGACCTGACACTCGACGAGGTGGCCGTGTTCGGTGATTCCGATAACGATCTGCCCATGATCGATGCCGTTCCCAACTCCGTTGCAGTCGCCAATGCCAACGAGGCTGTCACGGCTGCCGCGCGCTGGCATATCGGCGCTGCGGCAAACGATGCGGTTGCCGGGGCTCTGCATCAGATTGCCGCCTGTGCCGCGACGGGGGAGATGCCGCCGTTTATGCGTCAGATGGATGCGACGGGTTTCGACGTCACGAACGTCTAGGGAGAAAGCTATGAAGCTTCAGCAGCTCAGGTATGTCGTCAAGGTTGCCGAATGCGGCAGCATCACCGAGGCCTCGCGCCGGCTCTTTGTGTCGCAGCCTTCGATTACCGCATCGATTCGCGATCTCGAAAACGAGATGGGTGTGCACATCTTTGAGCGCACTAACAAGGGTGTCGTTGTATCCGAGGAAGGCGAGACCTTCTTGGGCTACGCGCGACAGGTGCTTGACCAGGCCGATCTGCTCGAAGGTAAGTACAAGGGCGAGTCCGAGCAGGTGCCGCACTTTAGTGTGAGTTGCCAGCATTATTCCTTTGCCGTTAATGCGTTTGTCGATGTGATTCGTGAGTTTGATGCCGCGCGCTACGACTTTACCCTGCGCGAGGAGCAGACTCACGAGATTATCGAGGACGTCGCGCATATGAAAAGCGAACTCGGCATCCTGTATCTGTCGGAGCACAATCGCGAGGTCATCGAGCGCATGCTGGCGGCCAACGAGCTCGTGTTCGAAGGGCTCTTCTGCGCCACGCCGCACGTTTTTGTGTGCGCCGACCATCCGCTGGCGGGCCGCTCGAGTGTGACGCTCGAGGACTTGGAAGACTACCCGTTCCTGTCCTATGAGCAGGGCAGCTATAACTCGTTTTATTATTCTGAGGAGCTGACCTCGACGTTTGAGCGCCGCAAGAATATCCGCGTGCGCGACCGTGCGACGTTGTTCAACCTGGCCATGGGCCTCAACGGCTACACGGTATGCTCAGGCGTGATCAGTCACGAGCTCAACGGGCCGGGTATCATCTCGATTCCGCTTGATGTAGACGAGTACATGGAGATCGGCATCATCACGCGCAAGAACACGACACTTACGCGCTACGGGCAGGCCTATATCGACGCGATTCGCCAGCACATATAGACTGCTGCATTCTGCACGGGTCAAATCTCTTTATGGCAGTCCAAACTGATATAGGAAGCATCTATATCAAACTGTTATAAACGTATATTTTGCGATGGCCATATGAGCGCTCATACTCTGTCCCAGTAAAGCAACCAATGCAAAGGGAGATATCTATGAGCACTTCAATTCAACCGAACGCGCCGTTTCGCGCCGATATCGTCGGCAGCTTTCTTCGTCCGCAGGCCGTAAAGGACGCCCGCGCTGCCTATGCGGTAGGCGCGCTTGATGCCGAGGGGCTTAAGGCCGTCGAGAACGATGCCATTCGCGATTTGGTGGCAAAGCAAAAGACCGCCGGCCTGCAGGTCATCACCGATGGCGAGTTTCGCCGCAGCTACTGGCACCTCGATTTTATGTGGGGGCTGAACGGCGTCGAGCGTCGCACCTCGCGTACGGGATATATGTTCCACGACGAGGAGACCACGGCCGATACCGCCGTGGTGACTGGCTCCATCAGCGGCGAGAACCACCCCTTCGTCGAGCACTTTAAGTTTGTCAAGGCACTTGAGGGCGAGGACCACGTTGCACGCCAGACCATCCCGGCGCCTATCCAGACGTTCTCTGAGGTCACGCTCGACCGCTGCGATGGCCAGCAGGAGAGCCTGCGCGCCGTCTACAAGACCGACGAAGAGCTCGCCGATGCCATTGCAGCCGCTTATCGTACGGTGATCGCCGACCTGTACGCTGCAGGCTGCCGCAACATCCAGTTTGATGACTGCACCTGGGGCATCTACTGCGATACTGACTTTGTGTCCAAGACCGGCATGAGCCCGGTCGACCTGCAAAAGGTAAGCGAGCTGGGCGTGGCGCTCAACAACGCCGCCATCGCGGACAAGCCCGATGATTTGGTTATCAACACGCACGTATGCCGCGGCAACTACCACTCCACCTACGCTTTTGAAGGCGGCTACGATCCCATCGCTCCATATCTGTTTGCGCATGAGGACGTCGATGCGTTCTATCTGGAGTTCGACACGCCGCGCGCCGGCGGTTTTGAGCCGCTCAAGTACGTTGCCCCCGGCAAGAAGGTCGTGTTGGGTCTGGTGACCACCAAGGCGGCAGAGCTCGAGAACGAGGATGTTATCGTCGAGCGCATCCGTGAAGCCGCAAAGTACGTGCCGCTCGAGAACCTGTATCTGTCGCCTCAGTGCGGCTTTGCCAGCTGCGAGATTGGCAACAAGCTGACCGAGGATGAGCAATGGGCAAAGATCGCGCTGGTCAAGCGCATTGCCGAGCGCGTTTGGAAATAGCACTAGTGTTTGCAGGTGGCGGCGCGTGCGAGGCATAGCGTATCGCGTACAATGGTTCGGATCGTATCGTTCGGGCAGGTTATCCGATATGCCTGATCGCCCTTCCATTCGAAAGGACATCCATGTCCCAGTCCTCGACGCCCGCCGTCAGCGATGCCATCTACGACGCATCGTTGCTCGGCCGCCCGCGCATGTTCCTGCTCGGCCTACAGCACCTGTTTGCCATGTTTGGCGCCACCGTGCTGGTGCCCGTGCTCACCGGCCTCTCGGTATCGGCAACGCTTTTGTTTGCCGGCTTGGGCACGCTGCTGTTCCACTTCCTGTCGCGCGGTAAGGTGCCGGCATTTTTGGGCTCATCGTTTGCCTTTATTGCCGGTTATGCCGCAATCGCGCCCAACGGCGAGACCGAGCTTTTGCCCTACGCCTGCCTGGGCGTAGCCTGCGCCGGTCTGCTCTATCCGGTGCTGGCGGCGCTCTTCCGCGCGTTTGGCGCCAAGCGTGTCATGCGTTTCTTCCCGCCGGTGGTGACTGGCCCCATCGTCATTTCCATCGGCTTGATCCTGGCAAGTTCCGCTATTGCTAACTGCCAGACCAACTGGCTTGTGGCTGTCATTGGCGTTGCCGTTATCGTCATCTGCAACATCTGGGGCCGTGGCATGGTCAAGATCGTGCCGATTTTGCTGGGCGTTGTGGTGAGCTATGCCGTTGCGGCTGCGCTCGGCGGGGTTGATTTCTCGGGCGTTGCCGCCGCTCCGTGGGTCGGTCTGCCCATCGTGTGGGACAACACCGTGTTTGCACTCTTTGGGCCGCAGTTCGATAGCGGTCTTGCCACGACGGCCATCATCACCATCATGCCGCTGGCCTTCGCGACCATGATCGAGCATATCGGCGATATCTCTGCTATCGGTTCGACTTGCGAGTGCAACTACATTGCCGATCCCGGCCTGCATCGCACGCTGCTCGGCGACGGCCTTGCCACGATTCTGGCTTCGCTCTTTGGCGCTCCGGCCAACACTACGTATGGTGAGAACACCGGCGTGCTCGCCCTGACGCGCGTGTTCGACCCGCGCGTGATTCGCATTGCCGCGTGCTGCGCCATCGTGCTTTCGTTCTGCCCCAAGTTCGCGGCTGTCATTGCGGCCATGCCGGCGTGTGTGATCGGCGGTGTGTCGCTCGTGCTCTACGGCATGATCAGCGCTGTGGGCGTCCGCAACCTCATCGAGAACCAGGTCGATTTCCAGAACAACCGCAACGTGCTGGTTGCCGCGCTGGTGCTCGTGCTTTCGCTCGGCATCGCGTACAGCACCGCCGGCGCCATCGTGTTGGAGCTGGGCGGCGTGACCATTTCGCTGTCCGGCATTGCCGTGGGCTCACTGGTGGGCATTGTGCTCAACGCCATCCTGCCGGGTAACGACTTTGAGTTTGATGTCTCCGAGCTTGAGGAGGCTGCTGAGTAGCAGCTGCGTTCAGCTAAAACAAGATATGGTGCCCATGCGTATATGCGTGTGGGCACCATTTTTAATGTGTCAGTATCCAGTGGATGCCGCGGGCCATGCGCAAGTCGGTTTGGGCAAAGTGATTGCCGGGGTTGAGCTCCAGCGTTGTTGGAATGCCGCGCTCGACGAGCAACGCTTCCATCGCGCGTGTGTCGTCGAGTACATGCCGCATCATGCGGTTGGGCGTCTTGGTTTCCTTTTTGCCGAGTGACAGGTAGACGGCTTGCGGGCTGCCGGCAAAAGGGGCCGTGCTGGCACGGTCGACAAAGTCGGGAAACCATAGCGACCCCGATGCGCTCGCGGCGCGGTCAAAGGCGTCGGTTTGCCAGAGGGACCAGAGTGCGAAGAGGCCCGCGAGCGAGTAGCCGGCAATGCCGCGCCAGGTGGGCGGCTGAGGAATCGACGACTCGACCTGGGGGATTATCTGATTCAGCAGCTCATCAAGAAAATCGGCAGCTTGGCCGCCGAAAGGCTCGACATCGCGTACGGTCCCGTCGCATGCCCAGGGGCTCAGCTCGCGATTCCAATCGAGCCCGCCAATGGTGACGAGGGCGAATGGCGGACAGTCGAGCTCTCGGCAACACTTATAAACCTCGCTGCCGTCGCCCACGACCACAGGAAGGTAGATGACAGGCGCGCTTTCCGTATGATTCGAATAAACGGTTATCTGCTTTTGATGCGCTTCCATGACGGGCCTCTCTCAGTGTTGTGATATCGGCAGCCCCAATTGTCGCACGCCAACGTATGCCGGTTGGGCTAGACCAAAGACAATCTCGTGCATCCCCTGCGGACGCATATGGAAAACGCCACCGCCGGAGGGGAGCTCGGCGGTGGCGTTGTTAAACGGTGCTAGGGCTCGGGGCCTTCGCGGGAGCTGCCATGTGCGCAGAGGCGTCTAAGAACGCTTACGGCTCGCCATGGTGCCTGCGGCGATAGCGGCTGTTCCCGCAAGGACGGTTGCCACGATGGCCGCACCCGAGGTGTCGCCGGTTGCCGCGAGCACGCCGGTAGTCTTGGCTTTCGTGGTTGAAGCCGCAACGGCCTTGGTCGGCTTTGAGCCCTCAGGCTTGGGGTTCTGCTTGGACTCCGCGGGCTTGCTTTCTGCGGTCTTGGTCTCGTCGGGCTTGGGGTCTTCCGGCTTGGCTACCTCGGGAGGTGCGATGGTCGTACTTTTGGCGACTGCTTTGATATAGAGGGAGTCGACCGTGGCGTCGCCCGTGCCGATGGCTTGGCCTGCCTCGTAGATGCCGTCACGGAGCTTGCGATAGTCAATGACCTTGCCGCCTTCGGGCGTCTGGATGGCGGCGTTCTCAATCTTGATGGTGCCGATTGTCTTGCCGTCAGCGCTCATGGCACGGGCAAAGATTGCCGCTGTATCTCCTTCGGCCGTTACCTTGCTGCGGATGATCGAGATGACTGCGGGTGTGACGCCCTCGCTGGTCTGGGCGATGATGCCGATGTTCTCGCCTTGGGGTTCGCGCCTCGTCTCGCCATCTTGGTTTTCGCTGTAGGGGATGGGGCCGTCGCCGTTCTCGACATAGCGGGCTATGGCCTTGACAACGGAGTCGCTGATGTAGATGTGGCCGCCCTTCTCGTTGGGTCGATCGTTTCTGGTGGAGAATGCAGCCGAAACCTCGCCTTCCGCAAACGCGTCCACGGTGGAGCCGTTCTTGACGACGATGTCGTCCTGGTAGGTGAAGAGGGCGTTGGCGCCACCGTATCTGCCTTTACTTGCACGGACCGTCACGTTTGCATGATCGAGGGTGATGCCCTTGTGGGCATAGACGCCATATTCAACACCGTTTACGTTGAGGGAGACGTTTGTGGCTGCGAGGCTGCCCTTGGCCTCGACGGCAGCGTCTTTCTCGGAGCTTGCCTCGACCGTCCCGCCACCCTTGATGGTGAGGTTCTTGTCGGTTCCAATACCCTTGCCCTTGGTAGCCCTGGCGCTGACGGCTCCGCTGTCGTCAATCGTGATATTGCCGTTTGCCCTGATGCCATCCGATGCACCCGTGGCGTTGACGTTGCCCGAACCTTTGATAGCGAGATCACCTCCGGCATTGATGGCATCAAACCCAGTGCTCGTGGCGTTGACGGATCCGGCTCCGTCGATGTTGATATTACCCGTGGTGAGGATAGCGTCCTCAGTAGATGTCACGCTGAGCGTGCCGCCCTCGTCGCCTTGGATATTGAGCTCGGCATTCTCGTTAGTGCCATGAGAAACGTTGATGCTTTCGATCCATTCGGCAGTGACGATGTTGGTTCCCGAGTAATTCACGTTGAGCTTGCCTGCGGCCTGGATCTCGCCGCCGTTATAGTTGTTGAGCTTCAAGTCGTCGGCGCCGTCCCACGACCAGGTACCGGCCTCGTCGCTCGCCGCGGTGTTGTACTTGTTGCCGCCGACCTTGACCCATTCCGCTGCGAGCGAGACGCTCGGCATGAGCAGCGAGCTCACCGTGAGCGCGCACACGGCGCCCGCGACGATGCGGCGCGTCACGCGGCGCCAGCTGCCGTGCGCGAGTCCTATGCGACGGCGAACGTTGGGTTCGGCAACATGGGCTCCGGCGGTAGTGTCATTGCGTTTGGGGGTCGTGAACAAGGCTGCCATGGTTGCTCCCGTTCTCATAGGGCCTATACGACTAGATTCAGCGTATCTGCTGGATGTTGCCGGCGGTAGTGCCGTTTGGAGGGCAAAATGGCCAAAATGGGGGAGAAATAGGCCGCACGCCGGCGCAGGGACCGGCGCTAAAAGAAAAGCGCGGGGCCGCATGGCGACTCCGCGCTTTATTGTTCAGCTTTTGCAGCCTTGCCCTTACGCTACGAAGAAGTAGACGAGGAAGGCAAGGGCCGCGATCCACCCGTCCCGTGCGAAAAAGTGTTTACGAGCGCTTGCGGCTCACCACGGCGCCCGCGGCGATGGCGGCTGTTCCCGCAAGGGCGGCTGCCACGATGGCTGCGCTCGAGGCGTCGCCGGTTGCTGCGAGTTTGCCGGCGATCTTGGCTCCCGTGGCTGCAACTGCAACGGTCTTGGTCGTCTTCGTGCCCTCGGACTTGGAACCCTCGGGCTTGGTCTCGCCTGGCTTCTCCTCGGGTTTGATCTCCTCGGGAGGCGCGATGACCGTGCTCTTGGCGACAGCTTCGTTATAGGGGGAGTCGATCACAGCGTCGCCCGTGCCGATGGTTTGACCCACCACGTAGAAGATGCCGTCATCGAGTTCTTCCTTGTTGCGATAGCCAATGATCTTGCCGCCTGTGGGCGTCTGGATGGGAGCGCCTTCGATCTCGATGGTGCCGATTGTCTCGCCGTCCGCGCTCACGGCAAGGGCGAAGATTGCCGCCGTGTCTCCCTCAGCTGTGACCTTACTGCGGACAATCGAGATGGTCGCGGGCGTGATGCCCTCCTCGGTCCGGGCAAAGATGCCGATGTTCACGCCCCTATGCTCGGGAATGACCGCGCCGCTTTGGTCGTTGCTGTAGTGATCGGGGCCGTCGCTACCGGACTCGACATAGCGGGCTATAGCCTTGACAACGGAGTCACTAATGTAGATGTGACCACCCGCTTCGTTGGGGTAGTAGTTTCTGGTGGAGATTGCGGTCGAGAACTGGCCTTCTGCGAACGCATCCACGATCGAGCCGTTCTTGATGACGATGTCGTCCTCGTCGGTGAAGAGGGCGCTGGCTTCATCGTTCCCTGCACTTGCACGGACCGTTACGGTTGCGCCATCGAACGTGATGCCCTTGTAGACATAGATGCCATACCCAACGCCACTTGCGTTGAGGGAAGCGTTCGTGACCGTGAGGCTGTTTTTACCGTCGATGGCGGCGTCTTCCTCGGAGCTTGCCTTGACCTGGCTGCCACCCGAGATCTCGATGTTGCCGTCGGCCCAAATCGCATTGTCTTTGATAGAGCTTGCCTCTACCTTGCCGCCGCCCTTTATGATGAGGTTCTCGTTAGCATCGATACCCTGATCCTCGGTGGCCTTGGCGGTGACGGTTCCGCTGTTGTCGATCGTGATGTTGCCGTCGGCCCTGATGCCAGCCGAATCGCCCGTGGCGTTAACGTTTCCCGAGCCCTTGATGGTGACATCGCCCCCGGCATCGATGGCATCGTGCTCGGTGCTCGTGGCGTTGACAGTGCCAGCGCCGTCGATGTTGATGCTGCCGACGGAAGTGATGGCGTCACGAGAAGATGTCACGTTGAGCGTGCTGGACGCGTCGCCCTGAATATTAAGCTCGGCGTTCTCGTTCGCGCCATCCTTAACCTTGATGCCGCGGCCGTCGCCGTTAGTGACGATGTTGTCGCCCTCGTAGCTCACGTTGAGCTTGCCCGCTGCCTCGATCGCGCCGCCGTTATAGCCGTTGAGCTTCATATCGTCGGCGCCGTCCCAGGCCCAGGTGCCGGCGGCGTCTCCCGCGGGCCCCGCGGCCGCTTCGTGGCGGACGCCGCCGACGTCCACCCACTCGGCCGCGAGCGAGACGCTCGGCATGAGCAGCGAGCTCACCGTGAGCGCGCAGGCCAGGCCGCAGACGATGCGGCGCGTCACGCGGCGCCAGCTGCCGTGTGCGAGCAGCGTGCGACGGCACACGTCGGGCTCGACAAAATGGGCTCCAGAGGTTTTGTCATTGCGCTTGGGGGTCGTGAACAAGGCGGCCATGGTTACTCCCATCCTCATAGGGCCTATGCGATTAAGCCCAGCATATCTGCAGGATGTAGCCGGCGGTAGTGCCGTTTGGAGGGCAAAATGTCCAAAACTTGGGAAGCAAAACATCGCGCGTCTGTGCGTTGCCTGGCTTTAAAAGAAAAGCGCGGAGCCGCTCGATGCGACTCCGCGCTTTGGTGTTCTGTTTTAGCAGACTATGCCGTTACGCTACGAAGAAGTAGACGAGGAAGGCGAGAGCTGCGATCCACATGAGCGGCTTGATCTTGGAGGCCTCGCCCTTAAAGAGCGCGACGATCACGTAGGCGATAAAGCCTAGGCCAATGCCGGCAGAGATGGAGTAGGTGAAGGGCACGCCGGCGACAATCATGAACGCCGGGAAACCCTGCGACACGTCGGACCAGTCGATCTCGGAGGCCTCGCTCATCATGAGGTAGCCGACGTAGACCAGAGCACCGCAGGTGGCGGCGCTGGAAACGATGGTGACGATGGGGGAGAAGAACGCGGCGAGAATGAACAGCACGCCGGTGGTGACGGAGGTGAGGCCCGTGCGGCCACCGTCGGCGGCGCCAGAAGTGGACTCGACGAAGGTGGTGATGGAGGAGACACCCATGAAACCGCCCACAGCGGCGGCGGCGGAGTCGACGATTAGGATCTCCTTGATATTCTCGACGTTGCCGTCGTCGGTGAGGAACTCGCCCTGCTTGGCTACGGCCATCGCGGTGCCCATGGTGTCGAAGAAGTCACTCATGAGCAGCGAGAACGAGATGACGAGGAGCGCGGGGTCGGTAAGGACCTTGACGATGGCGGGCACGCCGCCGGCGTCGGCGATGGGGCCACCGATGCTCGAGAAGTCGAGCGGGGCGATGATACCGGTCGGAGCCTGGGTCACACCTAGGGGGATACCGGCGATGACGGCGACGACGATGCCGATGAGCAGCGAGCCGGGGACGTTGCGGCAGGCGAGGGCGACCGTCACCAGGATGGAGATGATGCCGACGATGAAGGTGGGGGAGGTGATGTCGCCCAGACCGACGAGTGTACCGGCGCCAGCGGTGATAATGCCGGCATCGCACAGGCCAATCATGGCGATGAACAGGCCCAGACCCACCGAGATGGCGTGACGCAGGACAACCGGGATGGCGTCCATGATGGCCTCGCGCAGGCCACAAAGCACGAGCAGCAAGATGACGATACCCTCGAGGAAGATAACGCTCATGGCCACGTGCCAGTCACCGCCGCAGACGGTGGTGGCGATTCCAGCGATCATCGCGTTGACGCCTAAGCCCGACGCGCAGGCGAGCGGGCGGTTGGCGAAGATGCCCATGCAGATGGTCATGATGCCGGCGCCCAGGCAGGTGGCGCAGGCGAGCGCTCCCGCATCGATGCCGGCGCCCGAGAGCACCGCAGGGTTGACGGCAATGATGTAGGCCATCGCCAGGAATGTTGTCAGTCCAGCGCGAAGTTCGGTCCCGATTGTGGACTTGCGCTCACTGACGTGAAAAAGTTCGTCCATGCATACCCTTTCCTTGTTCGGCCCCGAGTTTAGGCCGATTGACACGAACGTTCTCACTATAGCCCCTTTACGACGCTGTTGTTCCTCGCATGTTGATGTTCGGCGCTTTGTAGCAGACGGACGGTATTTTTCGCATGAAAATGTGTGGGTACCGTATACTTAAGCGGTTACAACGACCCCTATGGAGGAACGTATGATTAAAGAGCTTTGCCACGACGAGGCTATCCTGTCCCAGCGTTGCGAGGTTGCGACCGTCGAGGACGAGTCGGTTGCTCAGGACCTGATCGATACCATTAAGTCGCTCGACGATGCCGGCTGCCTTGCCGCTAACCAGATTGGCGTTACCAAGAAGGTCTGCGTCTACCTGGACGACGCCGGCGAGCCCCACGTGCTCTACAACCCCCGTCTGGTGTTTGGCCTGGGCGCCAGCAAGATGGAGGAGAGCTGCCTGACGCACGAGGAGGTCACCAAGTCCACGCGCTATATCAAGTGCAAGGTCGCTTATGACGTGATCGTCGACGGCAAGATGCGCGAGCGCAAGCAGGACTTCGTCGGCTTCGAGGCGCAGATGATTCAACACATGATTGACCACTGTCTAGGAAAGTTGGTCTAAGGGGACCAAAGCACCGCACCTTGCCGCTCAATCGTCGCTCGCGTACCTTAAGTACGCTTCGCTCCTCTTTCGTGGCAATCTGCGGCACTTTGACCCCTTAGACGACCTGCGGGGTTAACTTGGTTGAGTTTATCCTGCTTGAATAGCCCGGGCATGACATTGTTGTCATGTCCGGGCTTTTGTGTTTAGCGCCTTTTTGTTTGGAGACAATGAAATTAGCAAGAACGTAAAGCTAGGAGGCGCTATGTGTACGAGTATTCGATTTACCGATAATTCTGGCCACATGTATCTGGGCCGCAACCTCGACTGGAGCTTTGACTACGGCCAACAGGTTCGCGTGATGCCGCGTGGGTTTCACATTCCGTATTCGTTTATCGACGACGCGACAGCGGCACACGCGGTGATCGGTATGTGCATCGATTACAAGAACTACCCTATGTTCTTCGATTGCGGCAACGATGCGGGCCTCGCCGTGGCGGGTCTCAATTTCCCTGGTTATGCCGAGTATGCCGATGACCCTGTCGACGGTAAGACCAATATCGCGGCCTATGAGTTTCCCCTGTGGGTGGCAGCGACGTTCTCGACGGTCGATGAGGTCGAGGCCGCGCTGCGCGACACGGTGATTGTCGCCAAATCTGCCGGAGAGGGGCTGGGCGTGTCGCTGCTCCATTGGATTATCGGCGACAGCCAGCGTAGCATCGTGGTCGAGATGATGGCTGACGGCCTGCATGTATACGACGATCCGGTCGACACCCTTGCCAACCAGCCGACCTTCCCGTGGCACATGGAAAACCTCCGCACCTATATCACTGCCACAAGCGATTTTCCGCAGACGGCGACATGGCGTGGCGCCGAGCTCAAGCCCTATGGCGCGGGTGCCGGCATGCGCGGTATTCCGGGTGACTGCTATTCGCCGAGCCGTTTTGTAAAGGCGGCGTATCTCAATGCCAATTACCCGCAAAAGGAGAGCGAGACCGAAAACGTCGTCCGTATGTTCCGCTCGCTCGAGGGCGTGGTGATGATTGAGGGGGCGTCCAGGATGGGCGATGGCAAGTTCGAGAAGACTATCTACACCGGATGCTTTAGCGCGCGCACGGGCAATTATTACTACGCGATGTATGGGGATCCGTCGATTCGCTACGTGAGCCTGATGGATGCCGAGGGCGCGAGCCCCGATAGACTCGTGGTTCCCGAGCCGCGTCGTTCGTAGCCGCTAGCTTTACTGCAATGCAAGGCGGCCCTGCGTCTCCCGTGAGATGCAGGGCCGCTGTCGTTGATTTGTGACGTCGCTAGAAGTTGGCGTCGTTGAGCTGTTCGCTCTCGAGGCCGTCAAGCAGTTGCTGTTCGGGCGTATCGGCGACGCTCTCGAGCAGCTCGGTGGGATCGACGTTCATGCTCTTGCCGGCCTCGTTGCCGTTGACCAAGTCGTCTGAGAAGATGTCGACCTCCATTTCCTCGGCTTCCTCGATCTGAACTTCGAGCGGCACCTGGGTGCGCACGAGCTTAACGGCCGGGCGCATGCGGGCAAAGAGGGGCACGTACTCGATGATGATGGCCGAGTTCTCAAGACCGTACCAGCGTGCCGGGCTTCCGCAGGCGCGGCGGACGGCATACTTGATGGCCATGACGCGGTGGTCGTTGCGGTTAATGTCCGTTTCGGGGGCAAGCATCTTGCGCAGCATGCAAAAACGGAAGTCGCCCACGTTGCCGCGTGTCTCGTAGATGGAATAGGTGTGGTGCTGCGGCGGCAGCTCGCCCGATGCCATCAGGTCGCCAACAATCTGGCGCAGGTAGGCATTGATGCGCTGGTTGACCTTAAAGCCCAGGTCCAAGCGCACGCGGAACAAAAAGTCCGTGCCAAAGGTCTCGACGGAATACTCGTGCGTATAGGGCTCATCGGTAACGTGTACGTTGATGAACCAGTATGCCTTGGCGCGCTTGGGATGTTTGTCCAGGATGGAATAGAGCACGTCGCGGTCGAGCGTGAGCGGGTCGGGACTGTTGGTAAGGAACACCAGATTGTCGGCGAGCACGGGGTAGGTCTCGTCGTTGCGCAGGCGGCCGAGCTGGTCAATGTACTTGGAGACGGGCAGCAGGATCGTCTGCGTGCGCTCGATGGCGGTGCCGCGGCGCCACACGTACATAAGGCCAAACAGCAGCGAGGCCAAGAAGATCATCACATAGCCGCCGTCAAAGAACATGGTGAGACACGAGGCGAAGAAGCAAAGCTCGATGGCGCCAAAAAGTAGGGCAAAGACGCAGGCGCCCAGCTTATGTTTCATGATGCCGGCAATATAGCTCGTCAAAAGCGTCGTGGTCATGAGCATGGTCACGGTGATGGCGAGGCCATAGGCGCTCTCCATGCGCTCGGAGTTCTGGAACAGCAGCACGATGAAGATGCAGCCGACCCACATGATGTTGTTGACGAGCGGAATATAGAGCTGGCCCTTGGTGTCGCTGGGGTAGTGGATGCGCAGGTGCGGCATAAGGTTGAGGCGCGTTGCCTCCGAAACCAACGAGAACGATCCGGTAATGAGCGCCTGCGAGGCGATGATGGCCGCTACGGCCGAAAGCACGATGGCAAAGGGGCGCAGGGGCTCGGGGAGCATCATATAGAACGGGTTGACGATATCCATCGCGAGCATCTGGGGGTTGGAGTTATTGGCGAGCAGCCAAGCGCCTTGACCCAGATAGTTGAGGATAAGGGCCGCCTTAACAAACGGCCAGGATGCATAGATGTTTGCCTTGCCCACGTGGCCCATGTCCGAGTAGAGCGCCTCGGCACCGGTTGTCGACAGGAAGACAAAGCCGAGCACCATGATGCCCGAGTGGTTGATGGGCGAGAATAGGAACATGACGCCGCGAATGGGGTTGAGCGCGCGCAAGATGGACAGGTTGCCGAGCATGTTGAACAGACCGGCGCCTGCCAGGAACAGGAACCACAGCGTCATGAGCGGGCCGAACAGCTTGCCGATTGACGAGGTGCCGGCGCGCTGCATGGCAAATAGGCCGCAGATAATGATGATGGTGATGATGATGACGTTGGTCTGGCCGTCGCCCAGCAGCGCATGGCCCCATTCGATGGTGCGCAGACCCTCGATGGCTGTGGTGACCGTGACGGCGGGGGGGAGGAGGCCGGCGGCGGGCAGCGCCGCGCCGCCGATCATGGCGGGCAGAATCAGCCATGGTGCCACCTTGCGTACGAGGCTGAACAGGGCGAAGATGCCGCCTTCGTTGTGGTTGTCGGCCTTCATGGCGATTACCACGTACTTGACCGTGGTCACGAGCGTCATGGTCCAGATGACGAGCGAAAGCGCGCCCAGGATCATGTCCTCGCTGACGGTACCGATGCCGCCGTTGTTGGCGACGATTGATTTCATGGTGTACATGGGGCTCGTGCCGATGTCGCCGTAGACGACGCCGAGCGTTACGAGCAGCATGCCAGCGGAGAGGGGGATGGCTCCGTGCCCGCCTTGCCCGCGCTGGTCTTGGAGGTTTGCCTCCAGTTTGTTGTGTGCCACGAGGACTCCCTTAGACATCCGGTTATCTGTCTAGGACAAAAAACTTTATGCCGTCTTTATACATACAAGAGCAGTTTGGCACATCGGGTTATTTTAGACAATAATCCTCAGCTGGGGATTATTTATCTACGCAGGTAGCATTTCAAAGCAGGGGCTTTTAAGCACGTGCTGTCTGGGCGATGCCAGCCTTGGCGTTTGCGCGTTTGCCGGCGAGTTCGCAAAAAATCGCGCCGCCGATGATAAGCGCGGCGCCCATCAGGCGGACCGGTGTTATGGCTTCACCCAAAAGGGCGGCCGAGAACACGACCGCCGAAAGCGGCTCGAGGTAGCCGACGACGGCGACGGTCTGGACGGGCAGCTTGGCGACGGCGCTAAAGTAGAGCAGGCAACCAATGCCGGTGTTGACGACGCCGAGCATAGCGACGGCGCGCCAATCAATGCTGGCGGCGACGCCGGCGGACAGGAACGAGGGAGCGCCCTGCGTGATGAGCGTGAGGGCCAGTGCGGTCACAAAGGCGGCGCTCACTTGGAGTGCGGAGTTCTCGAGGCCCTCGATGTGCGGCGCACCCTTGCTGGCGATGACCATCAATGCATAGCAGAAGGCCGAGGCGATTCCACAGACGATGCCCGCAATGGGCATATTGCCGCCTAGACCTTGCGCTGCAATGAGAAAAGCACCGCAGGCGACGGCGACAAAGCCGGCGATTTTGCCGCCGGTCAGCTTTTCGCCAAAAATGAGCGGGGAAAGGGCCATAACGATGATGGGGCCACAGTAATACAACAGCGAGGAGATACCAACGCCGATCGTCTGATAGGCGCGGAACAGGATAATCCAGCTGGCGCCCAGCGCGGCGCCCGAGACGATGAGCGCTGCGGCCTCGCGGGGGCGAGACGGAGCCTGCAGGTTATGGCGCTTGGTTATGAAGAGGATGGCGGCAAGGGTGAGAGCGCCCAAAAACGTGCGCAACAGTACGATATCGGAGCTCGGCAGTGCGATAGCTGCGGCGATGATGCCGTTAGAGCCAAACAACAGTAATGCTGCTAAGTATGTAAACAGTCCGTTGTTCATGCGCTGACATCCCCTCTATATCCGAACATATTCACTATGGGTGAACTGGCTTTAGAAGAAAAGCGAATATAATGCATGGAAAACATAACAAAAACTCATGCAAGGGTGGGGACGTGCCGTGGAGACCAATATCCAAAAGATGCAAGTGCTGCTCGAGACGGTGCGTGCCGGCAGCTTTACGCGTGCTGCAGAGCGGCTGAGCTATTCGCAGTCGGGCGTGAGCCGCATGGTGGGCGACCTTGAGGCAGACTGGGGTTTTAAGGTGCTTGATCGCAGCCGCGAGGGCGTGGTGCTTTCTGCCGATGGGCGGCAGATCATGCCGGCGGTTGAGGCGCTCTGCGAGGAGTTTGGCCGCCTGCAGCGACATGTGGACGAGATGCGTGGGCTCATGCGCGGCAAGATCTGTATCGGTACGTTTTCGAGTGTGGCGACCCATGTACTGCCGCCGGTGATTGCGCGCTTTCGCGCCGATCATCCGGATGTCGATTACGAGCTGCTGATGGGTGATTACTCCGAGATTGAGCAATGGGTGGCGGAAGGCCGCTGCGACCTGGGCTTTATTCCGCGCGAGCCACGCGGCGCCGGCATGGCGTCGCGACCGTTGGTGCAAGACGAGTTGATGGCCGTGGTGCCAGCGGACTCCTCGCTTGCCACGGCGGAGGTCGTTTCTCTTGCCGATTTAGCCAACGAGCAGTTTATTCTGCTAGAACGCGGCACTGATGACGAGATTACGCCGCTATTCCGTCGGGCGGGGCTGGCGGTGCGCTCAAAACTGTCGACTTGGGATGACTATGCGATTATGGCTATGGTCGAGGATGGCCTGGGCGTGAGCATTCTTCCCGCGCTCATCTTGCGTCGCTGCCAGTTCGATGTTGCTGTGCGTCCGCTCGAAGGGCATCCCCATCGGCAGATCAACGCCATATATCGAACGGCCGATGTTTCGCTTGCCGCCGCTCGTTTCCTCGAATACCTCTAAATGCGTGCACGTCGTTATCGCCTTGGGATAAATCTCGAGGTCTTGCTCATTATATTTTTGAAATTGAACTTTTCGAAATAGCACGGCGTTATACTGCTGCCTAAATTGAACTCAGGTTCAATTCGTGTTGTATAAATTGAACTTTGCCAGCAAGGAGGTTCTAGTGGCCCAAGAGACGTTTAGCGATCGTCTGCGACAGGCTATGTCCGATCGCGACGTTCGCCAGTCGGACGTGATCCGCGCATCGGAGATGCTCGGCAAAAAACTCGGCAAGAGTCAGATGAGCCAATATGTGAGCGGCAAGACGATTCCGCGGCGCGATGTGGCTGAGCTGCTCGCCCGTATTTTGGAGGTCGATGTTACCTGGCTGCTTGCCGGCGACGCCGATCAAGGCGAGGCATCATCACCCCGCAACGATTCCAAGCCCGAACCCCATCCCTCAGCTCAAATTGCAAGGAGCACCACCATGCGTACTTTTTCTAAATCCACCAAGCTCGATAACGTCCTGTATGACGTGCGCGGTCCCGTCGTCGACGAGGCCGCCCGTATGGAGGACGAGGGCGAGCGCATCCTCAAGCTCAATATCGGCAACCCGGCGCCCTTCGGTTTCCGCACGCCCGATGAGGTCATCAAGGACATGCGCCAGCAGCTGCCCGACTGCGAAGGCTATTCCAACTCGCGTGGCCTGTTCTCCGCGCGCAAGGCGATCATGCAGTATTCGCAGATCAAGGGCTTGCCCAACGTTCAGATGGAGCATATCTACACGGGCAACGGCGTGTCCGAGCTCATTCAGCTTTCGATGAACGCGCTGCTCGACAATGGCGACGAGATTCTGATCCCCAGCCCCGACTATCCGCTCTGGACGGCGTGCGCAACCCTTGCCGGCGGTCATCCTGTGCACTATCTGTGCGATGAGCAGGCGGATTGGTATCCCGACCTGGAGGATATGGAGTCCAAGATCACGAGCGCGACCAAAGCCCTCGTTATCATCAACCCCAACAACCCCACGGGTTCCGTCTATCCGCGCGAGGTGCTCGAGGGCATCGTCGAGGTTGCACGCAGGCATCAGCTGATGATCTTTGCTGATGAGATCTACGACCGCCTGTGCATGGACGGCTACGAGCACGTCTCGATTGCCTCGCTCGCTCCCGATCTGCCCTGCGTCACCTTTAGCGGTCTGTCCAAGTCGCACATGATCGCGGGCTATCGTATTGGCTGGATGGTGCTTTCGGGCAACCAGCGCTGCATGAGCGACTTCATCATGGGCATCAACATGCTCTCCAACATGCGCCTGTGCTCCAACGTGCCGGCTCAGTCGATCGTTCAGACGGCGCTCGGTGGCCATCAGTCCGTCAACGACTACATCCGCCCCGGCGGCCGTGTCTACGAGCAGCGCAACTTTGTGTATGAGGCGCTCAACAAGATTGACGGCATCTCGGTGGTTAAGCCGCGTGCGGCGTTCTACATCTTCCCCAAGATGGATGTGAAGAAGTTCAACATTACCGATGACGAGCAGTTCGCCCTTGACCTGCTGCACGAGAAGAAGATTCTGATCACGCGCGGCGGCGGCTTCAACTGGGCTGAGCCCGACCACTTCCGTATCGTGTACCTGCCGCGCATGGAAGTGCTCAAAGAGTCCCTCGAAGATCTCGCCGACTTCTTCGATCATTACCGCCAGAGCTAGTGGGATAGAAGTTCCGCACTATGAAAAGCTCCCTGCAGTTGTTTTGCTGCAGGGAGCTTTCTTGAATCGGCGGAACTAGATAACGATTCCGCAACAGTGGTCGATTTCGTGTTGGATGATTTCGGCGGTGTAGCCCGAGAAGTTTTTGATGCGGTGGACGAAGTTTTCATCCAAATACTCAACCTTAATGCGGCGATAGCGGGTACAAGGACGCTCGCCGATCAGCGAGAGGCATCCTTCGCTCGTCTGGTAGGCGTTGACCTGCTCAAGAATTTGAGGGTTGTACATCAACAGCGCCCTGTTGCCGTCCTTTACGCAGATGATGCGTTTGCGCACGCCGATCATGTTGGCGGCGAGGCCCACGCACTCGTGCTCATGCTCGTGGAGCGTATCCAGGAGGTCCTGCCCGGTCGCGGCATCGTCGGGTCCCGCGTCTTCGGAAGGCAGGCGCAAAAAGAACTCGGATTTCATGATGGGCTTAATCATGGCGGGCTCCTCATGTCTTATGCTTTCGTGGACTTTTAATAATAGCGCGGAAGGAAAGCTGCGCGTCCGCGTTACAATCTTTCGACGTTGGACCATGTTGCCAGATTCGTCGTGTACGGCGTCTGGTGTAAGTCTAGGGCTCATTTTCGCCCTGGACTGTTCCTCTGGGGCGATGCGATTGTCGTTCTAAGAGGAAGGAATTTCATGGGGACCAAATCCCAAAAGCAAACTCAATCACCGTCGACAGCCTCGGCGATTCTCGTCGTAATGTATGTTGCAGCCTTTGTTGCCGCGTTTAACGAGAACATCATTAACGTGGCGTTGCACGACATTATGGCGGCCTTTTCGGTGAGTGCCACCACGGCGCAGTGGCTCGTTTCGGGCTACATGATCGTGACGTCGATCTTTACGGCCATCATGGCCTTTCTGTCCGGCCGTTTCTCGACGCGCAAGCTGCTGTTTTTCGCATGCGGATGCATGGTCGCCGGCGAAGTCCTGTGTCTGATCGCTCCGTCGTTTAGCGTTTTGCTGCCAAGTCGTATTTTGCAGGCTGCGGGATCGGGCATCTTGTTCCCGCTCATGATGAACGTGGTGCTGTCATGCGCTCCGCGCGAGAAGCTCGGCCTGTATCTGAGCCTGGGCGGTGCCTGCATTACGCTGGGGCCGGCGTTTGGACCCGTGATCAGCGGTCTTATGTGTACGTTGTTTGGCTGGAGGGCGGTGTTCGTAGTGCCGCTGGTGGGCGGCATTGTGGTCGCTGTGGCGGGCGCAAAGCTTGTTCAGAATGTTGGAGAGCGCTCGAACACTACGCTTGATATTCTGTCGGTTGTTTTGCTCGCGGCCGGCATTACGGCATTTGTGTATTCCGTAGGCGAGTTCTCGACCAATCTGATTGCCAGTATCGTGGCGCTCTTCACCGCCATTGTGCTGCTCGGCCTGTTTGCCGCCCGTCAGCTCAAGCTCGAACATCCGGTGCTTAACGTGCGTCCCATGGCGAGCGTTCGCTTTTGGCCTGCGTGCCTGCTTGTGGTGGTGTCGATGATGACGACGTTCTCGATGAGCGTTTTGTTGCCGCTCTATTTTGAGGGCGCATACAGAATGACCGCACTTGTTGCGGGCTTGCTCATTTTGCCGGCGATTGCCTGCAACGCCGTGACCTCGATTGTGGGCGGACGCGTGATGGACGCCCGTGGCGCATGGCCGCTGCTGCCGGTCGGCTTTGCCCTGATTGCCGTGGGGCAGACTGCCATCTCGATGACGGCGGCAAGCATGAACATCGGCGTCGTCGTGGCGCTGACCGTTGTGGTGTATGCCGGAGTCGGTTTGGTGCTGAGCCCCTCGCAAACGGCCGGCTTGGAGACGCTGCCTGCCGCTGAGCATCCTCACGGAACGGCATTGCTCAACACGTGGAACATGATTGCCGCATCGTTTGGCCCGTCGCTGTTTATCGGCCTGCTCTCGAGTTCTGCGGCGACTGCCGGTGTCGCTGGCGCTGCGACGGACGTTGCCCAGGCGATTGGATTTGCAGCTGCCGTGCGTGTGGCGGCTGTAATTGCCGTGGTTGGGTTCGCGACGTCGCTGGTGTACGCTCGTCGCGAGTCGCACATGTCGCATTAATGTGTGTACATAGATTCTGCAGCTAGATTTGATGGCGACACCATAAACTAATGGACGTTTTGCCGAGAGGCATGAATGTTTAAAGCGCAAAGAGTGCGCGACGGGCCCCGCGAATGGGGCGATGATGCCCGAGAGGGCCAAGAAGGAGTCTCATGTCTGAGAACGAGGAGATCATGAACGAGACCGAGAACGAGACCATGGCTGCCGAGGTCGAGGCAGTCGAGACCGTGGAGACCGAAGCTGCCGAGGTTGAGGCTGCTGACGAGGTTTCCGCCGAGGAGGAGGCCGAGGTTGTCGAGGCCGCCGTTGATTACGATGACGAAGAGCTGATGGACAAGATGCAGAAGGCCGCCCGCCTGCTGCGTAGCCGTCGCTTTGCTATTTCCAAGGAGGAGGAGGCCAAGGCCGAGCGCATGGCGAACATCGAGCGCGCCATCAAGCTTCTTGACCTCAAGCCCAAGATGGAGCAGAAGGAAATGTCCGACCTGCTGGGTATGCGCCTTCGTGAGCTCGATGGCCTGATGGCCGAGGCCGAGGCTGCCGATCTGGTCGGCCGCATCGACGACGCCGAGGGCGATATGCGCAAGATCGTCGTCTTCGCTGCCGAGGATGCCGCTGAGGGCCTGGTCGAGCTTGCCAACAAGAAGGAGAAGCTCCTGCCCGAGCTTTCTTACGAGGAGGCTACCGAGCTGATGGCCGCTCTCGATAAGGTTATCGCTCCGCTCGTCGCCATGGGCCTGGACGAGGACCGCGGTCCTCGCGGCGGCCGTGACGACCGCGGTGGCCGTGGCGGCGACC
Source organism: uncultured Collinsella sp. (assembly GCA_900541675.1). GTDB lineage: Bacteria > Actinomycetota > Coriobacteriia > Coriobacteriales > Coriobacteriaceae > Collinsella. The sequence goes on along the minus strand of UQKU01000018.1, from coordinate 18,020 downwards.
GTGGCGGTCGCGGCGGCTTTGGCGATCGCGGTGGCCGTGGCGGCGACCGTGGCGGTCGCGGTGGCGATCGCGGTGGCCGCGGCGGCTTTGGTGACCGTGGCGGCGACCGTGGCGGTCGCGGCGGCTTTGGCGGCAACCGTGGTGGCTATGGCGACCGCGGCGGCAACCGTGGCGGCTTTGGCGGCAACCGTGGTAACGACCGCGGTGGCCGTGGCGGCGATCGCGGTGGCCGCAACGGTGGCGGCTTCCGCGGCAACCGTTTTTAGTTACGGCGTTTTACCAAACGCCGTAACGGGCCGACGCTGCGCGGGCCGCATTTGGACAATCTGACGTTCAACTTCAAGGGCGCGACCAGAAGGTCAGCGCCCTTTCGTTTCACGCCACCTTGTCACAAATGCGACTCGCTCGCTGACTTATGCTCAACCTATGGCGTCATCTCGCCCCAAAAGGGCCTCCCTCGCTCTGGCGGGTTTTCGCTGTCGGTACCAAAATATCGGCGTTGCCTTGATCCAAACCTACCAAAAGGGGGACAAGTTTATTTTGGTCGGTTTTATCTGGGCAAACGTGGCCGTCTATCGCAATGTAGTCGTTGGGAACGTTCTTGTTTGACTAGTCGTTTAAGAACATCCCCAACGACTACATAGCATGAGAGTGGAAATCTACGCTCGTTCGTTTTTGCCTACATTTGGAGGAAGAGCTCGTGGAGGCGGGCGTCGTCGTCGAGCTCGGGGTGGAAGGTGACGCCGAGCTGGTTGTCTTGACGGGCGGCGACGATGCGGCCATCGACTTCGGACAGGGCCTTGGCATTGCCGTGCACCTTGACGATGCGGGGTGCACGGATAAACGTCAGCGGCACTTCACCGTCGATACCGTCTACCCGCCCCTTGGTGCGAAAGCTGCCGAGCTGTCTGCCATAGGCATTACGCTCAACGAGCACATCCATGGTTGCCAGGCGCGGCGTCCCCTTATCGTCGTGGGCGGCAAGGTCGCGCGCCAGCAGAATCAAGCCGGCGCAAGTCCCCAATACAGGCATGCCTTCAACAATGCGGATGCGAAGCCCCTCGAGCATACCGAGTTCGGCAAGTAGCTTGCCCTGAACGGTGGACTCGCCGCCGGGGAGGACCAGGCGGTCAAAGTTCTGCTGCAAATCGGCCGCCTGCCTCAGCTCAATACAGTGCGCGCCCAGCTCAGATAGTCTTGCCTCGTGCTCGGCAAAAGCGCCTTGGACCGCCAGCACGGCGACCGTTTGGTCTGCATAATCGCTCATGTGCGATCCTTTCTGCTGGACTAGCGCCCGCGCTCCTCCATGATGATCTCGATCTCGTCGGCGTTGATGCCCACCATGGCCTCGCCCAGGTCCTCCGAAAGCCCGGCGATGAGTTTGGCATCGGTGAAGTTTGCCACGGCCTTGACGATGGCGGCGGCGCGCTTAGCGGGGTCGCCGCTCTTAAAGATACCCGAGCCGACAAAGACGCCCTCGGCACCCAGCTGCATCATCAACGCGGCGTCGGCGGGGGTCGCTACGCCGCCGGCGGCAAAGTTCACGACGGGAAGCTTGCCCGTGGCATGGACCTCGCGGACCAGTTCGACCGGAACCTGCAGCTGTTTGGCTGCCTCAAAGAGCTCATCATCGCGCAGAGCGACAACGTCACGGATCTGCTTTTGGATCTTGCGCATGTGGCGCACGGCTTGGACGACGTCGCCCGTGCCCGGCTCGCCCTTGGTGCGAATCATCGTGGCGCCCTCGGCAACACGGCGCAACGCCTCGCCCAGATCGCGGGCGCCGCAGACAAACGGCACGTCAAACTGGGTCTTGTCGATGTGATAAACGTCATCGGCGGGGGAGAGAACCTCGGACTCGTCGATGTAATCGATCTCGATGGCCTGCAGGATCTGCGCCTCGACAATGTGACCGATGCGGCACTTGGCCATGACGGGGATGGAGACGGCCTCTTGGATGCCCTTGATCATCTTGGGATCGCTCATACGCGAGACGCCGCCTGCGGCACGGATGTCGGCCGGGATGCGCTCGAGAGCCATGACGGCGCAGGCGCCTGCCTCCTCGGCGATGCGTGCCTGCTCGGGAGTGGTGACGTCCATGATGACGCCGCCCTTGAGCATCTGCGCGAGCTCGCGGTTGAGTTTGACGCGATCGGCCTTGCTGGTCTGTTCTACCATGGTTGCTCCCTTGGTTGGCATGTGCATTGCTTGACGGAACATCCTATCGGGGAGCTGGGTATGGCGAAATACTCAGTTTTCGAGATAATTACAAGGTCAGACTAATACCAGATTGAACAGCGCGATAAGGTCAGGTGGCAAACACATGCTTGACTACAATTTGGAAAAACGCGGCGAAGCATCGCTCTATGAGTATGTTTACCAGCAAATTCGAGATGATATCGTAGCTGGACGCATTGCGGCGGGGGAACATCTTCCGTCTAAGCGCGCCTTTGCCAGTCATCTGGGAATCAGTGTCATTACCATCGAGAATGCATATAACCAGTTACTTGCCGAGGGCTATATTTGCTCAATGCCGCGTCGGGGCTACTACGCTTGCGAGCTTCCGGATGCACCGGTTTTGGCTTCGGCTGCGGAGGGCATCGACCGAGATGCCGTCTCCGCGGGCCCCAGCGCACATGATATCAACGGACAGGTCGAGCGATTTGATGCGCTTTCTCCTTCCGCTTTGGAGGCGGCGCGGCTTTGGCAAAGCGCGCTGCGGGCGACGCTGGCATCCGAAGACGAACGCGAAATCTTTTCGACTGCGCCGGCACAGGGCACCGCTCGGCTACGACGCGCAATTGCTCACCGCCTGCGCGGGACAAGGGGTATGAATGTCGACCCCGACAACATCGTTATCGGTGCGGGCGCCCAGCTGCTCGATACCATGTTGGTTCAGTTGCTTGGAGCCGACAAGGTGTATGCCGTTGAGGATCCGGGCTATTTGCGCCTGACGCGCATCTATCAGGCCATGGGCTGCAAAGTTCGACATATCCCGTTGGATGATGAGGGCGTGGTCTTGAGCACTCTGCAGAAAAGCGGGACCGATGTCCTTCATCTGATGCCGTCCCATCAGTATCCGACCGGCCTTGTGACGAGCATTGCGCGTCGCTACGCGCTGCTCAGCTGGGCCGCCGAGCGACCGGGTCGGTATCTCATCGAAGATGACTTTGATTGTGAGTTTCGCCTTGCCGGCAAACCGATTCCCGCGCTCGCGTCGATCGATGCCGCCCAGTCGGTTATCTACACCAACACGTTTTCGAAGAGCCTGTCATCGGCGTTGCGTCTAGCGTACATGGTGCTGCCCGACGAGCTAATGGAGCGGTTTAGGCGCAACCTTGGTTTTTACGCCTCGTCGGTGAGTTCTGTTGACCAGGTCGCTTTGGCTCGTTTGCTGGAATCGGGTGATTACGAGCGACATGTGAACCGCGTGCGCGTTCGTGCTCGCGAGGCGCGTGATGGCCTGGCGGCGCTTGTGCGGAAAGCGTTTCCGGCAGGGGAGGTTTCGATCGAGCATGCGGACGCGGGCCTTTACTGCACCGTTGCCCTGTCCGAGGACGGAGCGGGGAAGAGTTTCGCGAAGGCTCTTGCTGACGCTCGTATTTCCTATGTCAACATCGCCGATTGCCTGTGGACGGGTGATCGGGCATCGACTAAGAACGCTCCATCTCGCGTCCTCATACAATACGACGACCTGAGCCCTCAGTCGCTCATCGCTCTTCAAGAGCAGCTGCAATAAGCCCACGAAAAAGGCCCGAACCATGCGGTCCGGGCCTCATCGAGCTAGAGGTTATGTCTCAGGCGGTTGGCTTAGCCAAAGTAGCGCTTGAGCAGGCCGGCGAAAGCCTTGCCGTGGCGGGCCTCGTCGCGAGCCATCTCGTGCACGGTGTCATGGATGGCATCGAGGCCAGCGGCCTTGGCGCGCTTAGCAAGATCGGTCTTGCCGGCGGTGGCGCCGTTCTCGGCCTCAACGCGCATCTCGAGGTTCTTCTTGGTGGAGTCGGTCACGACCTCGCCCAGGAGCTCAGCGAACTTGGCGGCATGCTCCGCCTCCTCGTGGGCAGCCTTCTCCCAGTACAGGCCGATCTCGGGATAGCCCTCGCGATGAGCGACACGAGCCATGGCCAGGTACATACCGACCTCAGAGCACTCGCCCTCAAAGTTAGCGCGCAGGTCGGCAACGATGTCCTCGGAGACGCCCTCCATCTTGGCGACGCCCACGACGTGCTCGGCAGCCCACTCGAGCTGGCCCTCCTCCTGCTTCAGGAAACGAGAACCGGGAACGCCGCACTGGGGGCACTTAAAATCCTCGGGCAGCTGGTCGCCGTCGAACTCTTCCACATAACCGCAAACGGGGCAAACAAACTTCATGATTCGATCCTTTCGATCGATGGCGATTGCGCGCTCGTCCGGTCCCGTAAGGGCCCTCTCCGGACGTGCGTCTTGACGAGTTCTATTATCCATAAATGCGACCAAATGTGAAGTCTATTAGGAATGATTTTTAATAAAACAATTTTGAGATATGAAGATGTTGATTGATTAACGATTGGCGGGCCGTCTGCGATCTCCGCTGAGTACAATCGGTCGAGCAAATGTTGACCTATCAACAAATAAGGGAGTTTCCTTTATGCATCTAGCCAGTCGTGCCTGGTGCCGAACATATCAGACGGTTTTTCGCATTGCATTGCCGATCCTGCCCTATACCGAGCCGCGCATTTTGGAGCATGCCGAGGATGTGCCCGCGGTGCTTCAAAAGCGCTCGATCCAGAAGGTCCTTATCGTGACAGACCCTGGTATTGCACGTTTGGGGCTCACGGCATCACTCGAGCGTGCGCTTACGGCTCAGGGGATTGGCGTTACGGTCTATGCCGAAACGCGTATGAACCCCACGGTCTCAAACGTGGAGGAAGCGGCGTCCCTGTATCGAGAGAGCGCCTGCCAGGCCATTATCGGCTTTGGCGGTGGCTCGGCCATGGACTGTGCCAAGGGCGTGGGAGCACGCATCGCGCAGCCAAACAAGCCCATCAACAAGATGCGCGGGCTGCTGCGGATTCATCGTCGCCTGCCGCTGCTCATCGCCGTTCCCACCACGGCAGGCACGGGAAGCGAGGTTACGCTTGCGGCGGTAATTACCGATGATGAGACGCACTACAAGTACCCCATTAACGACTTTGTGCTTATCCCGCGCCTTGCGGTGCACGACCCCGAGTTTACGCGCGGCCTGCCCGCCTCCATTACGGGGCAGACGGGCATGGACGCCCTGACGCATGCTGTCGAGGCCTTTATCGGGCGAAGCACCACGCCCTATACGCGCAAGATGGCGCGACAGGCGGTTCAGCTCATCCACGACAATTTGCTCGAGGCCTATGAGCATGGCGACAACATGCGTGCACGTCGCAATATGCTTTCGGCGGCGTATAAGGCGGGTGTTGCGTTTACCCGCTCCTATGTCGGATATGTGCATGCCATCGCGCACAGTCTGGGCGGCCGATACGGAATTCCGCACGGTTTGGCCAACGCGATCATCCTGCCGCACATGCTTCGCGCTTATGGTGACGCCGCCGCCCCCAAGCTTGCCGACCTCGCTCGCATGGCGGGCATTGCGCCGGCTACCGCACAGGATAGTCTTGCGGCCGAGGCCTTTATCGATTGGGTCGACCGCATGAACGGGGCCCTGGGAATCCCCAAATATGTCTCAGGTATTCGCCGCTCCGACATTCCTGAGATGGCGGCGCATGCCGATGCCGAGGCCAATCCCCTGTACCCCGTTCCGCTTTTGATGGACCGCTTGGAGCTCGAGCATATGTACGAAGTCGTTGCAGGTGGTATGTTTGAGGGCGAGAACTAGGAGGGTCCATGAACACCGGGGAAATTGCGCGCATCGTCGGCGATCAGCGCACCTACTTTAAGACGCACGCTACGTTTGATGTCGATGCTCGACGTCGCGCGCTCGTGAGTTTACGCGATGCGGTCCGGGCGCACGAGGCCGATATTGCCCATGCGCTCAAGACCGATTTGGGAAAGTCGCATGACGAGGCATATATGTGCGAGATCGGCACGTCGCTTTCCGAGATTCGTCATCAGATTGCTCACGTGGTTCGATGGAGTCGTCCGCGCCTGCGTCCGTGCGATCTTGCCAACGCCGTGAGTGTGTGCAAAACGCAAGCCGTGCCCTATGGCGTCACGCTCATCATGGCGCCCTGGAACTACCCGTTTTTGCTGACGCTCGAGCCGCTCGCTGGCGCCCTTGCCGCAGGCAATACCGTCGTCATCAAGCCGAGTGCATATGCTCCGGCATCGAGCGCGGTGCTCAAGCAAATCTGTGAAGAGGCATTTGATCCGCGTCTGGTGACGGTTGTCGAGGGCGGGCGCGCCGAGAACGAAGCGTTGCTCGATGAGTGCTGGGACAAGATTTTCTTTACCGGTAGCGTTCCGGTCGGCAAACTCGTCATGGAGCGCGCAAGTAAAAACCTTGCGCCCGTGACGCTTGAGCTGGGCGGAAAGAGTCCCTGCATCGTGGATGCGACGGCAAACTTGAAGGTTGCGGCACGGCGTATCGCCTTTTGTAAATGGCTCAACGTGGGGCAGACCTGCGTGGCGCCCGACTACCTGCTGGTCGATACGAGCGTGCACGACGAGCTGCTGGGCCTCATCAAGGAAGAGGTCCGTCGCATGTTTGGCGAGCACCCGCTCGATAACGAGGATTACGGGCATATCGTCAACGCCAAACATTTTGCGCGCGTGCGTGGGCTGATCGATCCCGATAAGGTCGTGCTTGGAGGTGTCACGCGCGAGGCTTCGCTCAAGATCGAGCCGACGATTTTGGATGGCGTGGCCCCCGATGACGCCGTGATGCAGGAGGAGATCTTCGGCCCCATCTTGCCGGTACTGACGTTTGAGAACTTAGACGAGGCCGAAACGTTTATTACGGATCGTCCGACGCCGCTGGCCCTGTATATCTTTAGCCAGGACCGCGAGGTCCAGCAGCGCTTTGTGCGCTACGTGCCCTTTGGCGGCGGCTGTGTTAACGACACCATCATGCATCTGGCTACGAGCCATATGGGCTTTGGCGGCATGGGCGCGAGCGGCATGGGGCAGTACCATGGCCGCGAGAGCTTCGATGCGTTTAGCCACAAGAAGAGCATCGTGAACAAGGCAACCTGGCTGGACGTGCCGTTTCGGTATGCGCCCTACGCAAGCTGGAAGCACAAATTCGTGCGCATGTTTGTGCATTAGGAAATGGCAGGTAATACGAACAAGTGTTCCTATTACCTGCCATTTACGTTAGACTACTGCCATGGGGTACGGATGGGCCAACTCCCTTTAGAAGGGAATTGGTATGAACGTAAGCGATGTTATTTCGTTACTGGCGTTGTTAATCGCGGCTATCGAACTCGGCCTGTTTATCGGCCGAATGAAATAGCCGCCCCCGCGTAAGCGAAGACGGCCACTTCTCACGATGTAAACGTGCACTGGAGTTGGCAAGACCCGCTGCAACGGGTGCCATCCGTGCCTCTATCTTATCTGCAAGCGCTCTGTCTCGCAAGCGTTGCGGCAACTGGGTGAAAGGCGCGAGCGGGTGAATTCGTGTCCGCACGGGCCCGTAAACTTCTCAGTAAGGTTAAGCGCCGGTTTATCCGGCCGTTAGAGGAGCTGCCATGTACGAGCCTTCACGTGTTCTTTTGTCGTTTCATATCGCAGGATTTCAGTATGCCGACGGTGCCTTGGTCCTGGGCGATCTTAAGGTCGGCGATAAGCTGACGCTGTGTGCCGAGCGCGATAATCCCCATGACCCTGAGGCGGTTGCGATCTATTACGGCAACACCAAGCTCGGCTATGTTCCGGGAAACGGGGTCGGCCCGCTATCCGTGATGATGCATTATGGACACGAGGGTGTATTTGAGGCGCGCGTGCAGCAGGTTGCCCCCGAGCGTAGCCCGTGGCACCAGGTGCGCGTTGGCCTCTACGTGGTGGATGCTCGCTAGTCGGTAAGGGAGGCTGCCATGTTTGATGACGATGGCCTGTTCGATCTGACGGATGACCCGTTTGAGTGGGATATGCTGCTCGACGATGATGAGCTGGAGCAGGACCGTAAGAAGCGGCAGGACAAGAAAACTCAGGGTGACGCTTCGAAAAAGCAAGACAAGCGCCGCCGCGGACTGTTCGGCGGGCTCTTTGGATAACCGCCGCATCGCTGCGTCTGTATACTTAGCACGAGTTGAACACGTTGCGAAATGAGGACAGAGACGATGATGTGGTTTACCGCCGACCTGCACCTGGGCGACACGAATATCCTGCACGACATGGACCGGCCATTTGGCTCGGTCGAGGAGATGAACCGCAAGGTCATCGATGCCGTGAATGAGTGCGTGGCGGCGGACGACCGTCTCTATATCTTGGGAGACTTTACCTATCGTTTGCCCCTGGCGGATGCTGTGCGCCTGCGCGAGCGCATCGAATGTCAGAACGTAACGCTCATCCGTGGCAACCATGACGGTGACTGGGAGGATCCAGCTGCGCCCCAAATCTGGGAAGACGTGCGTGATTACCTGGAGATTGCTCCCGGCTATGCCAAGGGCCATCGCCTGGTGTTGAGCCATTACCCCATGCTCAGCTGGAATGGCAAGGCGCGTGGCGCCATCATGCTGCACGGGCATATCCACAGCAGGGGAGACCGCACCAACGCGCGCAACTGCGATCGCGAGCGCCCCATTTATCGCTACGATGTGGGCCTCGACGCCAACGAGTACAAGCCCGTAAGCCGAGACCAGATCTTGAGCTTCTTTGGACTGTAATTCTCGAACCGTCACACAAACCGCCACAAAGGGGACAGGCACCTTTGTGGTGGTTCTGGCGCTGTTGCTATTATGGCGGCGGCGTCTTTTTTGTCCGTGCGGCGCGGTAGAGTGTAAGCGGTTGAAATTTGCGTCCATCGAGGAGCTGCTATGAACGAGATCAAGTGCCCGCATTGTGGCGAAGTTTTTAAGGTCGATGCGTCTGGCTATGCGGACATCGTCAAGCAAGTGCGCAATGCCGAGTTTTCGCGCGACCTGGATGAGCGTGTGAAGGCAGTCCAGCGCGAGGGCGAGCAGGCGCTGGAGCTTGAGCGCTCGCGTTCGACGGCTGCCTTGCAAAAGGCAGATTCTCAGCGCAACGCTCAACTTGTCGAGCAGAAGAACGCCGCGGAGCAGAAGCTGGCACAAGAGGTTGCCAAGCGCGACGCTGAGCTTGCCGAGCTGCGCGCCAAGCTCGAGGGCGCTGCCACAGAGCGCGAGAGCGCAAGTCAGCGCGCGGCGGTTGAGGCCCGTGCCGATGCTCAAAAGGAAAACGCCGAGCTTCAGCGAGAAATCGACAATTTGCGTGCGCAGCTGGAGCGCAAAGATGACGAAGCCAAGCTCGTCGAGTCGGTGGCGCGCAATGCTGCTCAAAACGATTTGGCTGCACGTGATGCTCAGATTGCCGAGCTGCAGGCCAGGCTTGCCGCGGCGGACAAGGCCCAGGAGATGGCGCTTGCCGCTGCCGCGGCAGAGTCGCAGCGCGAGCTCGATGCTGCTCGCGGTGAAGCTGAGCGCGCGCTTGCTGACTACCGCGCGACGGTACAGGAGAAGTTTTCCGCCGCAAAGGCACAATCTGAGCAAGAGGCCGAGGGTCTGCGTGCCCAGTTGCGCGAGCAGGAACTGATGGCAAAAATGAACCTGTCGGAGGCGGTCGCCGCGGTGGAGCGAGAGCGCGATGAGGCACGTGCCAAGCTGACGAGCGAGCTGGCGGTGCGCGATTCTCGCGAGGAACAGGCCAAGGCGGCACACGAGCTCGAGCTTGCGCAGGCCAAGCGCGCGAGCGATGACCTGATTCGCTACAAGGATGAAGAGATTGAGCGCCTTAAGGACATGAAGGTCCGCCTGTCCACCAAGATGGTGGGCGAGTCGCTCGAGCAGCACTGCGAGACCGAGTTTAACCGTCTGCGCATGACGGCGTTTCCTAACGCGTACTTCGAGAAAGACAACGATGCGTCCGAGGGTACCAAGGGCGACTTTATCTTCCGCGAGTGCGACGCGAGCGGCAACGAGGTCATTTCGATTATGTTCGAGATGAAAAACGAGAACGACGAGACTGCGACCAAGCACAAAAACGAGGACTTCTTTAAGAAGCTCGATCACGATCGTCGCCAGAAAGGCTGTGAGTACGCGGTGCTCTGCACGCTACTCGAGCCCGAGAGCGAGCTCTATAACGCAGGGATAGTCGACGTGAGCTATCGCTACGAGAAGATGTACGTGATTCGCCCACAGTTTTTCATTCCCATGATTACACTTCTTCGCAACGCCGCCATGGGTTCGCTGCGCTATAAGCAGGAGCTGGCGGAGTACAAGCAGCAGAATATCGACGTCACGAACTTCGAAGCCAAGATGGAAAAGTTCAAGAACGATTTCGGCCGCAACTGCGAGATCGCGAGTCGCAAGTTCCAAACGGCAATCGATGAGATCGACAAGACGATTAGCCATCTGCAGAAAACCAAGGAGGCGTTGCTGTCCTCCGAGAACAATCTGCGCCTTGCCAACAAGAAAGCCGACGATCTTACCATTCGCAAGCTCACATGGGGCAACAAGACCATGAAGGCGGCGTTTGACGAGGCGCGCGGGGCTGCGACGGAGACAAACGATGAGCCCGCCGAGGCGGATTCATATGAGGTCGAGGATGCCGAGTAAGGCATAGCAGATAGTGCAAAAGCGGGGCCGCTGGCGATATTGCCAACGGCCCCGCTTGTTTCGCTCCAGTATGTTCGGCTAGTCCTCGAGCAGGTCCTCGATAAAGCCGACGCGGTAGTTTTTGAAGATGACCTCGCCGCCGTCTTGCGTGGCGTCCAGATCGACATCGCCCATGATGCCAAAGTCGTGGTCGCCATCCTCGTCGGCAAAGATCTGGTGCACGTGCCATACGTGCGCGGTCTTCTCGTCGGACTCATCGATGGAAAACATCGCGGCGCTGCGGGCATCTCCGTCGGTGAGGATTTCCTCGTGCTGCTCGTGGTAAGCGTCGAGTGCTTTTTGCCAGCGGATCTCGCTCATGCCCCAGTCGTCGTCGAGCTCGCCCAGGTCGCGAACGTGCTCGCGGGCGGCAAGGGTCACGCGGCGGAAGAGCGCGTTGCGCACCAACAGCGTGCAGCCGCGGCGGTCCGCCACGACCTCGTCGATGCCCTGCGGCGGCGTGGTGTCGAGGGCTGCCGGGTTGCCAGCGTTCTCCCACTCGTCCACCAGGCTCGAGTCGACCGAGCGCACCACAAAGCCCAGCCACGAGATAATGTCGCGCAGGCGCTCGTCGCGCTTCTCGATGGGTACGGTGCGGTCGAGCGAACGGTAGGCCTCTGCCAGGTAGCGCAGCAAAATACCCTCGGAGCGGGCGATGCCGAGCTTTTGAATGTAGCCCTTAAAATCGCTCGCGCTTTCCAGCATATCGCGCAGAACGCTCTTGGGAGAGAGCTGATAGTCGTTTGCCCAGGGTACTTCCTGGCAGTACTTGTCAAAAGCGGCGTCGAGCAAATTCTCGAGCGGCTTTTCGTACGTGACGTCTTGAATGCGCTCCAGACGCTCCTCATATTCGATGCCGTCGACCTTCATCTCGGCCATAGCGCGATCGCGTGCTGCGCGCTCCTGTGCGCGCAGCACCTGCTTGGGATCCTCGAGCGTTGCCTCGACCATTGAGATTAAGTCCATGGTATAGGTCTCGCTCTCGGGATCGAGCAGCTCCAACGCGGCAAGCAAGAACGGCGAGAGCGGCTGATCGAGCGCGAAGTCCTCGGGCAGATCGACCGTCAGCGCATAGTCGATGTCTGGTGCGGCGTCAGCCGGGGCATCGGGTGCGGGCGGCACCTCGGCGCGCACGACGACGCCGGAATCGATGAGCGTGGCGAAGATTTCGTCGGCGCGAACCTCGAGCTTGGCCTTTTCCTCGGGCGTTTGCAGGCTTGTCTCGATGAGGTCGTGCACGCGGGCTCGCGCATCGCCGCCCTGCTCGACCACGCTAATCACCATGGAGTGCGTGATGCGCAGGCGCGGCTTGAGCGTTTCTGGCTGCGTCTCGATCAGGCGCTCAAAGGTCTGCTTATTCCAGGTGACAAAGCCCTCGGGTGCCTTCTTCTTTTTAATCTTACGGAGTTTTTTGGGGTCGTCGCCCGCTTTGGCCATAAGCTTGGCATTCTCGATCTCGTGCTCGGGTGCCTCGGCAATCACCATGCCCTCGGTATCGAAGCCCGAGCGGCCGGCGCGACCGGCAATCTGATGAAACTCGCGGGCGCGCAGACGACGCATCTTGTAGCCGTCGAACTTGGTGAGCGCGGTGAGTACCACGGTGTGGATGGGTACGTTGATGCCGACGCCGAGCGTATCGGTGCCGCAGATGACGGGCAACAGGCCCTGTTGTGCCAAGCGCTCGACCAGCAGACGATAGCGCGGCAACATGCCAGCATGGTGCACGCCGACGCCGCATCCGAGCAAGCGCTTAAGAATCTTGCCAAAGGCCGTGGAGAAGCTCGTGCCTTTGGCAGCTTCCTTAATGGCCTCGCGCTGCGCCTTGCTGGCGATGCCAAAATTGGCGAGCGACTGCGCCGTCGCAAGGGCGGCATCCTGGCTAAAGTGCACGATATAGAGCGGGGCCTCGCCACGGCGCATGGCGAGCTCGACGGTGCCCTCGAGGGAGGTCGTCACATAGTCGTAGCTCAGCGGAACAGGACGCGGGGCGTCGACAACCAAGTCGCAAGCAGCGCCGGTGTGCTCCTCGAGTGAGGCGGCGATGGCAGTGACATCGCCGAGCGTGGCGCTCATGAGCATAAACTGCGTGTGGGGCAGGGTGAGCAGCGGCACCTGCCAGGCCCAACCGCGGTCGGGGTCGGCAAAGTAGTGGAACTCATCCATGGCCACGCAGCCCGCATCGGCGTCCTCACCCTCGCGCAGCGCATCGTTAGCAAGGATTTCGGCCGTGCAGCAGATGACGGGTGCCTTGGTGTTGATATGCGTGTCGCCGGTGATCATGCCGACGTTATCGCGGCCGAGCACCTGCACAAGGTCGAAGAACTTTTCGCTGACCAGGGCCTTGATGGGGGCCGTGTAATAACAACGCTTACCCTGCGCCATGCCCATAAAGAGCATACCCAGCGCGACGAGCGATTTACCCGATCCGGTCGGTGTGCCTAAGATGACGTGATCGCCGGCTGCCAGGTCCATGAGGGCCTCTTCTTGGTGATCCCACAGTTCAATACCGCGATCGCTCGTCCATTCAAAGAAACGCTCGAAGGCCTGGTCGGGCGTGAGCCATGGCTCGGGCTCACTGCCATCCTCGGGCTCCCACCAGGTGGGGGAGAGCGCGCCGAGCGAGCCAAACTCGGCTTCGGTTCCCGTGCCGCCCGAGAATGAGCTGGCGGCGCCGGCGCCGGAGACGGTGCTGGCGGCGGTATCTGTCGTGGTCTGTGCCATGTGTTTGCTTTCTCTCGCGATTGTCCGCCAACTATTATGGCGTAGCGGCGGCGCGGAGCGGCAGCGCGCGAGAAAATGCAGGAAATGGGCGTGCGGTGCTAGCGTTCCTGAGGCAGGCGCTTCTTGCCTTTCCGGGCACGGTTTCTAAAGTTCTCGACGGCCTCTTCCATGCCGAGAGGCACGTAGGTGAGCTCATCGAGGTTATCGGGCAGGTAGCAGGCAAGGCTTTGCTCCTGCATGCGGCCCGCCGTGAGCTGTTCGTCGGTTGGCTGCGCACCGGGTGTGGCGCAAATGCCATAGACGACGGCGCCCATCTCGCGCGTGCGGCATTCATATTCGGTCTCGGGATGCTCGGGATGGTCGCGGCGTACGTCGTCACTTACCCAAAGCGTGTCGTAGCCGGCCGCGGCAAACTGCCCCAGGGCGTAGTCGCGCAATGGCTTGCTGTCGGTGCGCAGCGTGACGGTGGCGTCGGCTGCAAAGAGCGAGCGATAGAGCATTAGATGGTCGACATGGACGAGTCGTTTTTTGGCGTACTTGGCCTTGGGCTGCGGCGTGGGAAAGTTAATGGTGATGGCATTGAGCTCGCCTGCGGCAAACAGCTGCGGCAGCGATGCGGCGCCTCGGGGCAGGACGAGTGCGTTGGATAGCTCCTGCTCGCAGATTTTCTGTGCGGCATAGGCGATGCAGATGGGCTCCTGGTCCATGCCGATAAAGAGGGTGTTTGGCTCGTGGGCCGCGCGCTCTACAAGGTACGTTCCCTTGCCACAGCCAAGATCAAGGTGAAGGTGTTCGAAGGGCTTGCTGCCAGCTGGCGCACAGGCCTTGCGCCAATCTCCGGCATAGGCCTCGGGGTTCGTCTCAATCGCATCGGCGTAGCGCTCCAGGCGCTCCTCGAGCACAAAGTTCTTAGGCGTGCGAACGTGGACGGCTCCCATGAGGCTCCTTGGTCATAAGTATGGAACGCATAGCTGCACGTTCCGTCAATGGGTTGAAAAAGGGTGGGCGCAATGTGCCCGAAAGTTGCGGTGCGGCTCGGCGACGAGTCGTCAATGCCTACAGGCGCTTAAGAATCACATAGCGGTTGAGCTCGCCGCTGCGACCGTCGGCATGGAAACGCTCAAGCTCGCGCACGGGGACCTCGCCGCTCTTGTAGAACGTACGGACGCCGCGCACCAGGTCGGTGATCTGCTGATCATCAAAGTGATGGCAATAACGGTAGGCGTGACGGTCGTTTTGCCAGCCAATGAGGTGGTCGCCGGCTTCAAACTGCGCGGAATCGTAACCCTCAAACGGCGGGGTGAGCTCGGCGCGGGCTTCGGCGCGAACGGCCTTGCGCGCCATGCGCTCGTCGTTCATAAACTCCCAAAAACTGATGGCGATGATGCCACCCGGGCGCGTTTGGCGCACCAAGGCATCAAGTACGCGTACACGGTACTCGCACGACGGCACATGGTGCATAAAGCCAAAGCAGACCGAGATGTCGGCGAGCGGGGCGTCGAAAAGCACGTCGGGTGTCTCGGCGGGGTTGAGCTTCATAAGGGCGTCGAGTACGTCGAGTTCCTGGAAGTGCAGGTTGGGAATGCGCAGGGCGTGGCCGCGTGCATCGATGGCCAGGTCCTGGCACGAGTCGACACCATAGAACTCGAAGGGGCAGCTGGCGTCTGCCGAGGGGCTCGTGCCGTCCACGCCTTTGGCAGCCAGCGTGCCGCCGGCGGCAAAGTTCTCGAAGCGCATGTTGCCGCAGGCAAGGTCGAAGACGCGGACGGGATGCTCGATCGTGGCGACGTCGAGCTGTTCGAGCGCAATGTCCATGGTGCGCACCCAGCCGGGCCACGGGGCCTGACGCGTATCGGAAAAGGAGGCGGAGTGCTCGCGATAGAACGTGTTGTTGAGCTGGATGAGCGATGAGGCGAAATCGCGGTTCACGGCGCGGGACTCCCTCCGTTGGCGGTGCGGAATAAACAGTACGACCATACTACCGTTAACGCCGCAACGGGGACAACCAAGCTACGGGTCATTGCTTTGTTTGGACACATTTCCGCAGCTCATATGCACCCGCAACCGCCGGTTGTCAAAAATCTCACTAGAATAGGTGGCATGCTTTTGGCGGTGGCGGATAGATTTTTAACTGTGCAAGGCGCCTTAAGAACAAAAACGGTCCGGCGGCACGGCTGGCATCACATAGGAGGAACCATGAATGTAGAAACTGCGCAGCGGCTCGCCGACCTTCGTCGCAGCAAGGGTTTTAGCCAAGAAGGGTTGGCGCGAAAGCTGGGACTGTCGCGCCAGGCGGTCAGTAAATGGGAGCGTGCGGAGAGCTCGCCCGATACCGAGAACCTGATCTCGCTCGCAAAACTCTATGGCGTGAGTTTGGACGAGCTCCTCAATCCGAGTGACGAGATCGAGGACGATATCGAATTTGAGAACGAGGACCGCGCCCGTCAGCGCGAGGCCGAGGCCGCGGAGCGTGCCCGCACCCATGAGGCAGCGGCGCGCGCCACCGAGGCGGCAACACAGGCGAGTGATGCCGCGGCCAAGGCGGCGCAGGCGGCGAGTTGGAGCGCGCAGGCTGCCAATGCGGCGACGGCTCAGGTGACGGGTGCCGGTGCGACCAGCGTGACTCCGGTGAAAGGTCCGTTCCAGTCGTTCCCGTATTGGGCTGTGTGCTGGCTGCTGTTCTTTTTGCTGATGTTCCTGTTTGGCGCCGGCCCCTTTGCCGCACTGATCTTCTTTACGATTCCCATCTATCACTGGGTGGCGCGTGCGCTCGATGGTGATTGGGCGCGCGGGGATATTCAGGTTGGTCCGGCACCGGCGGTCGCTATGACTAAGGGGAAGAACGTTTCCGCTTCGGTTGACGCTGACATGGCTGCCGTGGCCACCGCTGAGCCGATTGCCAAAGAGGGTGATGAATGATGAAGCTTTCGCATGAATCCAAGGTACGCTTGGGTGTTGGCATCGGGGCGTTTGTGCTTATCATCGGGCTTGTCTTTGGTGCTTCGCAGCTATTGGCTCATTCCGATATGGTGCGTACGACCGGTATTCTATCTGGAGATTTGTCTGATTTTGACGATATGTTTGACGACGATGATCTCTTGGATAGCGGTAACTATTCCGCTCGGCCTCAGCAGCTTTCGAGCGAAACGTTTGATGCCGACGCGTTCCAATCGCTCGACTTGGACGTGACGTCGGGGACGGTCGAGGTTAAATGTGTCTCTGGCGGCCCGGTGCGTGTTATCGAAAGCGGTCGCGTTGCGAAGGGAACGTCTGCTTCTGATGCGGCTACCCGGAACCTTGCTGAGGTCAAGGGCTCTACGCTCAAGATCAGTCAGTTCGACTACGATGATAAGCGCGCGATTGACCGCACAATTACCATTGAGCTGCCGCGAGATGTTGCGGATAACCTGGTGGGCATTACGGCGAATGTAGGGTCGGGCGACCTGGCGGTCGCGGACATTGCGTGCCATGATCTGGTTATAACGTTGAATTCGGGAGACGTTGAGTTTACGGGCACCGTGACCGACACCCTGAATGCCGAGGTCGGTTCGGGCGACATGACGTTCGATCTCTACCAGGCGCCCGCGAAGTCGATGGACGTGAGTGTGGGCTCGGGTGATGTGGAGATGACGGTTCCGAACTCTACGGGCTTTAAGGCGAGCCTCACCTTGGGCAGCGGCGACTTCGAGAGCGATTTCCTTCCGCTTGACTACGACGGCGAGACCATTTTGAATCTTGAATTCGATAATGGCGATAAGTCCGCCACGTATCGTTTTGAGGTTGGTTCGGGCGACATGTCATTTGATTCAGAGTGACGGGCGGTTATCGAAGACTTATAAACCATAGCTGCGCTGTTTGATGGAGGCGCCGGAGCCGTGACGGGCTCCGGCGCCTTTGCCTTTACAATGGGGGCATGGAACAGATTATCTTGAACATACTTGAGGCCCTGCGTCGCGGCGAGACCGTGGACGACAAGGCGCTCGTCAAACTGATACATGCCGAGGCGCGCCGTGAGGGTGCCGACAAACGCGATTTGGCCAAGCGCCGTCTGCTGCCGTTCTACCAGCGGGTTAAACGTGAGGAGCCGGCTCGTTGGGCTGCGTGGAATGTCGATACCGAGCTGGAGCGTCGACTGCTGCAGGTGCTGCGTATGAAGCCTCGTCGCACGGCTTCGGGCGTGGCGACCATTACCGTCATTACCAAGCCCTGGCCATGCTCGGGCGATTGCCTGTTTTGCCCCAATGACCTGCGCATGCCTAAAAGCTATCTGCACGCCGAGCCGGCGTGCGCCCGTGCGGAGCAAAACTGCTTTGACCCGTATCTGCAGGTGAGCGCTCGTCTGACCGCGCTTTCGCAGATGGGGCATGCGACCGACAAGATAGAGCTCATCGTGCTCGGTGGCACCTGGAGCGACTATCCGCAAGGGTATCAAACGTGGTTTATGTCGGAGCTTTTCCGTGCGCTCAATGACGATGCCGTCGCCGGCGTGGCGGCAAACCCCATGTTGGCGCGTCCGGGCATCAGCCGTGCCGAGGCAGGGCGCCTGCTCGATGACGC
>UQKU01000017.1 GCA_900541675.1 uncultured Collinsella sp. | reverse complement strand
GGGGGGGGCGGGCTGGGGGGCAACCCCCCCCCCCACCGCCGAGATGGTCGAGCACATCACCAACATCGCCGACATCCCCGTCATCGCCACGGTCGTACGTTGCGACGACGATGCTCACGCCAAGGTGCGCGCCGGCGCCAAGATTCTTAACATCGCCGCTGGCAAAAACACGCCGCAGGTCCTGCGTGAACTGCGCGAGCACTATCCCAACCTGCCGCTCATCGCGCCGGGCGGCAAGACGCCCGAGAGCATCCGCGAGACCATCGCCGCCGGTGCCAACGCCATCATCTGGACACCGCCTTCGGCCCAGCAGCTACAGACCGACATGATGCAGCGCTACCGCAAGATGAAAGAAGACGCCACGCCTGTCATCTCGCACGACGATGTGCCCATTATCGACCAGGTCGCCGCCGCCGAGGTCAGCCAGGTCGAGAACATGAATCCCGACGTGCCGATTCCCGACGAGGTTATCGAGCGCGTCGCTTCGATCCACGATCATATCGAGGAGCGTCGCGCCAACCGCGGCCTCAAGCCGTCACTGCACGGCTTCTTCTTCCGCGGAAAGAAACGCTAGCAAAACATCTTGGCCCGCCCCACAAACGTGAGGCGGGCCGTTTTCGTTTGAGCAATCATGCAGCGATGTGATGGGGCAAATTAATCCACGCGCTTGTCGCCCATAAAGAAGAGCGCCACCGTGCCAGGTCCGGTATGCGAGCCAATCAGAGTACCGATGTCATTGATCTCAATCTTGCCTTTAAGCTGCGGAATCTGTTCCTCGATCAGCGCCGCAACTGCCTCGGCATCCTCGCGACACGCCGAGTGCGACATGATGCACTTACCCGAATAATCCGCACCGTCCTGCACATGTGCCACCATGGTCTTAGCCATCTCGGAAATCGCGCGCTTCTTAGTGCGAATCTTCTCACGTGGCGACAGCCCACCTTCGCAATCGACCGTCATAAGCGGGCAAATCTTAAGCGCCGTGCCGATGATCGCGCTCGCAGCCGAAATGCGACCGCCGCGCAGGTAGCTCGACAGATCGGTCGAGAAGAACCAGTGGTGCAGGTTGAGCTTGTGCTCCTCGATCCAGGCAGCCGTCTCGTCGAGTGACGCCCCGCTATCGCGCACGTCGGCGGCATATTCCAGCAACAGGCCAAAGCCCGAAGACGCCGCCAGCGAATCGATGACGCGCACCTTGCCGCCCTGGGGATAGCAATCCGCGAGCATCTGCGCCGCAACGCAGGCCGATCCATACGTGCCCGAAATACCCGATGACAACGTCAGGTGCAGCACGTCTTTACCCTCGGCAACAAACGGCTCCCAAAACTCCTCGTACTCACCCACGCTCACCTGAGACGTCTTGGGCATGGCGCCCGCGGCAATCTGGGCAAAAAACTTGTCCGGCGTAATCGACTGATACAGATCGTCCGTATAGACAACATCGTCGATCTCGTAATGAAAATACGCGACGGGAATATTGCGCGATTCAAAGAACTCCCGAGTTCGGTCGGCGGCAGATTCACAGGTCAGGACAAAATCACTCATATGAGGCTCCTTACTCATTGCTGCGCAAATTATCGCACAGTGAGCCTACATACGGTACATATGTCCACTATTTACCAAATCGAACCAAAAATAGCGAACATCTTTACCACCATCGTCTCCACCGGCCCCACGCATAAATATCTGAGATAACACCTTCTGTCGTCTCCACTCAACCGCCATATCTACCTCAACTAAATCGATTTACCAAACCGTTCAGCCGACAATTCAGCCGCTGGCGCAAAATCGAAACAAAAGCGGCGCATACTGATAAACGTTTGACGCTGTTTATCAGTTTTACCAACCCCATCGGAAGGTGTTTCATGGTCGCATTCGATCGCAATCCGCAAGACTTCAAGTATCTGCGTCTGCTGTCGAAACAGTTCCCCACCGAGCAATCCGCGTTTACCGAGATCATCAATCTCTCGGCCATTCTCAACCTGCCCAAGGGCACCGAACATTTTATGAGCGACGTGCATGGCGAGTACGAAGCCTTTATGCACATCCTCAACAACTGCTCGGGCGTCGTGCGCGAGCATGTCGACGAGATCTTTGGCGACACGCTCACCTTTGACGAAAAGGGCGAGCTGTGCACGCTCATCTACTATCCGCGCGAGAAGATCGACCTGGTCCGCAGCCAGCGCGAAGACTCGCCCACCTGGTACAAGACGATGCTTGACCAGCTCATCATGGTCGCCCGCTCGCTTTCGAGCCGCTATACGCGCTCCAAGGTACGTAAGGCCATCCCGCGCGATTACGCCTATATCATCGACGAGTTGTTGCACACGCACCCGGACGAGAACAACTATCGCGTGCGCTATCACGAGCGCATCGTGGAATCCATCCTGGAGACCGCCAGCGCCGACGACTTTATCGAGTCGGCCGACTCGCTCATCAAGCGCCTGGCCGTCGACCACCTGCACCTGGTGGGCGACATCTTCGACCGCGGCGGCGGCGCGGCCAAGATTATGGACCGTCTGCTCACTTACCATTCACTCGACATCCAGTGGGGCAACCACGACCTGCTGTGGATGGGCGCTGCGGCCGGTGAGCCCGCCTGCATCGCCACGGTGTTGCGCAACAACCTACGCTACGACAACTACGAAATCCTGGAGAACGACTATGGCATCTCGCTGCGTGAGCTTGTCGCCTTTGCCGATGCCACCTACACCGCCGGTGAGTCCATCACCCCGCTGATCAAGGCCATCAACGTCCTGCTCTTTAAGCTCGAGGGCCAGATTATCCAGCGCCACCCCGAGTTCGATATGACCGACCGCCTGTTACTCGACAAAATCGATCACGACACCGGCACGGTCACGCTCGCCGACGGCAGCGTGTGGCCGCTCATGACCAACGACTTCCCCACCGTCGACCCGGCGGACCCCTATACGCTCACGTCTCAGGAGCAGCACATCATCGACAAGCTCGTGTCCGAGTTTGTCACCGCCGATCACCTGCATCGCCATATCGATTTCCTCTATTCCCACGGCTCGATGTACAAGGTCGCCAACGGCAACCTGCTGTTCCATGGCTGCGTGCCACTCAACGAAGACGGCACCTTTAGCAGCATGAACTGCCTGGGCACCTGGCAAGCCGGCCGCGATTATCTCGATTTTTGCGACCACATCGCCCGCCGTGCCTGGCGCGTGGGCGACCGCGACGCTCTCGACTGGATGTGGTACCTGTGGATCGGCTTTAACTCACCCGCCAGCGGACGCCTGGTGCGTACCTTTGAGCGCGCCTATATCGCTGATAAGAGCACCTGGGTCGAGCCGATGGACCCGTACTTTACGCTTACCAAGTCGCCCTCGGTCTGCGACGACATCATGCGCGAGTTTGGCGTCGCGCCCATGGCATGTTCACCGACCGGCCACATCATCAACGGCCACACGCCCGTTAAAACCACCAAGGGCGAGCAGCCCATCCGCGCCGAGGGCAAGCTGCTGGTCATCGATGGCGGCTTCTGCCGCGCTTACCATCCCAAGACGGGTATCGCCGGCTATACGCTCATCTCGAGCTCGCGCGGCTGCCGTCTCAAGTCGCACCGGGCCTTTACGACGGTTGCCGAGGCACTCACACGCAACGTGGACATCGAAAGCGAGACCAACCGTTTTGACCAAGCAGACCGTCGCCGCATGGTGAGCGACACCGATTCCGGGGCCAAGATTCGCAGCCAGATCCAGGACCTGCGCCAGCTGCTCGATGCATATAGAAACGGTGCTATCGAGGAGCGCGCCTAGCCCCACCCGCGGGGATTGGCTAAACTTGCTGAGTTTGTCATCCCCACGGCGTCCCGGCGCCACCCTAAGGCAGGTACCATGCAAAAGCTCCTTGCGCAAATCATGAAGTTTGGCGTCGTCGGCGTCATTGCCACGGTCATCGACTTTGGCATTATGAATCTGCTCCACTACGGTCTGGGCCTCAACATCCTAATCGCCAACACCAGCGGCTTTATCGTCTCACTCATCTTTAATTACGTCGCCAGCATGAAGTACGTGTTTGCGCACAAGGAGGGCATGAGCCGCCGCCGCGAGTTCATTATCTTTGTCGTGCTGTCCATGATTGGTTTGGTGCTCAACGACGGCATCGTGCTGGCGCTCAACGCCGGTCTGGGGCTCGAAGCCAATATCGCCAAGATTTGCGCCACCGCGCTTGTCATGGTCTACAACTTTGTGACCCGAAAGATCTTCCTGGAGGGCGACGAGACCAAATAGCTCGACACCCCTGCAGCATTACGGCGCCCACGGACGACGCGCGCTCAGCGCAGTATCGTCCGTGGGTGCCGCTCGTTTACGGGCAAATTTTCAACGTTTGCGGATTAGCACTTGATAATTTGGCGAGTTCGTATAGTTCTTGGCAAAGACCTTACGTTTCCCTTGCAAAAGCTCTAAAGTATCTCGTTGCTCGATTCATCAACGCATTGGATGTGATTACGTGCGCAAGGCACTGGCACAACCTCATACTAAGCAGTTCCTCAAGTTCGCTGTCGTGGGCCTTATCTCCTTTGGCATCGACTGGGGTATGCTCATTGCGCTCGTCGAGCTGTTCCACCTCGACTTTTTGATGAGCACCACGGTCTCGTTCATCACGTCCGTCGTGGTCAACTACTGGCTCAGCATGAAGTACGTGTTCGACCATCGCGAGGGCATGAGCCGCAAGCGCGAGTTCACGATCTTCACCATCCTGTCGGTGATCGGTCTGGGGCTCAACGACCTGTACATGTTTGTGGGTGTCACGTTTTTGAGTATCGGCTACCAGGCCATGAAGGCCATCGCCACGTTCTTGGTCACCTGGTACAACTACTTTAGCCGTCGCTTCTTCCTCGAAGGCGCTCGCTCGTAGTCGATTCGACATTTGCTTGAATGTATAGCCGGTTGGAATTCTCGTTCCAGCCGGTTTTTTATTTGTCGAGGTCCCCGGCGACCCAGTCCTCTACGCATGAAAAAACGGGCAGCCCGGATGTTTATCCGAACCGCCCGTCTGGCGCGCTATGTCGAGGTCTCTAGCCTGTAACGTAATACCAGACCACGTTGTCGCCGTTGGAGAGAACGTAGTTGCTGCAGGCCGTCATGGGCGTTGTGCCGTTGACGGAGTACATCCAGCCGCTCGTGCCGCCGTGCTGTTTCTCGGTCAAGCCACCAATCGCGGAGACATACGTGCCGTACGACGAGCCCTGTGCGTTGACAGAAAGGCCCAGCGCGCACAGGGCATCGTAGACGGTAGCACCTTCGTTAAAGGTAAAGGTGCCACCAGAGGACACAGGATTGCCCACGGCGCTCGATGTGACCGAAACCGTTACCGTTACGTAGTTGGACTCCTGCGAGCCGCCCTGGCCGCCCGAGGGAGCGCTTCCGCCATTAGAGCCGGAGGCTCCATCAGACGACTGACCGCCGCCCGAAGAAGCACCGCCAGACACATTAGAAGTATCGCCGGCTCCCGTATTCTGGGCAGCGAATTTATCTCCAGACTTCTTGCCGTCCCGACCATCGGACTTCTTGCTATCCGAGCTTTTATCCGATTCCTTGTTTGAAGACTCGGAATCGTCCTTGGACTCGTCTTTTGCGTCATTCGATGACTTGGAATCCTTGGAACTGGCCTCGACCGAAGTCGTAGTCGAGCCAGACGCCTTGGTGTCCTTGGTGACGACGCTCTCCCCCGTCACGGTCTGAATGATCCAGTCGATGGACCAGGCACCGCTTGTGGAAGGATGGACGAAACCCAGCGAGACGACGATCAGAATGGTGCACACGGCAGTCAGAACACCAAGGAGCGCCTTGCGACGAGGGGCGGACGCCGCCGAAGCGGCGCCCTTTTGCTTTACATCGTCAAGCTGGATGAACGACGAGTCGGGCTGCTTGGACTCGGCGTCCTGAGGCTTACTGGACACAGCCCTCACCTACCGGCGCTTGGTGAACACGAACACGCCGATGACGGCGAGACCGATCACGCCAGCCGCCACGCCAGCGATGGCGAGCGGATTGAAGCCAGACTGCTGCGAGGGAGCCGCAGCGGACTTCTTGGCAGTGGTCGCTGCAGACGCGCCCGTGTCGGACTTGCCGGACTTGTCATCCTTCTTGCCGGACTTCTTGTCCTTCTTGCCGGACTTATCGGATTTCTTCTTGGAATCCTTATCGTCCTTGGTCTCGGTCGTAGTCGTGGTAGACGACACCGGCTTCTTACCCGGAGCAACAGCACCGCCAGCCTGCTGGCCGTTTGTGCCGTTACCGGAGCCAGAACCAGCACCGGCATTACCCGAACCGCCGTTGCCGCCAGCGGAGCCAGAGCCACCGTTACCACCAGGGTTAACAGCATTCTTGATCCACTTGGCATACAGCGTCATATCAGCCGTCACCGCAACGCTAAAGTCATATGCCTCCGTACAGGCCTCGTCGGTATACCAACCAGCGAAGGTGTAGCCTTCGCGCGTCGGATCGGCAGGCTTGGCGATAGAGCCGTTGGCGGCCGTAGTCTGAAAATCGACCTTGGACCCCTCGCCAGCGCTAAACGAAACCTTAACGCCAGCATTCAGCTTAAACAGCGTGCCAGAGTCGTTAATGTAGTACAAGTTGCCCTGGGCATCACAAGCGATTGGCGAGTCACAGAAGTTGTAGTGGCCCGTTGCGCTAAACACACCAGAAGCCTCAGCGTCACCCAACTTGTAACGATATACGCCACCGCCTGAGGTGTAGTTAACGAAATCAGGGCTCTCGCCGTAGTTAACCGTGAAGTAGACATACGCGTCTTCGCCCTGGACACTTACGAGCGGAGCGCCCTTGATGCCGCCAGCAGGAAGCGCAGTGCCATCAGCAGACGAAACCAGCGTCTTGGCAAAGTTGTTGGCCGGATCAATAATCGCCAGCGCAGAGCCGCCAGCAACCTCGCCGCCAACAATCAGCTTGCCATCATACGTCGTCGTAGGCACGCATGCACATCCCGTAAGGCCAAGGTCGACCACACGCTCCTCGGTAATAAGCGAAGCGGCATCCGCATCGCGTGAGTCGCCATCAGAAATCGCCAAGACGTGCAGCTTGCCGTCGCGCGAGATTAGATAGGCATGGCTGTCGTCAGCCGAAAGCACACAGGTGGAGTTGACAACAGCACCAACCGAAACCTTTCCGAGCACATCGCCCGAAGACTTGCTGAGCATCTCGACGGTACCGGCACTGGTGGGAACCAAGACAAAGTCATCGCCCACCGTCGCGCCCGTCCAGTAATAACCCTCGTCGGCATTGACATGCTGCCAAGAAACAGCGCCGGTCAGGATGTTAATACGCGTCAGATGACCGTTATTGTACGTACCCTTTCCATAGTCGACATCAACGGTGCCGACATAGAGGTAATTGCCATCAATTGTCAGCTGAGAATTCGACTGAGCAGTCTCGCTCACGGAGTCGGTGGCCCAAACCGTTGTGAGCGCGTCAGCCGTCAGAGCCTGGACCGCACCGCCGTCAAGCGGAACAATAACCAAACCGTTCGCATAAATCGGGCGCGAGGTGTAACCGACCGCAGTCTTAAGATTCGACTCGGCAAGGACCTTGCCCGACTTGGCGTCAATCTTTAGCAAACGCTTGTTGACGGCAAGATACACGTTGCCGTTCACGACAATAGGTTCACTCGCGTTGGGATACGCCGAACCAGAATACGCCTTCCAGTCGAACGTCCAAGAGCTCGCTAGCGCACCCGTAGGCGTCGAAACGTTCTCGACCGCCGCATTGGACTTGCCGTCCCAATCGGACTTCCAATCGGTCGGACGCGGGGCGCTCGGATTGACTACGACCTCGTCGGGATTAGGCACCGTATCGCCGGCAGCATAAGCCCAGACGATCTTGTCACGCGACTTGAGCACGTAGTCACTATCGAGCTGAGAACCGGGAACACCGTTAACAAAGTACGACCAAGCGCCGGCCAACTTAGTGCCGTCAAGCGGAGAGACAAGGCTGTGAACGCCCCAGAAGCCCAGCTGATCGTACATCTCGGACTTGATGCCCAAGGCATCAAAGTAGGCGGCAGTGGCGTCCTTGATCGTCGTGCCCCCAACAAACACCTGCTTCGAAGGATCGGTCCAGCGCTGTGCCTTATCGTCCTTCTTGCCGATGATCTCCATCGAGACAGAAACCTGACCGGGCATGGTGCCATCGGAACCATAGACCCAGGCAATCTCATCGCCGGCCTTGAGCGTGTAGTTGCCGGCGCCGACATTGGCCATCTTGCCGTTGACAAAGAACTGCCAGTATTTCCAGGTACTCTCGTTAACCTGCTCGGTCGAAAGCGTCACGTTCTTTTCGAACGGCGAGGTCAACGAATTGAGGAACCAACCGTACGAGCCCGTGCCAGTGTCGGCGCCAATACCGACCTGCTTAAAGACCTGCTCGGAAAGATCGGCGGCAGTTGCGCCCTCTTCCACCAGCGAGGTCGTAGGTTGCGCCCACGTCTGCTGAGCACCTGAAGCGTCCTGACCGACAACGGTACAGCTTACCGAAAGCTGGTCGGTGGGCGCAGCGTCACCGTACTTCGAGTAACACCAGACGACAGAGTCGCCCGCCTCGAGCTTGTAGTTGCCAGCGCCCACCGACGCAGCGACGCCGTTGATGAATAGTTGCCAATAGGCACCCGTAGCATGGTCGTATGCAAGGGTGCGATCGGCATCGAAAGGCGACGTAATGGAATTGAGCACCCAACCCCAAGAGCCGTTGGGGTCGTAGTCGGCCTTGAGGCCAGCCTGCTTAAAGAGCTCCTCGGAAAGATCGGCGGCAGTCGAGCCGTTCTTGAGCGTGTACTGCGAAGCGGCAGCCCACGTCTGCTGCTTGCCCTTGGCGTCGACGCCAATAACCGAGCACGTCGCTGTGACCTCGGGGCTGTTTTGACCACTCGTGCCCACGACCGTCAACGTTGCCGAGACATCCTGGTTGGCAAGCTTGGCATACGTGGCATTGTCGGGATAGCGCTCAGCATAGCGAGCGTACTTCTCACTCGTCAGGCGCGAGGAAACGACAACCTTCGTGTTGTACTGCGGCTGCGTGACCTTGAGATTCTCTGCGGAGACAATAGAGCTGTTGCTCGACTTAAACAGACGCCAATCCTGCCCGGACATCGCGTCATAGCCAGGCAGATCCTCCGGAACAATACCAAGGGACGTCGAATCGGTCGTCGTCTTGTTGTAGCTCCAGGCAAGGTTGCCGTCGGCATCGAGATACGCCTTCTGGAACGCGTGCATGTCCGCCGAAACGGCATTGGCGTCCTGGCCATTCAGAATGGCGGCAGCATAGCCGGCCTTCGCCTTTTCCATAAGAGAAAGCTCGGCATCGAGCTCGCCCTGGTCCTGCGGAGAAATCGCAAAGTCGAGGGTCTTGCTTGCCGTGACCTCGGCGTTGGACTTATCGGTCACCGTAAGGGTGATCTTGGTCTTCGCTGCCTCTTTGCCAGGCAGTGGCTGATAGACCGTGCCCTTGTAGCCGTTGAACGTGATGTCATCGGTGCTGGCGGAGTACTCGACCTTGTAGTACTTGCCGTCGATATTAAGCGTGCTCGTGCGCGGCATCTGCAGATCGGCGGTCAGGCCATCCTTGTTAGCGACCGCGTCGGTGCCGGAGTACTTGATATTGTCGTAGGTAAAGGCCGCATCGACCTTCTCCTGCAGCGCCTTCTTGTCGGCGGCGACCTTCTCGGGATCACCCTTGACGGTCACGGTGAAGTCGTGCGCGCCCTTAACGTCAGACGGGCCACCGCTCACAAACGAAACGGTCGCGGTCAGCGTTACGGTGCGATCGCTCGAAAAGCGCGTCACCTTGCCGGTGTAGTCGTCCCAGCCATAACCGGACGGCCAAATGACATCGCCGTCGGAGCTCTTCCATTCAACCTCGAACTTGCTCTTGGAGCCTGCGCGGTACGGAAGCGTGAGATTCGACGTGACGGACTCGGCCGAATCGCCCGAAGCGTAGCCTATGGCAATTTGCTCGGCAGCATCGTCGAGCATCTGCTGAACGCGGGCTTCGTCCCAAGCAACCTGCACTGTCTTGCTGGGCTGATAGTATTCGGTTTCGTCGCCACGCGACAGCTCAAACACGACCTCGGCGCTACGCAGACCGTCGATGTTGTAACCGGTGTAGTCGTTGGGGTCAATGAAGAAGAAGGTCACATCGCCGTTGGTCTTATCCTGAGCGTCGGAGATACCGACCGTGGCTTTGTCATCCTCTGCATTAAAGGCAACGCCGCCCTCGGAGACCTTGACGTCAATATCGGTAAATCCCAGATCGGCAAGCTGCGCCTTCAGCGCGTCATTGACGTTGCCGCCCTTAGCGCTGTAATCAACGGCGATCTGTTTATTGGCATCGTTGAGCTTTTGGACTGCGGCCTCAAGAGAGCCTGCGGCGATCACGGGATTGGCAGAGACAAGCTCGACCGTCGAGCTGCCGCTCGTGGCGACAGCCTTCAGATACTTGCCCGCGGCAGAAGCCGAAACCGTTGCCGTGGCGCCCGACATGTCGGGCAGAAGTGTCCAGTCGGCCGCAGAGGCCTTCGCGTCGTCAGCCGCGTACCAGACAACAGTCGCTTGATCGGTGACGTCGATACCGTTGGTGGTCGAGCCGTCAGCGCGCTTAGCCTGCGCCGTCGCCTTCACGCTATCGCCCGAGACGAGATGGATCGAATCGCTATTGATCTGCGGCGTAGTGGTCACGCGCAGCAGGTTATACTCCCCCGCCGCGGTAACGCTATCGGAAGAAACCCACTCAACCGTGTTATCGAGAGCGCTCGCCGTAACTTTAATGCGCTTGCCAACAAGCGCGTCCGAAATGGTCAGGCTGCCATCGGTCGTATCGATGCCGTCGGTGAGCTCGGTCCAATCGGCATCGCCCTCGCCCTTGGCGTACCACGCCATGGTCAACTCGGCATCGTCGGGCACGTCCTTCGTCGAGCCCGACCAGCCGCCCGGAACCTGCACGCTCGGCGTGATCTTTGAGCCCACACTCAGCGTAACGTTCTTATCGGCAAGTTCGATGCCCGCCAGCTTGTACTGACCCTTGAGCGTCACGGGGCCGAGCGGGGCAACGGACTGCGTACCGTACGAGCTCTTCTTCTGCGTGCTGAAAACGGTATTTTCGCTCGTCACATTCACGCGCAGGTACTTGCCGGCATAGACGGCGTCAACGGTATAGGTAGCCTTGGTAGCACCGGGGATATCGGTGTAAGCGGAGTCGTAGCTCGAGCTGGTATTTGCATACTGCCACTGATAGGTAACATTGTCGGTACGTTCGATATAACTGTAGTTCGAGCCGTCCTTTTTGCGTACCTTGGTCTTGAGCGTATCGCCCACGTGCACGCCATTGGTGGCGGGAGAGCCCTCAAACTGTACGTCGTAAAGCTCAACTTGGCCAGCGACGGACACAGGACCCGCCGCATAGTACGGCTTCTGCTCGCCATAGCCGCCATTGGCCTTAGCCACGACGTAGTAGCCCTTAAGGGCGGCGGTCGCCGTCAAGGTGCTGCCGGTCTCGCCCTCGATAGGCGTGTTGCACGAGCTCGCGTATCTCGAGGTGCCCTTATACCACTGCCACGTGACATGCGAATCGGTGGTAACGTCGGTGGAACCCACCTTGGCGGTCGCCGTAATCGTGGAGCCAACCTCGACTTTGCCCGAAGTCGGGCTCATAGTCACGCTCGTGACATTAATTGAACCGGCGGCAGCAACGAGAGCACCCGTCGAGTTGGTCAAGCTCGAAGAGCCGATCTTCGAAGACACCTTGCACTTGAGGTACTTGCCGCCCAAAGCGTCGGTAAGCTCGAGGGTCTCACCCGTGGCGCCCGCAATGTCGGTATACGTGCCACTCTTGGTGTCAGAGCACTGCCACTGATAGTTGAGCTTGCTCGCGTCGACGAATGCGCCGTACGCGCCGCCCTTCTCCTTGGCGCGGGCCTTAGCGGTATCCCCCACCGCAAAGACACTCGTGTTGTCCTTGGTGTTGATGATGGACACGGCCGAAATCTCGACCGCACCGGCCTGTTTGACCTTGCTGGAAGTGGTCTTGCTCACCGTGTTGACGCCGGCAGTGGCCTCGACCTTAATGTACTTGCCCTCGAGGTCATCGGTTACCGTGAGGGAAGCGCCCGTCGCGCCCTCGATCTTGGTGAAGCCCGAGGACTGCGAGGTGGATGCGGACCACGTGTAGGTAACCTTGGCGTCGGAGCCCGCGGGGCTCGACCAATCCTTGTACGGAGTCGCCGTAAGGGTATCGCCTATGCTCGGCGTGTCGCTACTGAGCTTGACGCTGCTAAGCTCCATCTGCCCGGCGCCCAACACGGGACCGGGGATGAAGTTGGCATTGATGCCCGAGCCATCAGAGACGGACGGACCGTAGTAGTCCTTACCGTCCGCGGTCACCTTGCAGATGAAGTATTTGCCTTCCATCGCGGCGGTGACGGTGAGCGACTGCTCGTGGCCTACGACCTCGGTGTAGTCGGCGACATTGCTGCTGGCCCTGGTCGTGCCGGCGAGCCAGGTGTAAGTCCAGGTGCCAGGATTGGAGACGGAATAAGCCGAACTGTAGTAGTCGTCCTCATCCTTATCGTACATATTGGCCCAGAGCGTATCATCCGCATTGAGCGCGCCGGACTTCGTGGAATACGAGTAGTTCTCATCCTTGGTGTCCTGGATGCAGACCCTGGCCACGCTGGAAAGCGTCGTGGCAGAAGCGGCAGCGGCCTTCGGCTCGCCCTGCTCCGAAGCGACAGCAGGCATCGCGGTGGAACTGCCGGAATCAGCCGCATCACCTGCGGCGTCATCGCCCTTCGCGGCGCCCGAAGTCGTACCCTGACCGGCAGCAGCGTCACTGGTACCCGTGCCGTCCTCCACGGCAGCATCGTTCGCACCGGTATCGGCGGCAGCAGTGCCCTCATAGGCCGCCGCGCCCTCGCCGCCCGTCGCAGCCTGGGCCACGGCCTCGGCAATGCCCTCGGCGCCCTCGGCCCAAAGTTGCGCCGGCGTGGTGCCAAAAGCCATGGCAAAAGCCAGGAACGCCACCAGACCGCGCTTGGCTACGCCACGGGCAATCGCTCCATGGCGACGCCACGAGGCGCGCTGGCACTCGTCCTCAAACATATCCATTTGTCTCCTATTGTCTGAACTTGGAGCATTGCCCAGCGGCTGCCCCACGTCATCGCGCACATTGCGCTCGAGTACCCCCATCGGGGTCCCCCTTCCCTCCAGAGCCCAACGCGTACCGGCGGCATGCGCCGCGGCCGCGTACAAGATGGGAGGCGATCCGACTTAACCTTACCGACCCGGGCGCGCCGTCCGATCTGCGACGCGACTATCCCGGGCCAAGAGGAATTACGGTTACTGGTACAGCCGGGGACTTGCACCCCGATTCTCCCAAACGCGCAGGAAAACCACGCATTCGTGCGTCTCCGCACCACCATCTAGGCCATCGATTATTACTGTCAGTATGGTATCACGCAAAAGGGCCCCGCACACAGGCGAAGCCCAAGGTAAAAGCTATGGTTTGCGATAGAAAAGGGTGAGGATGGAATGCCGAGCAAAAGGATCCGTCTTCCTCTGATCCCGCGAAATCGTTACCGCTTGCCGCCGTGGCTGTTGCGCCAGATCTCGCGGCCCAGCATCAGCGCCAGCACCAGCGCGCTCACGTAGCCCATAAAGCCAATCACCGGGATACCAAACACAACCGGCTCGATGCGCGCGTAGTACACCACCGACGAACCGATAAACAGACCGGCGATCACAATTGCCATCGACATGCGGTCGATGATTCCACCCAGCTGCCGCAGCGCCTTATCGCTGCTCATGATCTGCGTGTTCACCTTAAGCTGGCCGCGCGTGAGCATACGCGACGCCAAGCCCAGATACTCGGCCGCCTCGAGCGAGCCTTTTGCCGCGCGATAGCTGCTCGCCGCAAAGTCGCGCCCCATTTCGCGGACGCGCGCATAGGCGCTCTTCTCGTTTTTGATGTGCGCTTGGATGATCTGGATCATGTTGACGTTGGGCATGTACTCGGTCAGCAGACCCTCGAGCGTCACCATGCCGCGGGCGAACATCGTCACCACGCTCGGCAGCTCAACGTCGTTTTTGCGCGCCAGGTTTAGCAACGAGGTCAAAAACTCGCCGATATCCAGGTCCTTAAGATCGAGTCCTGCAAAGTCGGCTACGATAAAGTCCAAATCGGACAAAAAGGCCGAATGATCGAGCTCGGCCGAATCACCGCGCGTCACGGCAAAACGCATGAGCGAATCCTTGAGCTTGGGCACATCGCCCTCGGCCACGGCAAAGATCATATCCTTGACGATACCGCGGTCGTGGCTCGACATGCGCCCGACCATGCCCAGGTCAATAAAGTAGACAATGCCGTCCTTGAGGATGATGTTTCCCGCATGCGGGTCGGCATGGAAAAAGCCGTCGTCGAGCACCTGCGTCGAATAGTCCTCGACGATCGCCGAGCCGATCTTTTCCAGGTCATAGCCCTCGGCCACCAGGCGCTCGGGATCGGCAATGGAGATGCCGTCGATGTAGTCCATGACCACGACGTGTTCGGTGCAAAGGTCCAGGTAGGATTTGGGACACGAAACGCCGTGCACGCTTTTGTGGAAGTCATAGAAATCGTTGAGGTTTTTGGCCTCGGCCAAAAAGTTGGTCTCCTCGCGAAATGAGGTCCACAGCTCTTCGACCACACCGTGCAGGTCAACAAACTGATCGGTGTTGACGAACTTGGAAACGATGCGCACCACCGAGCGAATGATGTCGATGTCCTGCGCCATAACCTGTTGCGCGCCGGGGCGCTGCACCTTAACGGCCACGTCCTCGCCCGTCACCAGGCGGGCACGGTGTACCTGCGCGAGCGACGCGCTTCCGAGCGGGTTGGGGTCGATCGCGTCGAACATCTGCCCCAAGCGCTGGCCGTACTCCTCTTCCAGACAGCGGAGCACTACCTCATACGGCACCGGGTCTACGTCGGAGCGCAGGCGGCGCAGCTCGTCGCAAAACCGCTGCGGCAAAATCTCGGACCGGTTGGCCAGGATCTGCCCCATCTTGACGAACATGGGACCGAGCTCTTCGAGCAGACGACGCAGACGCACCGGCGTGAGGTTATCCCATACGCGGTACTTTTTGATCAGGCGAACGATCTGCCCAATGCGCTCACGACGACCTGCCGGTGTGAGCTGATACTCCTCGTCCGGCGCCATCGCGTCGGGCTCCTCGGGGACCATATCGACAGCGCGTGGCTTCTTGCGAGCGCCCGAGACGGCGGCCTCAACCTCATCGACAACCGCCGTCTCGTCACCCAAGGGATCTAGATTGTTGTAATCAGTGGTGGAATCTGCCATCTGCGCTGCTACTCGGCCTCTTCGGTGTCCTCTGCATCGTCGGGCTCAACGGACTCGACGGGCACCGAAGTCACGTTGTCCTCGACCGAGTCGACGATGTCGCGCACATGGGCCAGGAAGGCCGTGCGCTCGGGGGCGGTCATAACGCGGACGCGGGCCAGGATGAGCTCGTCGAGCACGCGCTGCGCCGCAGTCTCGCCCTGCATGCCCAGGCGCTCGGTCAGGTCGGAAATGGTGCCGCCGGCCTGCTCGAACATATCGGACACGCTGCGGGCGATATCGGGGGTGCCGGCGTCCTTGCGGACCTGCTCGCCCTTAGTATTGAGGTCGTCAAGGACCTTCTTGCCGCCCTCAACGGCAACGGCAGCGGCGCCGAAGCCCACGTTGATGGCACCGTTAACAAGCTGATCGAATTTCATAACCATGGTTGGCTCCAATCATGAACAACTGCATTGGCGTTCTTGTACCCAAGATTGGGTGAACGACACAAAATCGTTTTATCGCCAAGATAGAAATCGAGCGGGGCGAAGCCTTTGACGGCGTTTGTCCCGCTCGTTCGCCGCAAGGCCGTCTTTACCTTACGTTGTCATTCATCGCGAAGGAGTTCTTCATGGCACAGCTCGTGGTGTAGAGCACCTTGCCCAACAGGGCATCGGTCTCCACGCGCACGAGCTCGGCAAAGGCCTCGTTGGCGCGGGCGAGCTCGGCGGGCGCCTCGGCCTCGGGCAGCGCGGCCACGGCGGCATCGACGTCGTGGATCTGCTTGTGGCCCATGCCGCCAACTTTCTCCTGATAATCCTCGACCGCGCGACCGCACTCATGGAAGCGAACATCGGCCAAGGCACCGATCAGGCGATTTGCCCAATAGAAATTCTCGGACGTCACGCGAGCCTGCGTGTCGGCATAGTACTCGGGCATGGTCTCGACATTGGCGTACAGCGGCACGAGCGCGTTAAACGAGTTGGAGCCAAACGCCATCCACTGCACGGCGCGATACGCCGGCTGCGCATAGGGGCGCAGCTGCAGCACGGCAAGCTGGCTGTTGCGGTTGATGCCGATGGGACGATAGGCGCCGCGCGTGGCGGGCGTGCCCTTGCTGCCGTAGCAGTCGTACTCTGTGCCCTGGTAGTGGCTCGAAAGCACGTACTTGATGTCCTCGATGGTCACCTTGCGCTCGGGCACGCGGCTCCAGGGGATGTCGTCGCTCTCGGGCGTGTAGTCGGCGTCGGGACCGTCCCACACATCGCTGGGGTTGAGGCAGCGCTGCATGTACCAGGCGCGTGGCGTGTTGTAGACGTGGTCGCTGTCGCTGTGCGAGCCAAAGGCCTCGCGCGGGTTAAAGACCGCAGCGGGACCATCGCCCTTAACGCCCAGCGTCAGATCCAGATGCCACTCGGCCATCCAGGAGCGCAGGTCGGCGGAGCACATGTGGTCGACCTGGGCGCCCTCGGCGTCGTCCAGGTCAAAGCTATCGATACCCAGCTGGTTGGGCATGGTCACGTAGGCATCATCGGGCACGCGCTTGGCGATCCAGTGGTGGCCGCCGATGGTCTCGAGCCACCAGATCTCGTCAACATCACTAAAGGCGATGCCGTTGTTCTCGTAGGTGCCGTAGCGCTCGAGCAGGTCGCCCAGGATGCGCACACCGTCGCGGGCGGACTTGGCGTACGGCAGCACCAGGGTCACCATATCCTCCTCGCCCAAACCACCGGGCTGCGCCGGAACATAGCCGTCCTCGCCCTCGTTGCCCTTGGCGGGCACGTAGTCCACGAGCGGATCGGCGCCGCGGACGCGCTCGTTGGTGGTGAGCGTCTCGGTTGCGGACATGCCAACATTGAGCTCGTTGAAGCCGGCCTCGGCCCAAATGCCATGACCGGGGACAACGTCGGGGACGCTTGTATAACGCATGGGATTATCGGGCAGCTCAACGGTCAGGTGGCTCAAGACGCTCGTGTAGACACGCGGCTGCTCGTCGGGGTGCACAACACGCATGCGCTTGGGCTCAAACACCCCGTTGGACGAGTCCTCGTTGCGGGCAACCAGCGTCGACCCGTCGTCGCTCGCGTTCTTACCAACCAAAATCGTTGTGCACGGCATGCGCATCCTCCTTGAGCGAAGAAATCAAACGGTACCAGTGTATCGCTTCGGCGCAAAAAGGGCGAAACAGCCGCCCCGGCAACCCCTGTGGTCAAAAACGACTATTTCGATGCGCGCTCCGCCGACTCGATCACGTGCTTGGCGAGAATCGCCGTCGTTACAGCCCCCACGCCGCCCGGCACGGGAGTAATTGCGCCAACGATCGGTTCCGCAGCATCAAAATCGACATCGCCGACCAGCTTGCCAGCGGCCTCGTCCCAGTTAATGCCCACATCGATGATCGTCTGGCCCTCGCGAACCGCATCCGCGCCAATCGTGCGTGCGCGTCCAACGGCCGCAACCACAATATCAGCCGCACGGCACTCGGCAGCCAAGTCGCGCGTATGCGTATGGCACATCGTCACCGTGGCATTGCGAGCCGTAAGCATGGCGGCAACGGGACGGCCAATCACGAGCGACCGACCGACGACCGCGACCTTGGCCCCATCCAGCTCAACGCTGTAATGGTCCAGCAACGCCAACACGGCTTCTGCCGTGCAAGGAGCAAAGCCCTCGCCTCGCCCCGAAAGCGTGGTGAGCAGCGAGGCCGGCGTCATGGAGTCAACATCCTTGGCGGGCTCGAGTGCCGCGGCAACTGCATCCTCGTCAAGCCCAGCGGGCAACGGACGAAACATCAGGCAGCCGTGAACAGCGGGGTCGGCATCGATGTCCTTAATAGCCGCCAACAGCTCGTCCTGTGAAACATCGGCGGGAAGCAAAACGCGGCGAGCCTCAATGCCAATCTTCTCGCAGCGCTTGAGGGCGCCGCGCTCGTAGGACAGGTCGTCCTCGCGCTCGCCCACACGAACGATGGCCAGTGTCGGCACGATGCCCTGTTCGCGCAGGGCGGCGCAACGAGCGGCAAGTTCCTCGGTCAAAGCGCGGGCAACGGGAGCACCCTTGAGCAGTTCGGCCATGGCTATCCCCTCTTCCTTGCGGCGTCAGCAGCACGGCGCGCCAGTGCATCGGCGCGCGGCAGCCACGTATCTAGTAGTTCATCGCACGCCGCCTCGAGTTCCTCGGCGCGCGCCCGGTCTTTCATAGATGTGGTGTTGGCAAAGAGCGTCAGGCTCGCGCCTTGCATGGCGGCGCGGCAGAACACGGCGCCGCATGCCACGTCGGACAGCAACTGGCGCGAACCCTTGTCGGCCATGTCCTCGAGCAGCGCCAGCGCGCGGGCGCAGGCATCCATGATCCGATACGGTGGCATGGCCGCCACGCGCAACGCGTCCTGAATCGCCACGGGTCGAGCCGGGTCATCACAAGGAATACCGTATGCCGCAGACACCTGGCCGTACGCGCGCACATCCTCGGCAACCAGACCCACTAGTTCCTGCGCCAGCTCATCAGCCTGGGCAAACGCGCGCGTCAGGTCATCCGCACGATCAGCAAGCGCGGGATTGGTCGCACCGTAGCGGGCAACCATTCCACACAGCGAGGCGCCCAGCGCGCCCACAAAGGCGCTCGCGCTGCCACCGCCAGGAACCGGCTCGCGCGCGGCCAGCGCCTCGGCAAACCCGCGACAGGTCTTGTCCATCATCTCTTGGCTCATACGCATGCACCTTCAAGTCATATAGATCGGTCGGGCGGCAACCGCCGGCCAACCGCATCAAACACGTAATGATGCTAAGTCTAGCCCATAAGCACATTAGCGTCAGTACACCTGGCCATCGCGGATTTCTATGGCACACGATAGGCCATGCCAACGCAAACATGGGACACATGGCCCACCTTTCGGGACTTCCGGACGTCACAAACTGGGGCATATCTATAAACAAGGAATCTGTTGGGGCAACGCCCACGTACGCGCGCCCCATTAAAACAACGGGCACCCAACCCCGGGGAGGGCCGACAACATCGGCCCTCCCCTCTTTTGCGCCCGAACATATTGCCACTTAACGGCGCAAATCCGGCCCTCAGAATGGGACACATGGCCCACCCTAGCGAGCCGTCAAC
This sequence comes from uncultured Collinsella sp., assembly GCA_900541675.1. GTDB lineage: Bacteria > Actinomycetota > Coriobacteriia > Coriobacteriales > Coriobacteriaceae > Collinsella. Next base: position 24,568 of record UQKU01000017.1, on the reverse strand, counting down.
GCGTACAGTAAAAGCAGGTAATCCATGGGCGGTTACAGATCGAGGAGGACACGACCATGAAAAAGAAGGCCTTTGCGATTCTCACCCTCTGCATCAGTCTCTTTGCCGCGGTTGCCCTGGTGGGCTGTGGCGGAAGCGGCGGCGCTACCGGCAGTGGCGGTGGCGGCGGAGCAGAAAAGCCGGCCGTGGATATGAGGACCGACTTCATTTGGTTTAAGGTCGAGGTCCCCGAGGGCGTTGAGATCACCGATGTTGCCGGCGACACGGCCGACAGGGCCCAGTTTAAGTTCACCGAGAGCGAGCACGCCAGCGACCGCTTCATCCCCGTCTTCGATCCTGACAAGAACGCCGACGAGCTGTTCGACTACGAGGCAAAGTGGAATGCCAGCTTTGAGTGGACCGAGAATGACCCCGTCAAGTACAACGGCAAGACTTGGCGCAACGCTTCCTATACACACTCGGGCGGCGTGACGACTGAGTACTTCACCGAAGCAGGCGGCGGCAGCGTCTACGTGCGCATCGACAATGTCGAGGAGCACAAGGATGCCGTCGAAACCATGATGAAGTCTCTGGAATTTGCCGATGACATCGCCGAGGCAAAAACCGAGGCCATGGACGTTAAGCTCGACGATATCGAGATCAAGCGCTAAAGCTCCAACGGCATGCAGCAGCGCCGTTTTAGCTCAGCCGGGATGCAAGGTGTGACTCCTTGCATCCCGGCTTTTTGTGTTCGAAAGCGCCCGGTCACATCACCATATTGAGCACGTTGACGAATTCCTGAGCCCGGGAGCGGCTGCTCAGGCAAAAGACACAGGCAGTCAACAACCTGTTGCGCAGAAAAACATTGCGGCCCTTGATCCTGTTAACGCCCGTGATGTCCTTAAGGTAGACAATCTCGATATGCTTGCCGCCGAAAGTGCCCTTCTTGAGCACCTCGATGCGGTTGGGGTAGATCCTGACGTCTTTAAACCCGCCCGAACCTTTGTCCTGGAACAGCAAGGTGTTGTTGTCCATGCGCGTCACCCCCATGGGGTTCGTTAAAACTGTCTCTATGGCCACATTTTAACCACCTCAAGGCCCCATGCGAAGATGTCAGACAGCACAGCAATTCGTGTCCGCGCGAGGCTTTAAACTAAATGCGATAAAGATGCATTCCACAAGAGGAAAGTGGGGCGACAGTGATGGGCGAACTGGTAAACCGTGGAGAATCGGCAATCGTGCCCGAAGGTTTTTACAAGCAGGTTTCCTCGATTCTCAACGCCGCTCGCGACAAGGCCTATACCGCCGTTAACTTTGCGATGGTTGAGGCATATTGGGAAATCGGCAAGAGTATTGTTGATGAACAGGGTGGAGAGGAGCGCGCAGCATATGGAGAGGCATTGATTGCGGGCCTCTCCAGAAGGCTTACAGCGGATTTCGGAAGAGGCTTTGGCATCGCAAACCTTCGCAATATGCGTCAGTTCTTTCTTGCGTTTCCAATTCGCGACGCACTGCGTAGCGAATTGAGCTGGACTCATTACCGCAGGCTGATGCGCATTCCCGACCCCGAAGCTCGCGCCTGGTACATGAACGAATGCGCTGACTCTCGCTGGAGCACGCGTCAGCTCGAGCGCCAGATCAACACCATGTTCCGCGAGCGCCTGCTTGCCAGCAAGGACAAGGAGGCCGCCGCCCAAGAAATCCAGAAGAGCGCCCCGGCTCGTCGCCCCGAGGATATCATCCGCGACCCATATGTACTGGAGTTTTTAGGTTTCTCGGACGATACTGCGTTTCGCGAGAGCGATCCAGAGCAGGCGCTCATCACACATCTTCAGAAGTTCCTACTGGAGCTTGGCCGTGGCTTCGCTTTCGAGGCGCGCCAAAAGCGCATCACCTTTGATGGGCGCCATTTCTATATTGACCTTGTGTTTTACAACTATCTGATGCGCTGCTTCGTGCTTATCGACCTTAAGACGGACGATCTTGCGCACCAGGACTTGGGCCAGATGCAAATGTATGTGAACTACTACACGCGCGAGCTCATGAACGAAGGCGACAATCCGCCCATAGGCATCGTACTCTGCGCGGACAAAAGCGATTCGATTGTCGAGTACACGCTGCCCGAAGACAACGACCAAGTGTTTGCCGCCAAATACCTGCCGTATCTTCCAAGTAAGGAAGAGCTGGCGCGCGAGCTGAGTGCCGAGTACCGCGCCATCAACGAAGCGACTAATGGCGAAGCACAAGGATAGCAATACGTTGCGACCGACACCACCGATGGCGCTCCACATCACCTGGGATAAGAGGAGCTTTCCATGACAGACAGACCGAAAACAACACTGCGCGACTGCATCTATGGGCTCGCCGTCGGCGACGCACTGGGCGTTCCCTACGAGTTCAGGCCCCGCGGCACGTTCGAATGCACCGACATGATCGGCTACGGCACGCATGGGCAGCCCGCCGGCACCTGGAGCGATGACACGTCCATGACGCTTGCTACCTGCGACTCGATTAGGGAGCTTGGGCACATCGACACCGCGGACATGCGCGACAAGTTCGTAAGTTGGATTGCCCGTGGCGAGTATACGATCGACGGCGTTTTCGATTACGGCGGCACGACCGCCCGCGCTTTGCACACCGGCAAAGGAGGCTCCGGCGAGCGCGACAACGGCAACGGATCGCTCATGCGCATCGCTCCCCTAGCGTTCACCGATGCGACGGACAACGAGATCCGCGAGGTCTCGGCAATCACGCACGCCCACAGAACATCAACCGATGCATGCATCATATTTGTTGAGCTGATGAGGAATGTGATGAACGACGCGCTCCCCTCGTGGGCACTCCATCTGAAAGGCATGCCTGAGCAGGAGATCAAGTCAGGTGGCTTCGTGCGCGACACGCTTAAGGCAGCCACCTGGTGCTTCGTCAACACTAACAGCTACGAAGATTGCGTGCTTGCCGCCGTCAACCTAGGCGACGACACCGATACCACCGCAGCCGTTGCCGGCGCCCTCGCCGGCACGGTATACGGCATCGACGCAATTCCGCAGGAGTGGACCGACGCCTTGCGCGGTAAAGAGCTGATAGAGCAGTGTTTGTTTTAGGGCGCACTTACGATAGAAACTGACCAGGAGGCACCACGGAAAGAAAGATCGCAAATATAGACGAGTTCCAAGTGGACGAAAACGGGATTCCGCTATTTCCAGCAGGACTGAAGGAAGAAGCCAACCTCTATGTTCTCCCCGACGGGCGTTACCTCCCCTGCGGGGTCTACCGAACCGAAGATGGCGGCTCACTCATTTATGAGCCATCCGGGCTCAGCTTCTTCGGGCAGATGCTTGCTCAATTCAAAGAGTGCTAGGGGTTTGATTGCCCGTTAGATCGACACTGTTCCAAACCATGGAATGGGCAGGATGTCTCCCACCGCGGCCTGTGAGGTAAAATCTTGACTGCCGCGGAATCCGCCTGCGGGCAACGCTCCGATCTCCGATTGGGGTGAAGCCTATGAACTTGTTTCTTGAAATCCTGCGCCTCTCGATGTATGTGACCGGCATTGCCCGGAACCTCTACTCGATCTGGCGGGAATATAAGCAGTAACGGATAGCGAAGGGAGTCATAAAAAGGGCCGGTTGCAGCCGGCCCTTTAGACGATAATACCTGCGTTGCCCGCGCTTCCGAAGTGTGACTAGCTGAGGAGCGGGTTCCGCGGCACATCCTGATTTTACCCAGCGAGACGGCTCTTTTGCAGCCGCTCCACCGATTATTTACATCTGGCACCCTCAAACAATCAGACGACAGTCCGCACTCCTGCGAGCTGCCCCGTTCCTCTAGCTATCGGATCGCAGCGCCGACCGGCACTACTCCCCTACTTCCCAAAGATCGCAGCGAGCAAGCCCTTGCGTTTGGGCTTTTCTTCTCGGTAGGAACCCTCGGCAACCGCTGCCACCTGGCGCGGTTGCTCGCCGCCTCCCTTGCGCACGATCTGGTAGAGGAAGGGCGATTTAACGTATTTGACCTCGATGGGCGTGGCGTGCACGGTGCTTTCTCCGGACAGATGCAGGCTCGGGTTGAGCGGCGCCACCACATGCGTCTCACGCTTGTCGCTAAACACCACCGCGGCCGCGCGGCCCGTCTGGCCGTTTACGGCAATGCGCACCTGCTCGCCATCGCGGCTGTCCGTCGCTGGGCGATCGACAAAGTAGACCGGTACCATCACCAGGCCGTCCTTATGCTTGCGAGCCTTGCGCGCCCAGGTGCGGATGCTCTTTTTATTGAGCCCCAGCACCGCCTCGGCATCATTGCCGGCAACGTCGAGCGCCAGCTTATCAATGACCACCTGGTCCTTGGTAGATGCATCGACGGAGACAACGCGGAAGTCGCCTTCCTGCATGGCGGGATCGAACGGACCGACCTTGGCAAAGTCCCACGGCTCCAAAATGCCCATAAGGCGAACATCCAGATAGTTTGCCCGCGGGTATGCCCAGTCGAGCACCTCGTAGTACACCAGGGTCTCCTTGCTCAGGCCCCTGCCCGGGAAGGACGCCATCATGCGCAAATCCGCGAGCGCCATGGGAAAGTAGAAGAGCATCATGTCATTTTGAATCGCGTCTTCCACGTCGTGCCCAGCAAAGGCGTCGGGGTACTGGCGCACCAGCTGCAGCGCGTTGGCACGCGCCTGTTGCGGCGAGATTTCGCAGGGAATACCCTGCTCAGGCACATGCTCGGCACCAACGCCCAAGGTCAAGCGTTTACTAAACGTACCGGGCTTGAGCAGGTCGGCTACACCGATTTTATTGCCGCAGGACGGGCACTCAAACACGCGCTGGGTCGATGATCCCTCAAAGGACGCGCCGCAGAAGGGGCAGGGAATGCTCACGTGCGTGGCCTCTTGGAACTCCTGCGCTGTGCCGCGGTCCTCCCACAGCAGATGCTCCAGAACCGACTGGTTGCGCCAGTACGAATTGAAGAAATACCAGTCCGGGTCCTCCGGGCGCTCGAGCTGCGACACGTGGGTGAGCTTAAGCAGTCCATCGACAACCGTCAGTGGCGTATGGCGAATGCCCAGGGCGCTCTTGGGCTCCCCCGCATCGGCCTGCCACGGAACGACCGTGCCGCAATAGGCGCACTCAAAGCTGCGTTTAGCCTGGTGTGAGTACATAGGGCCGCCGCAGTTTTGGCATTTAATGGCAAACATCTCGTCCATAGAAACGTCCTCCTTTGCGCAGGGGCTGTCGACATTAAGTATGTCGGGCAGGCAGGCACATGCCCATACCCATGTGGCCCAAAATGGAGCACCCGGTCGGACAAGAAGGGCCGCTCGTTAGCTCCAGCAGACCATTACTGCATTTTCTGAGCACCGGCGCACGGTGCGCCCATGCGAGCTACACTATCCCCTTAACCATGATTGTGAGGACGATCGCCATGCTATTTGTAAATCGGCTGGTACATACGCTTGTTCCCGGCAGCGAGGGCGAGCCGGTCGATACGACTCGCCGTACCAACGCGGGCTTTGCCGCAAGCCTCATTTGCATTGGCCTCAACATTACCCTGTGTCTGGCCAAGGGCATCGCGGGCCTACTCGCCGGCTCCGTCTCGCTCATCGCCGACGCCTTCAACAATCTCTCCGATGCGTCGAGCAACATCGTGAGCCTGCTCGGATTCCGACTTGCCAGCCGCCCGGCAGACGAAGACCACCCCTATGGCCACGGCCGCTACGAATACCTCGCCGGTCTGGTTGTCGCCGTCCTCGTTTGTGCCGTCGGCATCAACCTGGTGCTCGAGTCCGTTACCAAGATCATCAAGCCCTCCCCCACCGCTTACACACTCGTTTCCCTTGCGGCACTGGCTACATCCATGCTCGTCAAGTTCTGGATGGCGGCGTTCAACCGCACGCTGGGCAATCGCATCGACTCGGAGACGCTCATCGCCACGGCGCAGGATTCCAAAAACGATGTCATCGCCTCGGGCTCGGTCTTGGCGGCGGCGCTCATTTCGCAAACGACCGGCTTTGACCTCGATGGCTGGGCGGGCCTGGGCGTGGGCATCTTCATTTGCATCAGCGGCATGGGCCTGGTGCGCGACGCCATCAGCCCGCTGCTGGGACAAGCGCCCGACCCCAAACTCGTCCAGGAAATCCGCGACAGGATCATGTCGTACCCCCAGGTCCTGGGCACTCATGACCTCATGGTGCACGACTACGGCCCCGGCCGCCAGTTTGCCAGTGCACACGTGGAAATGCCCGGCGAGGGCGATGCCTTTGAGCACCACGAGATTCTGGACACCATCGAACACGATATCAAACGCCAGATGGGCATCGCCATCACGTTGCACTGCGACCCCATTGCAACAACCGGCGATGACTTGCGCGGCTGGGTCAAGCGCGGCGTAGCGCAGATCGACCCCGCGCTTTCCGTCCACGACTTGCACGAGCACGACGGCTTTGTTTCGTTTGACCTGGTGCGTCCCGACGGCTTTGACATATCCGACGAGGAGCTGCTGGAGCTCGTCACGCGCATCGTGCACGAGCGCAGGCCCGATGCATCATGCGTCGTCACGTTTGACTCCGGCTTTAGCTCGCCCGAGCGTCCGGCAGAGCAGCTGTAATCGACAGCAAAACGGGACGCAGGACCGCCGACCAGCGCGCCTATGCGCCCGGTCACGCGATCCTGCGTCCCGTTTTTGTTTGCACCGCTAAGGCTCTAGCCGCTCGGCCGCTAGTTTCCCTGTGCGCCCGAAATGCCGTTTTGTAGGGCGTTCCAGGCATCCGTCGCCATGTCTCCCAAGTTCTGCGCGGTATCGCCCAGGTTTTGTGCCGTATCGCCCAGCTCTTGCGCCTTGTCTCCCAATTCCTGCGCCTTATTGCTCAGGTCCTCCAGCGTGTTGGAGCTCGAGCTGTCCGTGGTGCCTTGATCGCCGGACGCATTGCCCGACGAGCCGTCCTTGCGCGTAAGCTGGACCTCCAGGTTGCCGTCAGCGTTGTAGTAGGCAGATGTGACGACCCAGTTGGCATCGACAACAGGCGTCGAGCCGTCGTCAGTCAGAATCACAGCATTCGAAAGATCGGCGCCGCGCGACTTGAGGAGCTTCTTGGCGTTGGACCAGTACTGCCCCGGGATATCGCTCAGATCGACGGTGCTAGACGAGGCGGACTCGGTTTGCTCGGCAGTGGTATCGGCCGTTGAGCTCCCCCGCTTGTTGAGCATGCCCGACACGATGGCAAACACAATCGAGAGGGCAAAGAAGATCGCCAGCACAATGAGGATCTTCTTGATCACACTCGACGAACGCGACGGCGCCTCTTCCTCGTCCTCACCATACTGCGGAATCGACTTGGGGTACTCACGATAAGGCTGGCGCGCATACGGATCGCGCGACTCATAACGAGGCTGGGACTGTGCCGTGCGCGGCATATACGTCGTCTGCTGAGGCTGCGGAATGGGATTTTGCGGCAGGTTATTATAAGCGCCTGCCGCCGCATTGCCATACGGGTCCGGCGTTGCATTGCCATACGGGTCCTGCGGTGCATAATCAAACGGATCCCGCGGTGTATCGCTATAGCCCATAACTCGTGTGGGTTCGGCGGACGCCTGCGTCGCATCGGGGGCAGCATTGCCGGGGTTCGACACAACGCGGGTCGCATCGGCGCTGCCGCCAGCCTGTGCGGAGCCATATCCGCCCATCACAGTCGTCTTGTCCTGGTCCATGCAACGTTTCCTTTCCGTCGCCTGTAAGCATCAAGTTATCCATGCATTCTACCCGCGCAAAAGCCTATGATGGGCAAAGGCCGTCGGTATCTACAAGACATGCGCGTGCCTAAGGATCAAAAAGCCCCGCCGGGCCTTGGGGCACGACGGGGCGGGCAAGCGGCTATAAGCAGCAGGCTTAGAACAGGCCGGTGATGTTGCCGTCGTTGTCGACGTCGATGTTCTCGGCCGCGGGGACCTTGGGCAGGCCCGGCATGGTCAGGACGCTGCCAGTCAGCGCGACCACAAAGTGGGCACCGGCGGAAACCTTGAGCTCGCGCACGGTGATGCGGAAGCCCTCGGGGGCGCCCAGCGCCTTGGCGTTGTCGCTAAAGCTGTACTGGGTCTTGGCGACGCACACCGGCAGGTTGCCAAAGCCGTTCTCGCGCAGCTCGGCGAGCTGACGCTTGGCAGCCGGCGTAAAGTCAACGCCGTCGGCGCGGTAGACCTTGGTGGCGACGGCCTCGAGGGCATCAGCAACATCGGCGCCGTCCTCGTAGGCAAACTTGAACTCGCTCGGCTGCTCAATCAGGCGCATGACCTCATCGGCCAGGTCGAGCGCACCCTCGCCGCCCTTGGCCCAGACCTCGGAAAGCTTAACGTTAACGCCGAGCTTCTGGCACTCGGACTCGATGAGCTCGAGTTCGGCCTCAGTGTCCGTCGGGAAGCGGTTGATGGCGACCACGCAGGGCAGACCGTAGACATTCTGAATGTTGTCGACGTGGCGCAGCAGGTTGGGCATACCGGCCTTGAGGGCCTCGAGGTTCTCGTCGTTAAGGTCGGCCTTGGCAACACCGCCGTTGTACTTAAGCGCACGGGCGGTGGCGACAATCACGACGGCGCTGGGACGAACGCCCGTCATGCGACACTTGATGTCGAGGAACTTCTCGGCACCCAGATCGGCGCCAAAGCCTGCCTCGGTAATGGCGACATCACCAAAGCGCATGGCCATACGCGTGGCCATGATGGAGTTGCAGCCGTGGGCGATATTGGCGAAGGGACCGCCGTGGACAAATGCGGGCGTGCCCTCGAGCGTCTGCACCAAATTGGGCTTGAGCGCATCCTTAAGCAGCGCGGCCATGGCGCCCTGAGCCTTAAGGTCGCGGGCGCGGACGGGCTCGCCGGCATAGCTGTAGCCGACGACAATCTCGCCCAGGCGCTCCTTGAGGTCGTTGATGCTCGTGGATAAGCACAGGATCGCCATGACCTCGGAGGCAACGGTGATATCGAAGCCGTCCTCGCGCGGCACGCCCTGAGCCTTGCCGCCGATGCCGTCGATAACATGGCGCAGCTGGCGGTCGTTCATGTCGACGACGCGCTTCCAGGTGATGCGCTTGACGTCGATACCGAGCTGGTTGCCCTGCTGAATATGGTTGTCGAGCATGGCGGCCAGCAGGTTATTGGCGGCACCGATAGCGTGGAAGTCGCCGGTAAAGTGCAGGTTGATGTCTTCCATGGGGATGACCTGGGCCCAACCGCCGCCGGCGGCGCCGCCCTTGACGCCAAAGACGGGGCCGAGCGAGGGCTCGCGCAGGGCCACAGCGCTCTTGACACCGCGACGGCGCAGGCCATCGGCCAGACCGATGGTCGTGGTGGTCTTGCCCTCGCCAGCGGGCGTGGGGTTGATGGCGGTCACGAGGACGAGCTTGGCCTGGTGATCGGTCGGCTCGTTGAGCAGCGAATAGTCGACCTTAGCCTTGTCGAAGCCGTACGGAATCAGGTGCTTTACGTCGACGCCGGCGTTCTTAGCCACCTCGGTAATGGGCAGCGGCGTGACGGAACGTGCGATTTCGATGTCAGTAGGCATGGGCGGTCCTTTCGTTACCGGATGAGAAAAAGACCAATTCAGCATAGCACGGGCGCGCAATAGTAAAACACCCGTAACCGATGAATGGCGATATGTTTATCCAATGCTCAGCGATAGCCTACAGACTAGCCAAAACAAACCCGACTCTAAACGGCTGGCTCGATACCCAAATGCTCAAAGGTGCGAAGCGTTGCCTGACGGCCCCGGGGCGTGCGAATCATCAAGCCGCACTGCAGCAGATAGGGCTCATAGACATCCTCGAGCGTACCCGGGTCCTCGCCCACCGCGCTGGCAAGGGTCGTCAGGCCCACGGCACGGCCGGAGAACGTCTTGGCGAGCGTCTCCAAGATGCGAATATCCATCCAGTCCAGACCAAGCTCATCAATCTCGAAGAACTCGAGTGCCTGACGGCAAATATCAAGCTCAATAGGACCGTTGCCGCGCACCTGCGCATAGTCGCGCACGCGTTTGAGCAGACGGTTGGCCAGGCGCGGCGTGCCACGCGAACGCGAGCCGATCTCGAGCGCACTCGGATGGTCTATCGTCACGCCCAAGATGGTCGCCGAGCGGGTCACGATCTGGGCAAGCTCCTCGACCGTGTAGTAATCCAGGCGATACGAAATGCCAAAGCGGTCGCGCAGCGGGCCCGTGAGCATACCCGAGCGAGTCGTTGCCGCCACCAGCGTGAACTTAGGGATATCCAGGCGAATCGAGCGCGCCGCCGGACCCTTACCGATAACGATATCGAGCGCAAAGTCCTCCATCGCGGGATACAGAACTTCCTCGACCGAACGGTTGAGTCGGTGGATCTCGTCGATAAACAGTACGTCACCCGGCTGCAAGTTAGTCAGGATAGCCGCGAGGTCGCCGGTACGCGCAATGGCCGGGCCACTCGTCGTCTTGATCTGAGCGCCCAGCTCGTTGGCGATAACGGTAGCCAGCGTGGTCTTGCCCAGGCCCGGAGGACCCGAGAAGATCACGTGGTCGAGCGTCTCGCCACGGCTCTGCGCCGCCTCGATCAGCACGCGAAGGCTCTGCTTGATATGCTCCTGACCGCAGTAGTCGTCCAGGCGCTGGGGACGCAGGGTACGGTCGACATCGAGGTCTTCGGGCGTCAGCTCCGAGCCCACCATGCGCTCACCGTGCGCCATGGATGCCGCCGGCGAGTTGCCGGGCGTCGCCCACAGGTCCTGAGAGTCATCGGCTTCCCACATCACGCATCCATTCCGAGTCGCTTAAGCGCCGCGCCGAGCAGATCCTCGACACGCATATCCTGCCCATCATACCCGCTCAGGGCAACCTCGGTCTCCTGAGGGCTAAAGCCCATGGAAAGGAGCGCCGCGCGGGCGTCATCGATCGCCGAGGGAGCGGCGGCGGGAACCGGCATCGCAACCTGACCGGGAATTACGTCGACCGGAACAAAGCCCTTGTCCTTGGCAAAGGTACTCTTGAGCTCCAAGATGAGGCGTTGGGCGGTCTTTTTGCCCACACCGGGCACCTTGGCCATGCCCTTGTCATCCTCGGCCATTACCAGGGAATACAGCTGTCCCACGGTATAGGTGGAAAGCACGGCAAGCGCCAGGCGTGGACCGACGCCCGAGACAGAAACGAGCCGATCGAACATCGTGCGCTCGTCCTTGGAAGCAAAGCCAAAAAGCGTCATGGCGTCCTCGCGCACCTGCATGCGGGTATAGAGGCGAACCTCACCGCCGGGCGTAGGCAGCGTGGCGGCAGTGCTGCCCGAAATACCGAGCTCAAAGCCCACGCCCGACACATCGACGACGGCCGAGCTCATCGTGGCCTCGATAAGCGTTCCATGGAGCTGGGAGATCATCAGTATCCGGTTCCTCTCTGTTGATAGAACTCGCCGCCGGTAAGCGCCCGGGTGCGGCTTAGGTTAACGTGACAGATGGCGCAAGCTAGGGCATCGGCGGCATGGTCTGGGTGAGGGTCGTGATCGAGCTGCGTGAGCGTGCGCACCATGTAGGCAACCTGCCGCTTGTCTGCGGCACCCGTGCCCACCACGGCCTGCTTAATCTGCATGGGCGTGTATTCGCCAATCTCGAGCGCGCATTCCGAAAGCGCCACGAGCGCGGCACCGCGGGCATGCGCCGTGGGGATGGCCGAGCGGACGTTAGCGCCAAAGTAGATGCTCTCGATAGCCGCGGTATCGGGACGGTAGCGTTCGACGACGCCCTTGAGGTCGTGGGCGATATGCGACAGGCGCACCGCGAGCGGGCTGCCCGCGCTGGTCTCGATACAACCGTAGGCACGGCAACGAACCTCGCCACGTCGTTCCTCGATAATCCCCCAGCCCGTATGGGCCAAACCGGGGTCGATACCCAAGATAACCAAGCCGACCTCCCCTCGCCACAAGCACAGCGCAAGGCAAGGCCCCGCGCATCATTCACGAACGTCTGTTCTAGAATAACACAACGGGGCCAAGAAGCTTAGTTGAAGTATCGGGGTTGGAAGCGAATCCCATCCCATAGTTAGTTTTGGCTGAAGAACGGAAACTGTCGGGGATCAACCGGCGGATGCGGCATCGGACCTCCCTGGGGCCCACTCTGCGGTCCGCCCTGGCCGCCCATCATTTTTTCGATGGCGTCCTGGACCTCGCCCTCAAACCGCTTCATGCCCTCATGCAGACGACGCTGACCGTCCTCGGAGCGCAGCTCTTCCATCTGCTCGGGCGAAATACCCAACAGCTCGCCTAATAAGCCCATCATCTCGCCGCGCATACGGTCACTCGTATCGTCGTCGGCAAAGCGTCGCACCTCAGCGCGTGCCAGCGAATCAACCGTCATGCGCTCCTTGCCGTTGAGCCCCAGATCGGACCACGCAAGCATGTACGGCCAAGCGCGCTCGGCAAACGAACGGGACGAAACGATCGGCGCCGTCGGCAACATGCGGCGGGCAGCCTCACCCTGTCGAACGAGCATCAGCAGCAGCGAGCAGGCCTCAGGCTTGCCAGCGGCCATCGGGATGTCGTCGAAAGATCGATTGCGGTCCACGTGCGCCTCAAGCGCGCCATCGATCTCACCCGGCTCGACCCCGCCGAGCAGCTGTGCCGCGCGGTCGAGCATATCGACCGGACCGTCGAGCGTCGAGAGCGCCTGCGCCAGCACGCGCTCCATACAATCTTCCACCGCGTTGAGCGTCACAAGCTCTTGGGGCACCACGGCAGACGCGCGGTTGCGCACACGCGCCACAAACTCAAGCGTCGACAGGTACACATCGCCAAAGGGCGCGTAATCGCCCTGGTAGCCGCCGCAAAGCGCCGGCGCCGCCAGCGCGTACTCGGTTTTGGACAGCGGACTCAACGCCATCGCACCCAGCTCGAGCGCCGTATCCTCCAGCATGAGGCCCAGCGTGCGAGAGCGCAGGCGCTCGGCGTCGCCCGCCGACACATCGCGGTCGAGCACGCGCGCGGCATCCGGCGCATCGCGCTCAACCGTGCGAATATGCAGGTGCTCGGCAATGGCGCGAACGGCGGCACAGCGAGCAGCCTCGGCCTCCTCCTGCGCCGGCGTAAAGATGCGGTTGCGCCCCAGCACCAGGCCAATCACATTACGTGGGCCCAGAGCGTCGACGGCCAGCGCCGCCAGCAGGGACGACGGCAAGTCGCCCTCGAGTGCCACCACGGCGCGCGACGCACCGTGGGCCCGGGCGTTGTCGCGCACGGCAAGCACCAGCGCCTGCCACAGCCACTCCTCGGAACGGAACTCGGGCAGTTCGTGATCTTCCAGGGCATCGAGCATCACGCCGCGCTGAATCTCCTGAACCAGCAGGCTCTCCTCAAAACACGGCGCCTGGGCCACCACGCGACCGCAGTCGTCGAGCACAAACGAACCGCCGGTATACACCGACTCGTCATAGGCACCGACCGGCGCCATGCAGGCAAACCACACGCTGCGCTTGGATGCGATCTTGCGGTAGGCGCCGCTGCGAACGGCGGCAATGGCAGCAGTCTCGCGGTCGGTCATGTCAAACGCATTGAATTGGAAATACGCAATGAGGTCAACACCGGTCGGCAACATCTCGAGTTCGCGGTCCAAGTCAAAAATCACGGCGATGCGCACGCCGTCCACGTCGAACACCGGCGGCGCCCAACGCGTGTCGTTGTTCTCGCCACGCTGCAGGGCAATGCTCGAACGCGCCGGCACCACATGACCGTCCTTGAGCATCATGTAGTCGAGTAGCGGCTGGCCCTCAAACGAAACCGCCGCGGGCACGATGCAGATCATGTCAAGCTCCTGGATGCGCTCGGCGACACCAGTCAAGCCGGCAAGCATGTCGTGCTCAAAGTCGGCAGCGCCCACCAGGCCACCGGGCATGGCGCCCATAAAGAGCGGAGCCGGAACGCACAGCACGCGCGCCCCGCGCTCGTGGGCCAGACGAGCCTGGTCCTCGATGCGGCCGCAAATGCCCTCAATATCACCCAGGCGCATATCGATCTGTGCAAGCGCGAGCTTCATGGCTCAGCCCTTTCCGTCGTAAACCATCGAAATCGTAGTAAAAGCGCCGGCCGCATGATGCAGTCGGCGCTCGCATGTGCATATGCTAGCTATGATACCCCGAGCGGGGGCGCGCTCCTAGAACGTCGCGGACCACAGCCCGTGCAGGTTGCAGTAGGCATAGACGGTACCGGTCTTGGAACCGCCGGCAAAAAACGTCGCGGGCTTCATGCCGGGCTCAAGGTAATGGACCTCTAAGCGGCCCTCGGCCTCAAGGGCGATCCACTCAATATAGTGCTCGGGCAGGCTGGGGTGCTCGACCGAGCCAACGCGTGCGCGAATCACGTGACCGTCGCGCTCGGTCTCGACAACAGGCACGTGCTTCTCGTGCGCCGCGTCCTCAGTGTTTGCGGTCAGTTCCGTGCAACCGGCAGGGGTTGCAACGTCGTTGCCAAAGGCGGCAATGAGCTTACCGTCGGGGTCCTTAAAGAATTTCGCCATGATGTTCTCCTTTGCTGACGTGCCAATGTTCTTGATGGTTCTTATGCCCAAAGGCAGACAAACCATCCACGGCATTGCAAATGAACACATAACGGGCGGGGACGATGGGGCAGCGTGCGCTATCCGCCCTGGCGGCCCCACCCGAGCGGGTTAGCGCCCGTCGCCGCCCAGCAGCGCCAGAACATCTTCGCGGGTAAACAGCGCCGACGAGATGCCGTCGCCGCCGAGCACGCTGTTGACCAGGTCGCGCTTGGACTCCTGCATCTGCATAATGCGCTCCTCGATCGTGTCCTTGGCGATGAGCTTGTACACGGTCACGGTATGTTGCTGGCCAATACGGTGCGCGCGATCGGTCGCCTGGTCCTGCGCCGCCACGTTCCACCACGGGTCGTAGTGGATGACCACGTCGGCCGCCGTCAGGTTAAGGCCCACGCCGCCCGCCTTGAGCGAAATCAAAAAGACCGGAACCTCGCCCGCTTGGAACTGCGCGACCATCTTGGCGCGGCTCTCCTTAGACGAAGCGCCCGTGAGCTTAAGGAAGGCGATGTCCTCCTTGGCCAAGCGCTTACCGATGATATCGAGCATACCCGTAAACTGGCTGAACAACAGGATGCGATGCCCGCCGTCGAGTGCGCCGTGCACGAGCTCCATGCACGTATCGAGCTTGGCGCTCCCCGCCTTGTAATCCTCGTAGTGTAGACGCGGGTCGCAGCAGATCTGGCGCAGCTTGGTGAGCTCGGCGAGCACCTTGAGTTTGTCCTTCTTAAACTCCCCAGCCTCGCGGTGCTGCACCTGCTGGGCGATGCGGTCCTGGTTGGCCAGGTAGAGCTTGCGCTGCTCGCCGGTAAGCTGCGCCATGACGGTGTCTTCGATCTTCTCGGGCAGGTCGGCCACCACGTCTTCCTTAACACGGCGCAGCACAAACGGCGACACGAGCGCCTGCAGGCGAGCGGCGCTATCGCCCTCGGCATGCTCGACGGGGCTCTCAAAGCGCTTGGCAAACGACTCGCGCGTCCCCAAAAGGCCCGGCATCAAAAAGTCGAAGATGCTCCAGAGCTCGGACAGGCGGTTTTCGATGGGCGTGCCCGTCAGGGCAAAGCGCACGCCGGCAGGCAGGCGCTTGGCGGCGCGCGCCACCTGCGTGAGCGGATTTTTAATGTACTGTGCCTCATCGAGCACCACGCGGGCAAAATCCCGCTCGACGTACTCGTCGATATCGCGCCGCATAAGGTCATACGACGTCACGACCACGCTATGCTCGGCCACGCCGGCGATCTGCACGCGGCGTTGAGCCTTGGCGCCCACAATGGCGCACACATCGAGCGACGGGGCAAAGCGCTCCAGCTCGGCAGTCCAGTTGTACACGAGTGAGGCCGGGCATACCACGAGCGTGGGCTTGGTGTCCCCCGCCTCCACGCGCGCCAGAATATGCGCAATCATCTGGAGCGTTTTGCCCAGGCCCATGTCGTCGGCCAAGATGCCGCCAAGGCCCAGGTGTTCGAGCGAGCCGAGCCACTGGTATCCGTCGACCTGGTAGCCGCGCATCGTTGCCTTGAGCGATGCCGGCACCGTAAAGTCCATCTTGCCGAGCGTGTCCAGGCGCTCGACGGTACGGCGGAACGCAGCGTCGCGATCGGCCTCGAGCGCCGGCGTGCGTGCGAGCATGCTGTCGACGAACAGGGTGCTCGACGCGGGAAGCGACACGCCGTCGAGCAGGTCGACGGCATCGACACCCAGGTCCTCGGCAAGGCCAAACGCGGCGCGCGCCCCCTCGTCCAGGCGAATGATGTCGCCGGACGTAAGGCGCGCAAACGTTTGATGGCGCTTGTACGAATCGAGATAGACGGCAAGGTCCGCGGCCGAAAGCCCGCTCGCGCCCAGCTCGACATCGAGCAGATTGCTCTTAACGGTCGCACGAACCGAGAGCTTGGGCGCGGGGCGGACCGAGATCTGGCGCAGACGGTCGCTGAGCATGATCTCACCCAGTTCGGACAGGGCAGACAGGCCCTCGGTCAGCAGGCAGAACAAGCGGGCGTCATCGCGCTCCTCAAACGCCAGACCGCGCTCGTAGAAATCGAAGTACAGGGCCGCCGTATCCATAACGCGAAACTCCGCCACCTCGTCGCGGGGCGGCACACCGGGGCGCTGCTCTTCGAAGGGGCTGCCCGGAGCGCCCAGGCTAAAGAGATCCGCCGACCAATCGCCGTAGGTAACCGTAATTTTGCAGGTCACGAGCCCATCGTCGACACCGATCGCCATAGCAAAGCTCGGCTCGGGTGCCACGGTATCGAGCGCGGCGGGCGCGGTGAGGTCGGTGTAGTCGCGCAAAATGGGCAGCGCCATACGGCAGAACTCACCCACCTGCTCGGCGGCAATATGGGCGGGCGTGCGGCACGGCAGCAAGCGCGACAAAAAAGGTGCGGCATGCTGAGCAAATGCAGCGTCGGTACGGCGCGCGCGGCGCGTGTCAACCAAGTAGGCGGCATCGCCCGACGCAAAGCAGTACATATCGGCGGGCAGGCGCAGGTCATAGCTACCACCAGCCGCCGGCGCGATTTTGGCGGCAAGCAGCGGTGGGCGCTTAGCGGATGCCTCGTCCTCCCCTTGCGGAGACAGCTCAACCGCCACGTCGTAGGTGCGATGCGTCGTCATCCCCCGCGACCAGGCGGGCTCAAAGGAGATGGTCTGGCCGCGCAGCAGGTCCAGCACATATACGATGCTATGCTCGGACAGCGGCAACTGACGCTCGGCAACAAAACCACTGCGGGCAAAGTCGTACGACGCCGAACGCGAGCTTGTGATGTCATCGAGATAGGCAACTGTCGTCGCAACAAGGTTGAGCAGCTTTGCCGATGTTTCGTCAAAGGCCTCAGGTGAATGGACAAACGTGAGCTTCTTGCCATAGGAGAACGTGCCGCCGCGCACGTAGGCATCGGCCATGCCGTCGATGTCCTTGACCACGTAGGAGACCGATCCACAGCGAATGCGGAACTCGAGCGCCCAGCTAAAGCGGTCAGCGAACAGCGGATTGTAGTACGGCACCAACGAGGGCTCCAACGCCGCTTTGGGGGCGTCGGGATCAACGGCACCGGCAAGCTTGCGGCGCATGCTCGCCAGCTCATCCATGCGCGCGTCCGAAAGATCGGAAAGCGCCGCCACAAGGCTCGGGCTCGTGGGGACGGGCGCCGGGAAGGGAAAGTTGGGGTTGACGGCCGGCGCGGCGGACGCGGCACGCGCGGGCTGTTTCGGCTGCGCCGTAAACGTGCGAACCGGCGTGCGCAAACCTTCGACGGGCTCGGCGCCGCTGGCATCCAAATACGCCAGCGCCGTGGCAATAGCGTGCTTACACATACCGGGGTAACGATAGGCGGCGGGACAATCGCAGTCGTAGTCGATCACCTCGTGCTCGTCCATGTCGAGCGCCACGTGCGTCTTGTACAGGTCGCCGCGCGAGCCGCGCACCGAGCCCTCAACCGTCACGTTTTTGGAGAAGCGCGAGCCGCTGTCCTCGATCGACAGCACGGCGCCGTTGAGCATGAGCGAACGCCCCTTCATAAAGGTGCCGCTCAACGCCGCCTCTTTGCGAAGCGCCTGCACAAACGTCCCCTGCGCCATCACTTCCTCCAATCTCACCCGGGGTAGCTTAGATCACCGTCACGCGGCCCTGGTTACCCACAATGGCCTTGGCCTCGGCCAGCAGCGGAATCGAGCGTGCGTTGACCTTGGCCGGTACCTCGGCACGCAGCACGCGCCCGTCCACCTGCTCGATAAAGATCTCCACGCGGTCGCCGCCCGGGTTGGCGGTAAGCACCGTGGCAAGACGCGCCATATTGCCCTGGCTAAAGCGGCTGTTGGGCACCATGACCTCAAACACCTTGGGCTTGTTGTTCTCCTCATTAAGCTCCAGCGGCACAATCTCCTGCGCGATGATCTGATCGCCGCGGTCCGAGCGCTCGAGCTTGCCCTTAATGCGCACAAACGCATCGGACAGCTGCGCACCGGTCTCGGGATCGACCTCGCCGTACAGGTACCCCTCGGCCTCCTTGTAGGTCTTGGGGAACACCACGACCGTGGCCTCGCCTTCCATGTCCTCGAGCTGCACAATGCCCATGGGGTCGCCGTTTTTGGTCACGCGCTTGGACACGCTCGAGACCATGCCGGCCCACCACAGTGCCTTGCCCTCGGGAATCTCCTGGTTGATGGTACCGCCCGTGGGGTTTTGCACCTCGTAGCCGGTGTCGATCTGCGAGAACGAGAAGTCGCGCGCTTTGCTGAGTGCATACTCAAACGGACGCAGCGGGTGGTCCGAGACATAGATGCCCAGAACCTCCTTCTCCTGGCTCAGCTTAAGGTGGCGGTCCCACTCCTGGCCATCCGGATCGGGCACGCTCACCTCAAAGCCCGAGCCCTCGACATCGCCGAACATGTCGAAGAAGGACGTCTGGCCGCTCGCACGATCCTTTTGGCGCTTCACGGCGGCATCGATGATGTTCTCGGGGTTGTTCTTATCCACAAAGTGCATCATCTGGCGGCGCGGATACCCCGTGGAGTCGAAGGCGCCTGCCTTGATGAGCGATTCAATCACGCGACGATTGGCCTGGCTCGAGTCCACGCGCTCGACAAAGTCGTGCAGCGTCTTAAACGGGCCGCCCGCCTCGCGCTCGGCGATAATCGCCTGCGCCACGCCGGTGCCCACGCCGCGGATGCCGGCCAAACCAAAGCGCACGCCCTCCTTGGTAGCCGTGAACTCGGTACCGGACTCGTTGACATCTGGCGACAGCACGGGGATGCCGTCGTGACGGCACGCCGAGACGTAGTGCACGATCTTGTCGGTCTTGCCCGTATAGGACGTCAGAACGGCCGCCATGTACTCGTGCGGATAGTGCGCCTTGAGCCACGCCGTCTGCATAACCAGGATGGCGTAGCCGGCGGAGTGCGACTTGTTAAAAGCGTAAGATGCGAACTCGAGAACATCGTCCCAAATCTTCTGGGCGACCTCGCGCGTGTAGTTGTTCTTGATAGCGCCGTTCATCCAGTGGTCGTAGGTGGTCTCGTCCGAGCCATCCTCCCAGTGGAGCACCGTCGACGTGAGCAGCTTGATCTTCTTCTTAGCCACGGGTTTACGGATACGCGAGTCCGATTCGCCCTTGGAGAAGCCGCACATCTCGACGGAGATGAGCATAACCTGCTCCTGGTAGACCATGGTGCCGTAGGTTTCGCCCAGGATGTCGTCCAGACGGTCGTCGTAGGAGACGGCCGGCTCCTTGCCGTTCATACGGTTGATGTAAGACGAGACCATGCCGGCGCCCAGCGGGCCCGGGCGGTATAGAGCGATCAATGCCACGACGTGCTTGTACTCGGTAGGCTTCATGTTCTTGATCGTGGCCGTCATGCCGGCGGACTCGACCTGGAAGACGCCGGCGGTGTGACCGGAGCCCATGAGCTTAAAGATCTCGGGGTCGTCAAAGGGAATCTCTTCCTCTTTGATGTCGATGCCGAAGTTCTTCTTGATATTTGCCTTGGCCTTGGAGATAACCGTCAGCGTGCGCAGGCCCAGGAAGTCCATCTTGAGCAGGCCCATGTCGGCAACGGTATGGCCCTCGTACTGGGTAATCTCGACGCCGCCCTTGGTGTCGAGCTTGGTGGGCACGTGCTCGTTGACGGGGTCGCGGCAGATCAGAACGGCGCACGCGTGCACGCCCTCGCCACGGGTGAGACCCTCAATCGAGAGCGCCGTGTCGATGATGCGGCGGGCGTCGTCATCCTTTTTATAGGCCTCGGCAAAGTCGGGGTTAAACAGATCCTCTTTGCCGGGTTGTTTTTCGAGTACCTGCTTGAGCTTGACCTTGGGGTCGCTCGAGACCATCTTGGACAGGCGCTGGCCCATGTAGACCGGGTAGTCCAGAACGCGCGCGGCATCGTTGATGGCCTGCTTGGCCTTGATGGTCGAGTAGGTGATAACGTGGGTGACCTTCTCGGGGCCGTAAAGCTGGCGAACGTGCTCCACGACCTCGAGGCGCCGCTCATCGTCGAAGTCCATATCGATATCGGGCATCTCGGTACGCTGCGGGGACAGGAACCTCTCGAACATCAGGCCGTTCTCGAGCGGGTCGAACGCGGTGATGTTCATGGCGTAGGCGACGATAGCGCCGGCGGCCGAGCCACGGCCGGGGCCGACGCCGATGCCGTTGTCCTTGGCCCATTGCACGTACTCGGCGACGATCAAAAAGTAGGCGGCAAAGCCCTTGTCGCAAATGACCTTGTATTCGTACTCAAAGCGCTCTTTGATGTTGACGCCACCGATCTCGCGCGTGGCCCAGTCGTCACCATAGTGCTGGCGCAGGCCCTTCTCGCACTCGCGGCGGAACTGGCTCTCGTGCGTCTCGCCGGGATCGAGCAGTGGGAAGCGCGGCAGGATGATGGAGTCCCAGTCCAGCTCGACGTAGCACTTGTCGGCGATCTCGAGCGTGTTGTCGCAGGCCTCGGGGCAATACGGGAACATCGCCCGCATCTCCTCCTCGGTCTTCATGTAAAACTCCGAGCCGGTCATGCGCATGCGGTTGGGGTCGTCGACCTTGGCGTTCATGCCGATGCACATGATGACGTCCTGCACGGGCGCGTCCTCGCGGCGCAGGTAGTGGAAGTCGTTGGTGGCGATGACCTTGACGCCCACTTGCTTGGCAATATCGATGAGCGTGCGGTCCATCTGCTCGTCGGTCAGGCCGTTGTCGGTGGTAATGCCGTGTTCCTGAATCTCGATATAAAAGTCGCCGGGATCGAAGGTGTCGCGGAAGGTCTCGGCCCACTTGATGGCGCCCTCCATGTCACCGCGGTCGATGTACTTGGGGATGATGCCCGCGATGCAGGCGCTGGTGCAGATCATGCCCTTGGCGTGGCGGCGCAGGTTGTCGAGCGTCACGCGCGGCTTGTAGTAAAAGCCCTGCACGGCGGCCTCGGAGACCGTCTGCATCAGGTTGACGTAGCCCTCCTGGTCCTTGGCCAGAAGGATCATGTGGTAGAGCTCGGGCTTGTGGTCGCGGGCAAGGGTCTCGTCCGGCGTAAAGTAGACCTCGCAGCCAAAGATGGGCTTGATGACCAGGGGCGGCTTGAGCTCGTCGATGTTGCCCTTCTCGTCCCACATGGCCATGTCCTTCACATACTGGGCATGCTCGCGCGGGTTTTCCTCGGGATCGGGCTCCACCAGCTCGTCGCGGCGGTCCTTTTCCAAGAAGGCCTTGTCGTGGCTCCAGGTTTTGTACTCGGGCGTGTTGTGGTTGACGGCGTCGCAGGCTAGCGCCAGGTCGGGCACGCCATACATGTAGCCGTGGTCGGTAATGGCCACGGCGGGCATGCCCAGCTCAACGGCACGGTTGACCATATCCTGGATACGGGTTGCGCCGTCGAGCATAGAGAAGACAGTGTGGTTGTGCAGATGGACGAATGCCATGTGATGAGCTCCGATGCGGGTTCGTGATCTTAGGGTTACGATTCTACCGCACAGCGCGGACGGCACCCGAACCTAGCCCAAACCCACACGGCTCCTATTGAGTTGCGGTGAAATGCGGACTGTTTGGCGGCTTTTTTGACCAAAACAGTCCGTATTCCACCGCAAGTTATCTGAGGACTAGAGGTTGTAGGTGACCACTTGAGGTTCGGCGGGATTGACGAAGATGGTTGGATTCGCCCGCTCCACGCGAACGAACTTGACGGTCACGACCTCAAAGCCCGCCTTGTGCAGAACGTCGGCGTAAACGCGCGCCTGCAAGGCGTGTTTCTCGAGCAGCTGCTCCGGCGTCTCATCCGGCGTGCCACCCGTCTTGTAGTCGATGACCAGTGCGCGCGACGGATCCGCCGGGTCGGTTGCCAAGGCATCGATGGCGCCCTCGGCATAGGCGCCGTAGCGGGCGATATCCTCGTCCTCGCAGCCCAGCGAGAAGAACGGCACCTCGGCACGGATGCACGGCCACGCGAGCAGCTCGGCACGAACCGACGACTTGAGCCAGCGATCCAGAGCGACATCGAAGCGCTCGCGCTGTTCCGGCGTCAGGCGCCACAAGCGAGCCAGGGCGTCGGCACGCTCAACGGGCAGCGCATCGGCACCCATCTCGATGAGCCACTGGCAAGCGGCGTGGAAGGCCGAGCCCAGCGCCATGGGGTTGCCGGCGGGCTCGACAGCAGCCACGTCCGCATCGGCCATCTCCGAGCCATCCGACTCCGCATCATCGCCGGACTCGTCCATGGGAACAAGCGCCTCGGCGGCACGGTCCTCGGACTCGGCATGCAGCGCCACGGCAATTGACGAGTAGCTATACGAGTCACGCACCGGGAACGGACAGATGCCCATGCGCACGCCCACTGCCTGGGGATACACGAGCTCAAACGCATCGGGCTTGGGGTCGGCAGGACCGGGCACAGTTGAGTGCGCAGCATTATCAGCGACATCGACATCGCCGCGAACGAGCCTGCCCTCGGCATCCAGCGAAGCGTTAGCCTCAAACGCCTGCTCACCAAACGTAAAGTCCGCCAGCGAGATGAGCTCGTAGTCGCCCGGCTGGGAGTTGTCGAACACCAGACGGTCGCTATCGAGCTGCGGCATGTCCAGACTATCGGTCGGCAGGATGCGGCGCAGCACGTCGTAGGTCAGATCCGTCTCGACATCGAAGGTCGGCGCCATCACCTTGCCGCGGCTCACGCCGGCATCCATCGCCAGAATGAGCAACTCGCGCGCTCGCGTCATGGCGACATAGAGCAGACGAGCCCGCTCCTCGAGCGAAAGCTGCAGGTCGTCGTTACGCAGGCGGGCAAATGCCTCGGCGGGAGAGCCCGTCGCGCAGACGTCCTCCATGAGCTCCGGCGGCAACCACAGCGACGTGCCCTTGCCCTTAAACGCGTGTTCAAACTGCTTTTTGACGTCATCGCCCTTCACGAAGGTCCCGTCGGCAAGCTTAACGCCATCGAAACGAGCCGGCAGCGCCACGACTTGCGCCCCACCCTCGACGCGACCCATCTGTGCCGCACCGGACGATTTGCGCACGCCAAAACACTCGGCAACCGCTACAACCGGATACTCCAGGCCCTTGGACGCATGCACGGTCATGATGCGCACCGCGCCGTCGCCCTCCTCGTTGAGGGCGCCCGGGGCCTCCTTGCCCGCCAAGAAGCGGTCGAAGGCGAGCGCGATGGAGCGCGGAGAATTGCCGAGCTCGGCCTCTGCCTCGGCCACGGCGTCGAGCGCCTTGAGCACGTTGGCGGCAATGGCCTTGCCCTCGGGGCCGCGCTGCGCCAGACGCACGAACCAGCCGGAGGCATTGACCACATCGCGCGCGATGGCGGCGAACGAATCGCGTCCCACGCGACGAAGCGCGTAGCGCAGCACCTCGCGGGCACGCGTCACGAGCGGCAGGTTCTGCAAACCCGGCACATCGGAATCGCTCATGATGCCCACATCGATATTGCGGCGCGACGTCTCGCCCGTCTGCTCGTCGAGCTTGGTCGCCAGCGCCAGGAACTCCTGGGCGCCGAGTGCAAACATCGGCGAGGCCAGCAACGGCATAAGGCCTTGGGCCGTATCGGCCGGATTGGCGAGCGCGCAGACCAGGGCACGCACCGTCTGCACCTCGGCCGCCTGGGCAAAGACCGAGCCGCCTGCGATGACGCAGTCGAGTCCTTGGTCGCGGAAGGCCTGCGCGTAGACGTCGGCATTGGTCATGCGACCCAGCAGCAGCACCATGCCGCCCTGGGGCTGGCCGGCATCGGCAAGCGCATGGAATCGCTCGGCGATCGCACGGGCCTTGGCCTGCGTGCGCTCCTGCATACTGCCGCCGGCAACGAACAGCGCCTGGCGGCGCGAAGCCTTTGCCTTGAGCATGTCCTTGCGTTTGTCGCTCGGTTCAAGATCCAAGAACCCCTGCATCAAACCACCGGTGTCGCCGTCAAAGACGCGCGCCACATAGCGCAGCACCTCGTCGTGGCTGCGGAAGTTGCGCACGAGTTTGACGAGCTCGCCGGCGGGGGCATCCGACGGGGAGACCGGCTCGGACGCCGTCCTCGAACCCCCCCTTCGCTCCTGGCGGCGCAACACC
>UQKU01000016.1 GCA_900541675.1 uncultured Collinsella sp. | reverse complement strand
ACTTCGGCGGCATGACCAGAAGGTCAATGCCGCCTTGTTTCAAGGCACCTTGCTCGCTCTGGCGGGTTTTCGCTGTCGGTGCCAAAACACCGGCGTTGCCTTGGCTGTCAATGTGGCACTTGGGGACGTTCCTTTTGTGCCGGCACCTGGGGACGTTCCTTATGTCAAGAAGTTATTACAAGAGGGATAGGTTGCCTTACGCCAATCAAAAGTTGCGGTGAGATAGTTCTTGAATTGGCCTTTTTGATGGCTAAACAGGAACTATCTCACCGCAACTGCGTTGAGCGTTTTTTGGCGGCTGGTTTACTTGCTTGCGAACAGCCAGATGAGGACGATCACCAGAATCGCGGCGACAATGCAGACGATGGCTCCGGTGAATTTGATGCGTGAGTCGCGGGTGCGCTCGCGCACGTCGTCCTCGGCGGCTTCGAGTTGAGCCACTTCACGCTCAGTTTCGGCGTGCTCGGCCTTATCGCGGGCCAGGGAGCCCGCGAGCGATTCGGTAATCTCGGGATGGTCATGCACCTCGGTCGCCTGCTCGATGATCGACTGTGCGTGCGCGACGTCCGCCTGGGCATTGGCAATAGCCTGCTCTTGCTCTCGACGCGCTTTGTCCTCGGCGGCGATCTTCTCGCGCAGTTCGCGCTGGCGCGTTGCGGCGGCGGCTTTTGCGGTCTGCAGCTCGTCGCGCGCGGCATCGGCCTCGGCCGTCACGGCCTGATGGGCTCGCTTGGCGTCGGCGATGGGGGCTTGCGCCTGCTCGACGGCGTGCTCGGCGGCTGCGAGCGAGTGCTCAAGATCGGCGGTGATGCGAGGGACATCTTCCTCGGCTTTGCGCAGGGCATCGGCCGTGTCGGAGATCTGCATCGAAAGCTCGCTGGTGCGCACGGTGTAATTGGCGGGATTTGCCGAAGGATTGCGCTGCAGCTCGGCATACTCGTGGCGCAGCGTTTCAAGTTGAGCACGCGTGGCGTCGACGGCTTGCTGCGCGGCGGCAACGCCGGCGTCGCGTTCGGCCTGCACCTTGTCGCGGATGCGCTTGGAATCCTCGAGGCGTCGAACGAGCCGGTTACCGGTCTCGCGCGAGCTGGCTTCGCGCGCCTCCACCGCGTCGAGTGCGGCTTTGAGACGCCGCTCGGTGGCATCGTCCTCTTCTTTTATTTGTTCGAGCTGTGCCTTGAGCCCTGCTGCCTTGGCAGCATGGGTATCGCGGCCGATTTGTGCAGCCGCGGTGGTCTTTTGTGCCGTGTCGATAGTCTGGCGCTGCTCGGCGACGATTTGGTCGTAGCGGCCTGCGATGTCCTGGCGCGTCTCGAGCTCCTCGCCTTGGTCGGCAATGCGCTGCTCAAGTTCGGCCAGGTGGGCGCGGGCGTCCGCGAGTGCCTTCTTTGCGGCATTCATCTCGCGCATGGCCGAGGCTCCCTGCGCGATAAAGGCGCCCACGGCGCTGGCGGTGTTTGAGACGGCGCCTCCCAGATCGCGGCTGGCTGCGGGGGTGTGCGGGGCGGTCGGGTGAGCGGCGTTTTCCGTGCCCACATCGGGCGCCTGTGACGTGGCGATGCTGCCGGTGCCGCCCTCGACTACGGAAAAGCCGGCAGCGTGCGGATCAACTGCATCGGCGCCAATGGTGGGATGCTCGAGCTGCAGGAACGAGGGCATGGTGCTGCCTTGGTCGGCAACGGGGGTCTCGCCGGGCACGAAGGTCGAGGCGGCCTCGGCGGCCTCCTCTTCTTCGGTGTCGATATCAGCGTCGGCCACGGCGTCTTTCATCGCTTTGACGGCATCCATCATGGAGTCCATGACGGCATCGAGCTCTTCTTCCGAAGACACCTTGATGGGGCCTTCTTCTTGCGGGGCGGCGTCCTTTTCGGGGGCGTCGTCCTGAGCGGCCGAATCGTCGTTTTGCTCGCCGGCATCTTCGGCCGCAGGGATTTCCGTCGCAGCGCCGTTATCCAGAGTGGCGTCGTCGACGTCGGTATCATTGCAGGTCGCAGCGTCAGTATCTGCGGCGACGTCTGCTGAATCATCAATATGCTGTTGAGTCTGGGGGTCCAGCTCGTCTGTCATAGGCATGTGCTCCTCATCGTTGTTTGTCACCCTATGATAAAGTCTCGCGCCGACATCCCGCGCGCTGCAGCAAAGTTTCAAAACGTGTTCGATGGCTCGCTTGGATAACAAAAATTCGGCCTTCTTATTCAGTTTGTGCTTGACATTCCCTTCGCCGAATGACGTTGCGCCGTTCGCCTGCTGCAGTCTTTATTTTTCACTTGAACCCGTTAAAGTTGCATTTCAGCTTTTGGCGCGTGAAGTTGGATACGCGCAGTCGGCGGGCGTGCCCGTCGCGATTTTGAAAGGACTTCGTATGGGACTTTTCACTGGTAAGACCGTGATCGTCACCGGCGGCGGCAAGGCCACGCTTAAGGACGGCTCTGCTGGCTCCATCGGCTACGGCATCGATATCGCTTTTGCCAAGGAAGGTGCGAACCTCGTTATCACCGGTCGTAACGTTGCTAAGCTCGAGGCTGCCAAGGAGTCTCTTGAGGCTGAGTACGGCGTCAAGGTTCTGCCTGTTCAGGCCGATGTCTCCGCCGGCCAGGACAACGAGGCCGTCGTGCAGAACGTTATCGACAAGGCGATTGAGGAGTTCGGTCGCATCGACGCCGTCGTCAACAACGCTCAGGCCAGTGCCTCGGGTGTGACCATCGCCGACCACACCATGGATCAGTTTAACCTGGCCATTTATTCCGGTCTGTATGCCACCTATCTGTACATGCAGAAGGCCTATCGGCACCTGAAGGAGACCAAGGGCTCCGTGGTCAACTTTGCCTCGGGCGCCGGCCTGTTTGGCAACTACGGCCAGTGCAGCTATGCCGCTGCCAAGGAGGGCATCCGCGGTCTGACTCGCGTTGCAGCCAACGAGTGGGGCAAGGACGGCATCAACGTCAACATCGTGTGCCCGCTTGCTTGGACCGCTGCGCTCGAGAACTTCCAGGATGCCTATCCCGAGGCGTTTAAGGCCAACGTCCACATGCCGCCGGCAGGCCACTACGGCGACGTCGAGAAGGAAATCGGCCGCGTGGTCGTTCAGCTCTGCGGCCCCGACTTTAAGTACATGAACGGTGAGACCGTCACCCTCGAGGGTGGCATGGGTCAGCGCCCCTAACAGTTACGGCGTTTTACCAAACGCCGTAACGGGCCGACGCTGCAAACCCGCCAGAGCGGCAATCTGCCTTTCAACTTCGGCGGCATGATCAAAAGATCAATGCCGCCTTGTTTCAAGGCACCTTGCTCGCTCTGGCGGGTTTTCGCTGTCGTTGACAAGGCATCGGCGTTGCTGTGGCAGTCGGAAATGATCCGTTGGGGACGGAGGAAAACGGATCATTTTTATCCTGATGCATTGGTGTAAGTGGGCAGGTTTCCTTTGCGCCAGTTTCTGTCGAGTCGGTGCTCCTTGCGGGTTGCCCGTATAATGGTTTGCGTATGAACCGCAACCAAGGAGTTCCAGTTTATGGACCAGAGCCTTTTTAAATTCGACCTGATCGCCGAGGACCCGACGACGCACGCGCGTGCCGGCGTACTGCACACCCCGCACGGCGATATCGAGACGCCGATCTTTATGCCCGTGGGCACCAAGGCAAACGTCAAGGGTATTCCTACCGAGACCGTCAAACAGCTCGGCGCCCAGATCGTGCTTGCCAACACCTATCACCTGTCCATGCGTCCCGGCGAGGACACCATTGCCGAGCTGGGCGGCCTGCACAAGTTTATGAACTGGCACGGCCCCATTCTTACCGACTCGGGCGGCTTCCAGGTGTTCAGCCACAACGACGCCGTCAAGCTCACCGACGAGGGCGTGCGCTTTATCGTCAACGATTACGACGGCCGCCACGTGTTCTGGACGCCCGAGGACAACATGGAAATCGCCATGAAGCTCGGCTCCGATATCTGCATGCAGCTCGACCAGTGCCCGGGCTATCCCGCCACGCGCGCCTACGTCGAGCGCGCCGTTGAGCTGTCGAGTATGTGGGCCGAGCGCTGCTATAAGGCGCATACCCGCGATGACCAGGCGCTCTTTGGCATCGTCCAAGGCGGCATGCACCTGGACCTGCGCCTGCGCTCGCTGCGCCATCTGGAGGAGTGCGGCGACTTCCCGGGTTACGGCATCGGCGGCTATTCGGTGGGCGAAGACCACGAGACCATGTTCGAGACGCTGGCGCCGCTGGTTTCCGAGTACATGCCTAAGCACAAGCCGCGCTACCTCATGGGCGTCGGCAACCCTACCACGCTTGTGCGCGGCGTGGGCGTGGGTATCGACATGTTCGACTGCGTGCTGCCGACGCGCACCGGCCGCATGGGTACGGCGTTCTCCAGTGAAGGTCGCCTTAACTTCCGCAACGCGCGCTTTGCGCACGACGACGGCCCTATCGACCCCACCTGCACCTGCCCGGTGTGCACGGGCGGCTACAGCCGTGCGCTCATCCGTCACATGGTCACGCAGAAGGAGATGCTCGGCGGTATTCTGCTGTCGATGCACAACATCTACTACCTGCTCAACCTTATGCAGCGTGCCCGTCAGGCCATTATCGAGGGCCGCTACGGCGTGTTTGTGAGCGACTGGATGAACAGTCCTGCGGCGGTGGATTACTAAGAGCCGCGACCGCTGACCGATGCCTTGCAAGCACTTGATGCATCGTGGGTACCATACCGAATAGTTGATGTTCGGGCGGGTGTTTGACGCATGGCGTCGACCCCGCCCGTTTCTATTTTCGATAGGAGTGCCCATGATTAAGAATGAGAACGTCGAGGGCGAGCCGGCTTACGACGAGACGTACCGGCGCGGTCCCGTGGTCATGCGCGGCCCCATGATTCCCAAGGACAACACCTACGCCAACCTGCTGGCACCCGAGGACTCGACCGACTGGTTGCACACCGACCCCTGGCGCGTGCTGCGCATTCAGGCAGAGTTCGTCGATGGCTTTGGCGCGCTTGCCGAGCTTGGTCCTGCGGTGACCATCTTCGGCAGTGCCCGCACGCCCAAGACAGATCCGCTCTACAAGGCGGCTCGCACGGTCGGTCGCAAAATCGCCCAACGCGGCGTGGCGGTTATCACCGGCGGTGGCCCCGGCGTCATGGAGGCGGCCAACAGGGGAGCGGCGAGCGTGAACGGCAAGTCGGTCGGCTTGGGTATCGAGCTTCCGCACGAACACGGGCTCAACAAATACGTGAACCTCGGCATGGATTTTCGTTACTTCTTTGTGCGCAAGACCATGTTCGTCAAATACAGCTCGGGCGCCATCGTGTTTCCCGGCGGCTTTGGCACGCTCGACGAGATGTTCGAGGTGCTCACGCTGGTGCAGACGCACAAGGTCAAGCGTATGCCGCTCGTTTTGGTGGGCACCGAGTACTGGCAGGGCCTGTTCGACTGGCTCAACGGCCCGGTGATGGACGCCGGTATGATTAGCCCGCTCGATCCGGAGCTGGTGCACATTACCGACGACCTCAACGAGGCCGTCGATATCGCCCTGAGCGGGCTGATGTAGGGCGAGCGCGCCTGTCGTTGTAGTGATGAGAAGGCAGACTGATGCTATTTAACATCAGTCTGCCTTCTAAACTGGGTATACTGATGCAAAAGACGAGAGCGAGGAGGTCGCGTATGTCTACTGCAACGGTTAAGCCTACGACGGTTCGCATCGAAGAGGGGCTCAAGGAACAGGCGACTGAGTTCTTGGATACAGTTGGCCTGAGTCTCAATTCGTATCTCAACCTTGCTGTTCGGCAGCTGGTAAATCAGCGAAAGATTCCGTTTGAGATTGTGGGTCGGCCCGAAGTTCCCAACGAGGCGACGAGGCGCGCCATGGTGATTGCCGAGGCTCATGAGTTGGGGATTCTGCCAGACGACAGCCCGTCATTCAATAACGCTGATGAGCTTATATCGTTCCTCGATGAGGACTAGCGATGTTTGAGATTAAAGTCGAGGCTCAGTTTAAGGCGGATTACAAACGGACGACGCGCATCCATCCGCAGCTAAAAACCGAGTTTAAGGCGGCAGTCGCAGAGCTTGCAGCTCGCGGCTCGCTTCCCGCGGAATATGGCGCCCATGAGCTTTCAAACCCGGGCGGCAATTACAACGGCCACATCGATTTCCATCTATCCGATGGCTTGGTCGATGTGACCGTTCTCTACTTGCCGCATAAGACTAATCCTGTGATCCGACTGGTCAGAATGGGCTCGCATGAGGAACTGTTCCGGGGCCCGCAGGGCTGATTGCCGATTTCTAAGTTGCGGTGGAATAGGGATTGATTTGCGGCTGATAAGCCAAAAAACAGTCCCTATTCCACCGCAAGTGGTGGGGATGTCCTGCCTGTTGACGTGGCATCTGGCTTTCCCTTGTGGTTGATTTCGTCTAAGAGCTCCGCTGCGATCTCGCTGTTTTTGAACCTGATGCTGCAGTCTTCTTTCTTGGGGAAAGCTAGTAGCGGGATCGTTCCGTACCAGATAGTTTCTTCGTCAATTATCGCTGCACACAAACGTCCTTCTGCTCTAATGGCATGCTCGACGTTCATTTTTGCCAAAGTCTCGCTTGCATCTTCGCGCGGAGTCGAGGCAATGAAAAACTCAAGAGCAATCCCTCGGGCAGTGGCACCTTTGATTGCATCGCCGAGCTTTGCGAGGCAGGCGGCGGATGCGTAGGGCGCGGCAATGAAGATGCTCTTAGCGGCGCCAACGATGTCTTCAACCAGAGTCTCTACGGCATTAGCCGGTTCTATGAGAATGTTTTGATCGGACTGCTCGCTGCCTCCGGTCACGTAGACTTCGTACCCGAGCTTGGCGTAGGTCTTGAGTCTCTTCTGGTACATGCGGGCGAGCATGGGTATAGATAAATCAACGTAGTCGAATATCTCAACCCGTCGCTTACCCTCGTGGCTTCTATGGAGCCTGCCCGCCTGCTGCGTGATGCTGCCGTCCCACGATATCGGCGTGGCAATGAGTAGAGTGTCAAGGTAGGACAGATCGAAGCCCTCGCCCAAAAGGCTTTCGGTGGCGACGATGATTCGATGTTCATGCTCGAAGCGGGGAAGACTGCTCAGTATCGTTTTTCTTTCTTTGGCGTCGATTTCCCCGGTCAGGAGAACGGGTTCGTGTCCTTGGTTTTTGAGCATCCCGAACAGCTCCTCGGCATGCTTTTTCCTTTTAGTCAGCACGAGCGGATGCCGGCCGTTTGACGCAGCTTCAATAGCGTCGTTGACAATCAATTCGTTTCTAGCTGCATGCGTGCACAGCAGGTCGAGAATCTGATTGAAGCTTGCACCTGGCTCGTAGGCGGGTAGTCGAATTCCAGTAAAACGAGGCCGTACGATGCGCTGGATGCCCTGCTGAATCGCTTGCGCTTTTGGATCGATAACATAACGGAGCGGGCCGCAGAGCATGGAGAGCGCCCGCGTAAGGCCGTCGGATCGTTCGGGCGTCGCAGAAAGGCCGTATACGTATTTGGCCGGGGCGGACTTGAGAATAAGCTCGAGCTGTGGTGCGGCGGCATGGTGGCATTCGTCGCAGATAATGAGGCCGTAATTACGAACAAGGCCCTTAACTACCGGCTCTCCGGTTTGACGGTCTTTGCCAGATAACGACTGGAACGAAGCGATGTCGACGAGGCCGCTTACGGCCATTTTGCCTCCTCCTATTTGTCCGATGACCGGAGGCTGCCTTTTGCTGATTCGTCCTTTTGGGGTTCGGACGGGCTCCCTGTTGTCCGTAATGTCGATAAATCGCTCGAGCTGGGATTTCCATTGGGTTATGAGTGCGGTTTTGGGAACGATGACGAGCGTTGGAAGACCAATGGATGCAATAAGATAAGCTCCGACGACTGTTTTACCGAAGCCTGTCGGCGCGGACATGATTCCGTCTTCGTATATGAGCATCTGATCAGCGGCGATTTGCTGCTCAGGGCGAAGGACTCCTTTAAATGCCATAACAATCGGATTGCCCGATTTGCGCTCGTCTGAATAGTGGGCGGTAACGCCGGTCTCTTGAACTAGCTGCTCAAGTTGAGTTTTGCAGCCCCGGGGAATTGCAACATGACCATCTCTCAGTTCGCTAAGGTCTATGAGTCGCGGTTTGCCGAATACTGATTGATGCATGGACTGCGCGCGATAGAATGCCGGATTGGCAAATGTCGCAAGTCCGCGGATTTCCATTTGAGCTGCTGGACTCAGAGACTTCTCGGGGATGTACAGCATATCGGCTTGAATAACGGGCAGCGATGAGGGAAAGTCCCGCGATGTGAGTGGTAGTCGCTTTCGTGGTCTTTGGGCATACCGTTTGCCCTTGTTTGCCACCGTAGTTGTTGCTGGTCCGTGTGGGTTGTTTCCAGGGGCCTCAATCAGATCTTGCACCGTCGAGCGCGGAATCAGCTGGACTTGTGATAGATAGAGCCATTGGTCGGGAAAGGGCTTGAATTGTTCGTCTACAAATACACTGTTTCCTTCACGTTGCGCCTTGCCTTGAAAGGGGAGTGCGATGAGGTTTCCGAAGCCTCCATCGGGAATAGTGGCCTGAGCGGGTAGCATTCGATCAAAGGCCTCGAACGTGATTGTCTTATTATGCGCCGCAGCTTCGGTTATGAGGCAACTTCCAAACTCTCGGGCAGCCTTTGCGCTGATTGGCTCGAGGAAGAAAAACCAGATGTGGGCGCCGTTGCCGGACCTTGAGCGCTCAACGGCGGCGTTAATGCCCCGTCGTATTGCAACAAGCCGTACGGCATTTGTTGCCTCTTTCCAGTCCGCTTTGTCAAAATCGATGACGAGAACTTTCGTGTTGCAGTTCCTATCGAGAACATATTGCCCGAGGACATCGCGGAACCGGTCATCGTTGCCTTTAAAGTGAGCAATGATTGCGGCATCGCTTAATTCCGGGAAGACGCGATTGCTGCATTCTACACATTTAACTCTTTGATGGGCTGCTTTGGGGCAAATTCCTGGCTCCCACTCATTAGCACAAGCAGGCGTATAGCCAATGCCCCCGTCCTTTCTGCGATATCCATGAGCGTAAACATCTTTGCGCCCGGTAAAGAGACTGCGAAAGAGCTCGAGTTTATCGCGTGCTGGGCTCGCGCTGGTGACGATGCCCTCGATTTGTGCTCGTTCATCGAACAAAGCGCCAGCTTCTTCCCACTCTTCTAGCGTTGCGTAGCGTACGTCTGAACCGTTGTTGCAAATGACGATTTGTCGGTGTTGGTCCGATATATGTGTGATCGTCTGATCGTATTTAAATTGTGCGGTCCCAAAGAGGGCGTATTGATGCATGGCGTTGCCCATTTGAATGCCGTCCTTGTATTGGAGTTGTTGAGACGAGGGTACGGCATTACGGCTTTTTGGGATATGTAATTTCGATTCAAGTTTGCTAATGGCAAGGGATTATTCTGCGAGCGGCTTTCGGTCGATGCCAAGGCGCGCGACGGCCCTTGATAATCAGGGTTTGCGGTCATATGGGTAGCCGGAGGCGTAAAGAGCGGACCTCATTCAGACCCGGTGGGCAAAAAATGGCAAATATGAGTACTGTTGCTCGGTTAGTCTCATATCATTTGAGAAGTATCTAAGACCAATTGACTGAGTTTTAGTATATTCACCCCCCCCTAAACACGACGATTCGGGGCTTTATGGAGCTTGAAATCGGTGGGAGCGGGCAATTTCAGCGAAATTTTGCTGTTACTAAATTTATGACAGTACTCATATTTGCCATTTTTTGCCCACCGGGTACCGCTAGGGGCTAGTCGAAGCTCCCCTAAACAGCTGGGAATGCGCCGATCGTCAGCATATCTCGTATATGGATGGCTCAGCAAAAGAAGTTGCGGTGAAATAGGGATTGATTTGTGGCCATACGCCAAAAACAGTCCCTATTCCACCGCAAGTGGTAAAGGTGCCCCTAGTGGATGGGCTGGTAGCGGGGACAGTAGCTAATGGCGATGGCGTCGACGCCTACATGGGTGGCGATGGTGCAGCCGATGGGGCCGGTGCCGGCGTCCACGTAGTTCTGGCCTGCGAGTGCTTGGTTGACGAGCTCCTGCTCCTCGGCGGCGCCGGTCGTGAGCACGCGCACGCTGGAGCCCGGATGTTCGGCCAAAAATGCAAGGCAATCGGCCATGGTGTTGGCAACGATGCGCTTGGCACCGCGGCCCTTTTTGATGGCCTTGATCTCGCCCGATTTCCACTCCGGCGAAACGGCCAGGCGAATGTTGAGCATCTGCGTGAGCTGGCCGGCGAGTTTGGGCGCGCGACCGTTCTTAACGAGGTTCTCGAGCGTGCGGGGAATCAGCAGCAGGTGGGCGTCGGGCAGCATCGCGCGAATCTGTGCCTCGGTCTCGTCCAGGCTGCGGCCGTCCTTGCGCATGGCCAGCGCGTACTCCACCAGCA
This sequence comes from uncultured Collinsella sp., assembly GCA_900541675.1. Taxonomy (GTDB): domain Bacteria; phylum Actinomycetota; class Coriobacteriia; order Coriobacteriales; family Coriobacteriaceae; genus Collinsella. The sequence continues at coordinate 33,924 of UQKU01000016.1, read as the reverse complement.
GGCCCTCGGCGCCCGAGCCGGTGCGCGAGTCGATGCAGCGCACGTCGAGCTCGTGCGTTTCGGCCGTCAGGCTGGCGTTGGCATGGCAGGCGGACCACTCGCTGCACAGCGAGATAAAGATGGCGCTGTCGTGGCCGTCGGCGAGCACGCGGTCAAAGAGTGCCTTGAACTCGCCGGCGCTCGGCTGCGAGGTGTGCGGCAGCTGCTCGGAGCCGGCCATGCGGGCGACGTACTCCTGGGCGGTAATCTGCACTTGGTCGAGCAGGTCCTCGCCTTCGATAATCACATGCAGCGGAATCACGTAAATGCCGAGCTCTTGGGCGCGGGAGGGGGAGATGTCCGACGTGGAGTCGGTTATGATGGCAAAAGACATAATTGCACCTTTCGTTGGGGCGCTTGCGCGCCGCCTTCTGAGAGCAAAGTGCGACAAGTATAGTAGAGTCGTTCCACATTACTAGGTTCAATTGTTGAATAGTCAACAGTTTGAAGTGTCGGTGTGGAAATCGTCAACTGGGGAAGAGGAATGCCGATGGGGGCGTTGGAGATAGGCAAACGGCCGGTCGTGCTGTTCGATTTCGATGGCACGGTGGCCGATACGGGTCGGGCGGTGATGACCTCGACGCGCAAGACGCTGGCTGCGCGCGGGTTTTCGGAGGCGCAGATGGGTGATCTGCGCCGCATGATCGGGCCGCCCCTGTGGAAGAGCTTTCACGACTTTTACGGCTTTTCCCGCGAGGAGTCGCTTGTGGTGGCCGACGAGTACCGCGCCTTTTTTGATGAGCTGGGACCGGAAGAGTACCCCGTGTTCGATGGGATCCCCGAGCTGCTGGATGGGTTGGTCGCCCAGGGCAAGCGTATGGCCGTGGCGACGTCGCGCATGGAGGCAAAGTGCATCGACATGGTACGTGAGCTCGGGCTTTCTCAGTTTGAGGCGGTGGTCGGCATGAATCCGCCGCAGGGACGCGAGATCAAGGCGGATTCGGTCCGCGATGCGCTGGCGGCCCTGGGCGCGACGGCCGACGACGCCGTGATGATCGGCGATCGCTTTAACGATGTGGAGGGCGCGCACGCGATGGGCGTGCCGTGCATCGGCATCTATTCGGGCGCGGCGGCGCCGGGCGAGCACGAGGCGGCGGGTGCCGATGCGGTGGTGCACTCGGTGGCCGAGCTTGCTAAACTTTTCGCTATCTAATGACGTGATGTGAGGGGCGGGCACGCTCGCCGCTCATTGCTAAGGAGGTCGTCCATGAATCAGGTGGAGCAGAGCGTTGCCGAGTATGTCGACGAGGTCTGGGAGGATGTCGTCGCCGATATCGAGCAGCTGGTGAGTTATCCGTCCGTGGCAGTTTCTGCTGATGCGGAGCCCGGCGCGCCGTTTGGCCGCCCGGTCCGTGACGCACTCGATTGCGCGCTCGGCATCGCGCAAAAGCTCGGCTACCTGACGAGCGACGACGAGGGCTTTGTGGGAATCGCCGATATTCCGGGCCGCGGCGATAAGCAGCTCGCGACCATCTGCCATGTGGACGTGGTACCCGCTGGCCCCGGTTGGAACACCGACCCGTTTGCGATGGAGCGCCGCGAGGGCTGGCTGCTCGGCCGTGGCGTGATCGATGACAAGGGTCCGGCGGTGTTGTCGCTCTATGCCGGCGCCTACCTGCTCAAGCACGGCATTGTGCCGCGCTATACCTTCCGTGCGCTGCTGGGCTGCGATGAGGAAGTGGGCATGTCCGACGTTCACCATTATCTGGAGAACCACGCAGACCCCGACTTTCTATTTACGCCCGATGCCGAGTTCCCGGTCTGTAATGCCGAGAAGGGCCAGTTTGGGGCGACGTTTGTGAGCCCCAAGATCGACGGCGGGCGCATTGTGTCCTGGAGCGGTGCCGAGGCGAGCAACGCCATTCCGTCGCAGTCTATCTGCGAGCTTGCGATTGCCGCCGATGAGCTGCCGGCACCCGCTGAGAATGCCGACCGCCTGGAGATCACCGCACTCGATAACGGGCATGCGCAGATTTTCGCCCACGGCATTGGCGGTCATGCCTCGATGCTCGAGGGAACGATCAATGCCGTCGGCCTCATCGTGGCGTATCTGCGTGAGGCCGAGGACGCGTTTGGTGCGCGCGACGAGCGCCTGCTGACGCCTGCCGAGCATGAGTTTGTCAAGTTTCTGGCCTTTGTGCATGCGGACGCCTATGGTCGCGGCCTGGGTATCGATGCGACGAGCGCGGCGTTTGGCCCGCTCACGTGCAACCCCGGCGTCATCCGTGTGGCGGATGGCCATATCGAGCAGGTCATCGACGTGCGCTTCCCCGATAGCACCAGCGCCGATACCATCTGCGAGCAGCTTGAGCCGCTCGTGGGCCGCTTTGGTGTGACGTATCGCGTGGGTCGTGCCAAGGTGCCGTTCTCGGTCTCTGCCGACGATCCGGCCGTGAAGGCGCTTATCGATACCTATAACGAGTTTACGGGCAAGCATGCCGAGCCCTTTGCCATGGGCGGCGGCACGTACGCGCGCAACTTTGCCCGCGCCGTATCGTTTGGCCCCGAGGAGACCGGCCTGGAGCTGCCCGCATGGGGCGGCCAGATGCACGGCCCCAACGAGTGCGCCAACGAGGAGCAGCTCAAGCAAGCACTCAAGATTTACATCGTGGCAATCCTGCGCCTCAACGAGCTCGAACTATAAGATTACGCGGTTTCCCAATCTAAGTTGCGGTGGAATAGTTCCTAGAATGGGCCATTTGATGGCCAAACAGGAATTATTTCACCGCAACTTCGTTTTTATTGGTGTAAAAGGCGGGTCATGCTTGGTGGTGAATTTGTTATTCGTTTGTAAAGCCGAGCCGCGCTTGCGGTAAGGGTCTATCAGATGCCCGTAAGAAACCGCAGTTGGCGCGAGCGCTGCCCGGTCGGGGCCGTATCTTTCCAAACAGCAAAGCGGGCAGGGTGCCCGCGATTCGCATGTATGAAAGGAAGATCATGCTCGATCAGGCTTATTCTCGTCGTCAGTTCCTCGGCCTCGCTGGTGGTCTTGCCAGCATCGTCGGCCTCGGCCTCGTTGGCTGCGGTGGCGCAGGCGCTTCCAACGCTGCCGACAAGGGTAGCGCCGCCGCTGCCGAGTCCGTCTCCGGCGAGGTGACCTACGACGGCGCCTCTTCGTTCCAGGCTCTCGTCGAGGCCGCTGCCGAGAAGTTCATGGATGCCAACCCGGACGTCTCCGTCTCCGGCTCGGGCAACGGTTCGGGCAAGGGCCTGACCGCTGTCGCCGCCGGTACCGTTACCATCGGTAACTCCGACGTCTTCGCCGAGACCAAGCTCGAGGCCGACCAGGTCAAGAACCTCGTCGACCACGAGGTCGCCGTTGTGGGCATGGGTCCCGTCGTCTCCAAGAACGTGACGGTCGACGACCTGTCCCTTGAGCAGCTCAAGGGCATCTTCTCCGGCCAGATCACCAACTGGAAGGAGGTCGGCGGCGACGACGCCACCATCGTCGTGCTCAACCGCAAGGCCGGCTCCGGTACCCGAGCCACCTTCGAGGCAGCCGTCTTTGGCGACGAGGCCGTCGACTTTAAGGGCGACGCCGAGCTCGACAAGTCCGGCGATGTCCAGACTCAGATGGGCAGCACCGACAACGCCATCTCCTACCTGGACTTCTCGCACTTCGATGACTCCAAGTTCAACGCCATCAAGGTTGAGGGCGTGGAGCCCAAGAGCGCAAACGTCACCGACGACTCCTTTAAGATCTGGGCTACCGAGCACATGTACTGCGCTAAGGACGCCGACGAGGCCACCAAGGCCTTCCTGGAGTTCATGCTTTCCGACGACGTCCAGGGCAAGCTCGTCGAGGAGCAGGGCTTCATCCCCGTCTCTGCCATGAAGGTCGTTAAGGATGCCAGCGGCAAGGTCTCCGCTAAATAAGTAATCGCCCCGGAAAGGTTTGCAATGGCAAAACAGCTGCCAAAGCGCGACCTTGAGAACGTGGGCCTGGGCGTCACGGGCGCGTGCGTAGCGCTCGTGACGCTTGTCGTTGCCGCGCTCATCTTTATGGTCGCCCAAAAGGGCCTCTCGGCTTTTCTCAAGGACGGCGTTTCGGTCGTCGAGTTCTTCACCGGCACCAAGTGGGACCTAGCCAACACAGCCGAAAACGGCCTGCCCTATACCGGCGCCCTGCCCCTGATCGTCACCTCGTTTGCGGTCATGGTGCTCTCCACGCTCATCGCATTGCCCATCGCCATCGGCTCTGCCATCTTTGCAGTCGAGATTAGCCCTAAGTTTGGTTCCAAGGTCTTTCAGCCGCTTATTGAGCTTTTGACCGGCATTCCCTCGGTCGTCTTTGGCCTCATCGGTTTTCACGTGGTTGTCGGCCTTATGAAGAGCGTTTTCCACGTGAGCACGGGCCTGGGCATCTTGCCCGGCGCCATCGTGCTGGCCGTCATGATCCTGCCGACCATGACTACGCTTTCGGTCGATGGCCTGCGCGCCGTGCCCGACAGCTACCGTCAGGGCTCGCTTGCGCTGGGCTACACCCGCTGGCAGACCATCTGGCACGTGGTGCTCAAGTCCGTCATGCCGTCGCTCATGACCGCGGTCATCCTTGGCATGACGCGCGCCTTTGGCGAGACGCTCGCCGTGCGCATGGTTATCGGCGGTATCGAGGCCATGCCGACGTCGCTGCTGTCGCCGGCGTCCACCATCACCACCACGCTTACCACGTCTATGGCGGTCTATGCCGAGGGCTCGGCCCAGGACGATGTTCTGTGGGCGCTCGGTCTGCTGCTGATGGGCATGAGTCTCATCTTCATCCTGATCATCCACCTTATCGGCCGCAAGGGGGCGAAGGCTCGTGGCTAGCACACGCATCCATATTGACGAGGCGAGACTCGAGCGCGTCCAAAAGCAGGACCGCATCGCCACGGGCGTGCTGACGGCGATCGTCGCCATCGTCATGCTCGTCGTCATTTCCATGGTGGCCTATATCCTGTTCGAGGGGGTCTCGACGCTGTTCCAGCTGGGATTTCTCACGCAGCCCGCGCGCGCCAACGGAACCCAGGGCGGCGTGCTCTACCAGCTGTTCGACTCGTTCTATCTGCTGCTGATTACCCTAGCCATCTCGGTGCCCATCAGCCTGGGCGGCGCGGTCTTTTTGGTTGAGTACGCGCCGGACGGACCCATCCGCGACATCGCCTCCACCGCCATCGAGACGCTGTCCTCGCTGCCTTCCATCGTCGTCGGCATGTTCGGCTTCCTGGTGTTCTCGGTGCAGCTGGGCTGGAAGTACTCCATCATCTCCGGCGCCGTCGCGCTCACCATGTTCAACATTCCCATCCTGGTGCGCGTGATCCAGCAGGCGCTCGAGGACGTGCCGCAGGCCCAGCGCGATGCGTGCCTGGCCATGGGCCTCACTCGCTGGGAGGCTACGCTGCACATCCTGATCCCCGAGGCCATGCCCGCCATCGTGACCGGCATCGTGCTTTCGGCCGGCCGTGTGTTTGGCGAGGCCGCGGCACTACTCTTTACCTCGGGCATGAGCTCGCCGGTTCGCCTGAATTTCTTGAGCTTTAACCTGTCGAGCCCCACCTGCGCCTGGAACGTGTTCCGTCCCGGCGAGTCGCTCGCCGTGCATATTTACAAGATCTATGGCGAGGGCAGCCCCGAGGCCCAGCAGATCGTCTGGGGCACCGCGGCGCTGCTGATGATTTGCGTGCTGCTGTTTAACGTAATCGCCCGCATCGTGGGCAAGCAACTGGCAAGGAAGATGACGGCCGAATGAGCGAGATGAATGCAACGCCCGCAACCGAGGCGGCCACGTCCGAGACCCAGGACTTCCTGTCGAGCGTGGGGGAGAGCGAGAAACGCGTGCGCGTGAGCGGCAAGGCCGTGAGCGACGAGGTCGTGCTCTCTACCAAGGACGTCAACGTGTACTATGGCGACCACCATGCCCTGCACGACGCGTCGCTTGACTTTCACAAGGGTGAGATCACGGCACTCATTGGGCCTTCGGGCTGCGGCAAGTCGACCTTCTTGCGTAGCCTCAACCTTATGAATCGCGAGATCCGCGGCTGCCGCGTGGAGGGCGAGATCAACTACCGCGGGCGCAACGTGAACATCAAGGCCGAGAACACCTACGAGCTGCGTCGGTCCATTGGCATGGTGTTTCAGCAGCCCAACCCTTTCCGCAAGTCCATTCGCGACAACATTACGTTTGCGCCCAGGCGCCACGGCATCACCGACCGCGATGAGCTCGACCGCATGGTCGAGGAAAGCCTGCGTGGTGCGGCACTGTGGGACGAGGTCAAGGACAAGCTCGACAAGAGTGCCTACGCGCTTTCGGGCGGCCAGCAGCAGCGTTTGTGCATTGCACGCACGCTGGCGCTCAACCCCGACGTGATTCTGTTCGACGAGCCCTGCTCGGCGCTCGACCCCATCTCGACGCTGGCGATCGAGGACCTCATGTCATCGATTGTTGCCGACCGCGCCATCGTCATCGTGACGCACAACATGGAGCAGGCGTCGCGCGTGTCCAACCGCACGGCGTTCTTCTACATGGGCGATATGGTCGAGTACGACGAGACCGACGAGATTTTCCAACGGCCCAAGGATAAGCGGCTGAATGATTACCTCACCGGCATGTTCTCCTAGTCCGGGACATGCTTGAGGCCCGCGGCGGCCACGGTTGCCGCGGGACTGATTGGAGAGGCGGGTCATCTCTTTTGCGAGATGGCCCGCCTTTTTGCTCTGCGACCGAAACGACCACCACAAAGGGGACAGGCACCTTCGTGGTGGTTTGGGGTGGGGCTCGCTGCTATCATGGACAACGTTGTATTTCTACGAAGGAGCAGGGCATATGGCGATTCTTTTGGGATGCGATTCCATCAGCCTAGAGTTTCCCACCAAGCATATTTTCGATAGCGTGACGCTCGGCGTGGGCGAGGGCGATCGCATTGGTATCGTCGGTAAAAACGGCGACGGCAAGTCGACGCTGCTGAGCGTTCTCGCCGGCACGCTGGAGCCCGACGACGGCCGTGTGACGCACCGCCGCGGCACGACGATCGGATTGCTCGGCCAAAAGGACAACCTGGTCGATACCGACACCGTGCACCATGCCGTCGTCGGCGACACGCCCGAGTACGAGTGGGCGTCGAGTCCGCGTACACGTCAGATTCTCGCTGGCCTTATTAGCGATGTGCCCTGGGAGGGCACGGTGGGCGAGCTTTCGGGCGGCCAGCGCCGTCGCGTGGACCTCGCGCGCCTGCTAATCGGCGATTACGACGTGCTTATGCTCGACGAGCCTACCAACCACCTGGACATGCGCACCATCAACTGGCTCGCGCGTCACCTAAAGGCCCGCTGGCAGCGCGGTCAGGGCGCCATGCTCGTGGTCACGCACGACCGCTGGTTCCTGGATGAGGTCTGCACCAGCATGTGGGAGGTCCACGACGGCCAGGTCGATCCCTTCGAGGGCGGTTACTCGGCCTACATCCTGCAGCGCGTGGAGCGCGACCGCATGGCTGCGGTTACCGAGGAGCGCCGTCGCAACATGGCGCGCAAGGAGCTCGCGTGGCTGAGCCGCGGTGCCCAGGCGCGCTCCACCAAGCCCAAGTTTCGCGTGGATGCCGCCCGCGAGCTCATCGCCGACGTACCGCCCGTGCGTGACGAGCTGGAGCTCAAGCGCCTGGCGGTGAGCCGCCTAGGCAAGCAGGTCATCGACGTGGTCGACGTGGACGCCGGCTATGCGGATACCGATGGCGCGCCCAAGCAGGTGCTCTCGGACGTGACCTGGCTCATCGGTGCGGGCGACCGCTATGGTCTTTTGGGCGAGAACGGCGCTGGCAAGTCGACCTTGCTCGACGTGATCCAGGGCAAGATTGAACCCATGCGCGGCCGTGTGAAGATTGGCCAGACGGTGCGCTTTGGCGTGCTGTCGCAGCAGCTCGAGGAGCTCGAACCCTTCATGGGCGACACGATCCGCGAGGTGCTCAGCAACTATAAGAAGTACTACGTCATCGACGGCAAGGAGACTTCGCCCGAGAAGCTCTGCGAGCGTCTGGGCTTTACGACCCAGCAGCTCTGGAGCCGCATCGGCGATCTTTCGGGCGGCCAGCGCCGTCGCCTGTCGCTGTTGCTGACGATCCTGGACGAGCCCAACGTGCTTATCCTGGACGAGCCCGGCAACGACCTGGATACCGACATGCTCGCGATTGTCGAGGACCTGCTCGACGGCTGGCCCGGCACGCTGATCCTGGTGACGCACGACCGCTTCTTGATGGAGCGCGTGACCGACCAGCAGTGGGCGCTGCTCGACGGCCACCTGACGCATATGCCCGGCGGCGTCGACCAGTACCTGCGCCTGTGCAACGCTACCGCCGAGGGCGAGCCCGTGGGTGCGCCGAGCGCCAAGACCGGCACGTTTGACACTGGTGCTGCGGCGGCTGCGGCCGAAAAGCCCAAGTCGAGCGGCCAGCCCAATGGCCTTTCCAACGCCGAGCGCCAGAAGCTCCGCCGCGAGGTGAGCTCGCTCGAGCGCAAAATGGAGACGCAGCGCGCCCGCGTGGAGGAGGCCGAGGCCGCGATGGCACAGGTTGACCCCACCAACTACACGGCGCTGGGCGAGCAGCAGGCAAAGATCGACGAGGCCCACGCAGCCATGGATGAGCTGGAGATGGCGTGGCTCGAGGCGAGCGAGAAGCTCGAAGGCGAGGAGTAGACGAGGATGATCAAAGCCGCGTTTTTCGATATCGACGGCACGCTGCTGAGCTTTAAGACCCATCGGATTCCGGCGTCGGCGCAGCAGGTGCTCGACAGCTTTCGCGAGCAGGGGATTGCGTGCGTGATCGCCACGGGTCGCCCGACCTACCAGATGCCGGATTGGCTGTTCGACCTGGGTTGGGATGCGTACATTACGCTTTCGGGCCAGCACTGTTTTGATGCCAAGGGCGTTTATCGCAGCTGCCCGATCGATCCGGACGACGTTGCGGCGATTGTGGACCAGGTGGCGCAGGGGCGCTACGACTCACTGTGCATGCAGGGCGAGAACTCGTTTGTGAACCGCCTGTCCGAGCGCGTGGTGACTGCCGGCAGCAACGCGGGAATCGTCTACCACGAGGAGCCGTTTGAGCACGCCTTTGACGCACCGGTCTACCAGTTTTGCGCCTTTGTGGATCCGGCCGACGAACATATCGTGACCGATGCGGTGTCGCACTCACTCACTACGCGCTGGTGTGATCTGTTCTGCGACATTATCCCTGCTAACGGCGGCAAGGACCTGGGCGTGGCAGCGACGCTGGAGCGCCTGGGTGTCGACGCGAGTGAGGCGATTGCCTTTGGCGACGGCGAGAACGACCTGTCGATGTTTTCCGCCGTGGGCACGAGCGTGGCCATGGGTAACGCGCAGGACACGGTGAAAGCTGCGGCGACCTATGTGACGACCGCCGTGGACGACGACGGGATCTACAACGCCGCGAAGCACTTTGGTCTGCTGTAGCTGCGGATTCGGCACTTGGGGACGTTCCTTTTTCTGCCGGCAGAGGGGGACACTCCTTGCGCGCTGCGTGCCGTGTCGCCTTGCTTACCCCGCGCATTTTGTGAAACACGGTTAACTTTTTGAACAACGTAGTAAGACATGGGCAACTTTTGCGGTAAAGTAAATCAAGCAAAAGTATCCAAAGGCTAACTAGAAGCCATCGCGAAAGGCGGCCCATGGCCCTACGTGAATCCGGAGAAGACTATCTCGAATCGATCTACGTTCTGTCGGAACGTCAGGGCATCGTGCGCTCGATCGACGTTGCGGAGTACCTCGGCGTAACCAAAGCGAGCGTTTCCAAGGCCATGGCGACGCTGGAAAGCAACGGCTATGTCGAAATGGGCAAACGAGATGTTCATCTGACAGAGCGAGGGCTGGAGGTCGCTCGTCAAATGTGGGAACGTCACTGCTTTTTCGTGGGGCTGCTGGAGGATGCGGGTGTTTCGGCTGAGGTCGCGTCGCAAGAGGGCTGCCACATGGAGCACTGCCTGAGCGAGGAGAGCTTCGAGAAGCTACGGGCGATGTTGGGCCGGGAAGATGTAGCGGGTTCAACAACAGAAGCCTAACTGACCCACAGTAGCGCGGAGTTCGCGCAAAGCGCGAACCAGCGACCGGGATCAGTAGCCCCACCAACTAAGTCCAACTCAGACAAGGAACCCCGCCAACAAGCGATGCCCAAGAACCACCAACAACGTCACCGCAGGCCGGGACCTGGCTTGATTTTGAAAACATTCCGCAGCGCGAGGCCCGCCTTTCCGTTGCTCCGCAGGAGCAGGAAAGGCGGGCCTCATGCGCGAGGACGTTTTCAAAACCAAGCCCGGTCCCGGCCGGAGGGACTACGGACGCTACAGGTTCTTGACACCCACCGCGCGCATGGCGTTCAGGATGGCGATGATCGCCACGCCCACGTCGCCAAAGACGGCGAGCCACATGTTGGCAATGCCGAGCGCCGCGAGCACCAGAATCAGCAGCTTAATGCCCAGCGCAAAGATGATGTTCTGCCAAACAATCGTCATGGTCTTGCGCGCCACGCGGATCGCGCGGGAAATGTTGGAAGGCTTGTCGTCCATCAACACCACGTCAGCGGCCTCAATTGCGGCGTCGGAACCCATGGCGCCCATGGCAATGCCAACGTCTGCACGGGTGAGCACGGGCGCATCGTTGATGCCGTCGCCTACAAAGGCGAGCTTGCCCTTGCCCGATTCGGCCGCCAGCAATGCCTCAACACGCTCGACCTTGTCGCCTGGCATGAGCTGCGCGTGGAACTCGTCGAGTCCTAGCTGCTCGGCCACGGTGGCCGCCACTTCCTCGCGGTCGCCCGTGAGCATGACGGTGCGCTTGACGCCGGCGGTGTGAAGGTCACGGATCGTCTGTTCTGCATCGGCCTTGACGGTGTCGGCAATTACAATGTGGCCGGCGTACGTGTCATCGACCAGTACATGGAGGATCGTGCCGACGACCTCGCAATTGGGGGCGTCGATGCCGGCCGCAGCAAGCATCTTGGCATTGCCGACGACGACGCGCTTGCCGTCGATGGTTGCCGTGAAACCGTGACCCGCGACATTGGCGGAGTCGCTCACGCGATTCTGGTCGAGCTCACCCTGGTAGGCGGCACGTATGGACCGTGCGATGGGGTGATCGGAAAACGACTCGGCAAGGGCCGCGACTTCGAGCAGTGACTGCTCGGTATAGTCGGCCTCGGGGTGTACCGCCACGACCGAAAACGTGCCGTTGGTGAGCGTGCCGGTCTTGTCAAAGACGACGGTATCCACATCGGCGAGCGTCTCGAGGTAGTTGGAGCCCTTGATGAGGACGCCCAGCTTGGATGCGCCGCCGATGCCGCCAAAGAAGCTCAGCGGCACGCTAATTACGAGTGCGCACGGGCAGCTGACGACCAGGAAGGTCAGGCCGCGCAGGATCCAATCGGACCAGGCGCCGGTGACCAGGCCGCCGCCGAGTGCGAGCACCGCGGCCGCGCCGGTGACAGCGGGCGTGTAAACGCGGGCGAAGCGCGTGATGAAGTTCTCGGTACGCGCCTTCTTTTCGCTGGCGTTTTCCACGAGTTCCAGGACGCGTGCGACGGTGGACTCGCCAAAGGGCTTGGTGGTGCGCACGTGGATGAGACCCGTCATGTTAATGCAGCCGCTGATGATATCGTCTCCGGTTTTGGCAGGGCGGGGGACCGACTCGCCGGTGAGGGCAGCGGTGTCGAGTTGCGTCTCGCCCTCGATGATGACGCCATCGATGGGCACGCGCTCGCCGGGCTTAATGACGATGACGGTGCCGACGGCGATGTCATCGGGGAAGACCTGCTCGAGCGTGCCGTCGGGTTGCTCGACGTTGGCGTAGTCGGGCGCGATGTCCATCATGGCACTGATCGATTTGCGGCTCTTGCCCACGGCGTAGGCCTGGAACAGCTCGCCGACCTGGTAGAACAGCATGACGGCGGCGCCTTCGGCCATGTGCGGGTCGGTGTCGGGGAAGAGTACCATGGCAAATGCGCCGATGGTCGCGACCGCCATGAGGAAGCTTTCGTCGAAAGCCTTGCCGCGGCGGATGTTGCTGAACGCCTTCTGGAGCACGTCGTAGCCGGCAATTAGGAACGGCACCAGGAACAGCACGAAGCTGGCGTAGATGTCGCCCGGGGTGCCGAATGCGGCGGTAAGGGTACCGAGCTCGTCGAGGGCGTACACCACCGCAAAAATGCCCAGCGCTACCAGGATACGATTGCGCTTATGCTCAAGGGACTCTTTCTTCTTGCGCTTCTTCTTTTTCTTTTTGGGATCGGCAGCCGCCATGATTCAAACCTCCCATTTGAATGTATGAACACTCGCTCATATAATTTCGCGAGCAAAGGCCGCGGCAAGCGCGACCTTGCAGGTTGGCGTAAACCTGGGCTAGAGAATGATCTCGCAGTCCGGCTCGGCATCGGCGGTGAACTCTACGACGCGGTCGAGGACCTCGTCGAACTCGGCGTCGTCGGCTTCGAGCGTCAGCTTCTGGGTCATAAAATTGACCGAAACGGACTTGACGCCCTCAAGCTTGGCAAGTTCGTCCTGAAGCTTGCGCGCGCAGTTGGCGCAGTCGATCTCGTCGAGTTTAAACTGCTTTTTCATGGTGGGTTCCTTTCTCTGTATTTGCGGCTTGGGTGCAGGCCGCGCTGGTACCGTGGTTGGTTGCTATTCGCAGATGTGGCTCATGCCTTGGTTGAGCATGGTGTAGACGTGGTCGTCGGCGAGCGAGTAGAGGATATTGCGCCCGTCGCGCCGGAATTTAACCAGGTGCGACTGCTTGAGTGTGCGCAGCTGGTGCGATACTGCCGACTGCGAGGTTTCGGTCGCTTCGGCGATGTCTGCCACGCAGAGCTCGCGGCCCATGAGAGCGTAGAGGATCTTGATGCGCGTGGTGTCGCTAAAGACCTTGAACAGGTCGGCAAGGTCGTACAGCAGCTCCTCGTCGGGAAGGTCCTCGGGCGAGCAGGTGGTGGGGACGTCGGGCACGATGGTGGTGTCGATGCCGGACTTTATTTCATCAGCGTGATCGCTCATTGCAATATCCTTTCATATGAACATGCGCTCATATAACTTACTTCCGAGTATATGAGCGCATGTTCATATGTCAATATAATTCACGAAATATTTTGCTATCGAATGCCCTGGTGGCGGCTAAAGGCATCGATGATCGCGGATAAGGCCGCCGATGCCAACGTGGGTACCTTAGCGACGTGCAAAAACGGGCCGATATCCACTTGGATATCGGCCCGCATTGCATCGCTTGAGGAGGACGTCTCGGCGTGTCACTTTTGCACGAGGTGCTATGGCCCGGCAGGTATTGCTCGCGAATGGCGCCTCTGCTTGGCAATCTACTTGGCAAACAGGTTCTTGAGGTTGAACTCGGCCTGCACCGTGCGGAGCATGAGGTCGGTGTCGTCGAGGCCCAGGTGCTGCTCGTTGGCGTCGGCGGCGAGGGTGCCGCGTCGGCGGGCCCAGTTTTCGAGTGCGGCGGGCGCGGACTCTCGGGGAAGCGAGCGCACATCGGCGTCCAGGCTGCGGCAGATCTGGCGCGAGTCGATGACGATAATCTTACCCGCGCGGCGTGCCTCGGCGTAACCGTCCAAGTGGATCTTGAACCAACTGTCCTCAAAGGCGGCGTTGTGCGCCATGTATGGGTACTTCTTCATAAGCTTGAGCAACTGCTTTTGCAGTTCCTTGTTCTCGCGGAAGGGCGTTTTGCCGTCAATGTCATCCCAGGTGATGTGGTGGATATTCGACAACGGCACATCCTCGCCGCGGTAGATATCGGGCAGGCCGCAGTAGTGTGCCTCGGCGTCATGCGGGACGGCGTCGCTGGTGAGCTCCATGATCTCCCAGCCCACGTTGATGATGTAGCCGCGCTCGGGTGCGCGGCCGGTGGTCTCGATGTCGATGCCGAGCACCGTGCCCTGAATGGGCTTGCGAGCGTAGGCCACGCCGAGTGCGTCGCGGTCGCCGCGGATCTCGCGCATGACGGACGCGGCGGTGCGCTTTTGCATCTTGCCGATGGCGGCGCAGGTGTCGGCGTCGGACAGGCCGCGCGAAAGCGTTGCGGGCGTCACGTTGCGCAGGCGCGCCTCGCCAATCTGGTCGCACAGGTCGCGGTTGCGGTCGGCCAGGTCGCGCACGGTGGCAAAGTCGAAGCCGGGGTCGCCCTCGGCGGTAAAGTACTCGGTCTCGAGCACCTTGAGGGCCTCCTCGCCCTTCTGGCGCTCGGACTCCATGGCGCCGTGGTCGCCGTAGATAAACATGGGGATAAACGGTTGGCGCTCGTATTCGAGTGCTTGCGAAACGTTCATATAACTGCTCCTTGGACGGGCCGTGTTGTGCGGCTCGGGTTTATCGAGTTATGGCGAGATGATAGTTTACCATGGGCAACTATTGGCATCGCGCCTAGGACAATTACAATACCCTAGTTGACCGCTAGGACTTTTACAATGCTGCCGAAAGACACGAAAGGTTCCATCCGTCATGGATTTGCTGATTGATATTCTGCTCGACGCCGGCAAGGACACGCTCGCGCTGGTGCCGTTCTTATTGGTGACATATCTGGCCCTCGAGACGCTCGAGCATGTGGCAGGCGAGCACGTCAACGGCGCCATCAAGCGTGCCGGCGCCGCTGGCCCCGTGGCCGGCTCGTTGCTGGGCATGGTGCCGCAGTGCGGCTTTTCGGCGATGGCGGCAACGCTGTACGCCGGTCGCGTCGTGACGCTGGGAACCCTGGTGGCGGTGTTTCTCTCGACCTCCGACGAGATGCTGCCGCTGCTACTTGCCGAGCAGGTTCCCGTGCAGACTATGGCGATGCTTTTGGCTTCGAAAGCGCTGATCGCGCTGGTCACGGGCTTTATCGTAGATGCCGCCATTCGCGGTCTGCGTCGCAATGCCCGTGCGCATGCGGCGATTCGTCGTACCGTGTTGGGGACCACTGTCAATCCGGCGCACGTTAACTGCGCGCATGACGACCATAGCGGCGGTGACATCATCGACGAGGTGGCCGAGGCGGGTGTGAGCGCCGACCACATCCATGAGCTGTGTGAGCGCGACCATTGCGGTTGTGATGAAGACGAGGACGAGGACGAGCACGGGCATGGGCACGAACATGGACATGACCATGATCACGGTCATGAGGGGGAGCATGAACACCATCATGGCCACGGTCACTCCCACTCCCATGAAGGCGCGCCCGTCCTGTCGATTATCCGCAGCGCCATCTCACATACCGTGCAGGTATCGGTATTCATTTTCCTGGTGACGCTGATTCTGGTCGCCGTGCTCGAGACCTTTGGCGAGTCCGCGATCGAGCAGTTCCTGCGTGGCAACGAGACGCTCGCCGTCCTGGGTTCGGCGCTTGTCGGCCTGATCCCCAACTGCTCGGCGAGCGTGGTCATTACGCAGCTGTATCTGGAAGGCGCGCTGCAGCTGGCACCGATGCTCGCCGGCACGCTCATCTCTGCCGGTGTGGGTTATCTGGTGCTGTTCCGCACCAATCGCAGCGCTCGCGAAAACGCCGTGTTCCTGGTCATGATGTACGTCATCGGCGCTGGCTGGGGCCTCGTCCTATCTGCCTTTGGCCTCTAAGTGGGCCTAACAAAACGGGCTTCAAAATAGCCATGCACGGCGCTTGCACAATGCGGCGACGCATGGCATTTTGAAGCCCGTTTTTTGTTGAGCCATGGATCCTGAGAGCTCACACCGGTCAGAACAAAAAGGCAGATTTCCGGGCATAGCCTAAAAATCTGCCTTGGTTAGCGGAGCAGCTCGGTGAGGTTGCGCTTAAAGCGGGTGCGGTCTTCGCCGGTGAAGGCCGCCGGCCCGCGGGTGCGACCGCCGGCGCGGCGCACCTTCTTTTCCTCGTGACGAATAAACAGCTGCATATCGATGGTGGCTTTGTCGTACACGCGCCCGCGCACGCCGATGGCGGCGGCATCGCGGCCGAGCACCATGCTCGCCAGCCCAATGTCCTGCGTCACGACCACATCGCCCGCCTGCAGACGTTCGACAATGGCAAAGTCGGCGCTATCGGCGCCTACGCTCACGTCGAGCGTCGTGACCCAAAAGCCGCGTCGCGCGTGCTCGGCATCGCGCGGATCGTCGCGGCGAATGTGCCGCTCCAAGTTCTGCGTACTGTTGCCGGCGATAACCACGGCGACGCCCGCCCGCCGCGCGCAGTCGATCGACTCACGCGTGACCGGGCAGGCGTCGGCATCAATAAACAGCGTTCGCGGCATCTAGTGCACCAGCTTACCAAAGCGGATAGCGCGAATAACCAGCGTCACGCCAAACACCAGGAGCGCGGCGCCGCTAAAGATGACGAGCATCTTTGCCGACCACAGCGGGTAGATGAACACGAACATGCCGGCGATGATGGAGAGCGCGCCGCTCAGGATGGCGAGGGCGCGGTTAGACGAAAGCTCGGACTCCAGAATGGACATGACACCTTCGACAATCCAGCCAAAGCCAGCCACGACCACCACGAGCGTGGTGAGCGTCGCGGTCGAGAAGGCCTGATTGCGCAGGATTATGACGCCGCCCAGAATGATGAGCAGGTTGGAGATGATGCTCGTCACGCGCCAGCCGGCGGGCAGCAGCGGCTCAAAAATGGCGGTGAACAGCCTGATGGCTGCCGTAATTATAAAGTAGAAGCCCAGGACGGTCGTCAGGAAGACGAGGGACTTGGCGGGTGCAAACAGCAGCGCGATGCCGGCAAGCAGCGCGATGACGCCCGTGACGGCGTAGATCCAGCGCACGGCCTTGATTGCCTTGCCTGCCATGCTTTTCTCGTCAAATCCAAACAGATTCGACTGCTGGTCGTCGTTCTTAAAGATGCCCATGAGGTCTCCTTTCCGCACGGCGTTTGCCGTCATTGTTGTTTTTGCGGCGTATGCCGCAGTTGCTACAACAAGTATCGCCTAAAGGCACCGGCGTATGGGTCGGGGAGGGCGAAGTGTAACCCAAAGGTCCCGATTTGTTCTCGTTGTTCCCCATGTCGCGTTTTTCTATTCAACAGGTGTAGAACATTGCGGCCCTGTTCGTTATTGCCTGCGTTTTAGGTTAGATTTTCCTAAGAACAATTGCCTTGTATTGGGGGTCTCTATGAACGAAGCTGTTCCTGCGGCGCCGTCGAGCGTGGAGTTGATGGCAAAGCAAGGTTGCGAAAAGCTCGGGCTGGAATCGTTTGACGCGCTGGTTCGTCGCGCCCGCACATGCCGCCGTTTTGACGAGTCCATGCGCGTGCCGCGCGAGTTTTTGCTTGAGCTGGCAGAGCTGGCGCACCTGGCTCCCTGCGGCGCCAACGCTCAGCGCCTACGCTTTCATGTGGTGAGCGACGCCGAGGAGTGTTCGAGCTTATTTGAAAAGCTCACATGGGCTGGTGCGCTCAAGGATTGGTCGGGTCCTGTCGAGGGCGAGCGCCCGACCGGCTATATCGCGATCCTTGCCGAGCGTCCCGCTCCGGGCAAGCCTGCCGCGCCAATCACCGAGGCAGACGCTGGTATCGCCGCGCAGACGATGATTCTCGCCGCCCGCAGCGCTACGCCCGAGGTGGCGGCGTGCATGTTCAAGGCTTTTCCGCCTCGTGCGATTGATGTCATGGGGCTTGACGGCGACAAGTACGAGGTCAAGCTGATAATGGTCTTTGGCGTTCCCGCCGAGACACAGGTGATCGATGCAATTGATTCCAACCCCGACGGCTCTATTAATTACTGGCGTGACGAGGCACAGGTACACCACGTACCCAAGCGTCCACTCGCCGACGTACTGGTGTAGTTGAGCGTCGCCGCGGCGTGATCCGGCGGTAAACCACCACAAAGGTGACCGTCCCCTTTGTGGTGGTACGAGGGGGGGCATGTGGCCGATCTGTATTTGGCGCGGCATGGGCAGACCGAGCTCAATGTGCAGAACATTTTGCAGGGCTGGCACGATTCGCCGCTTACGGCGCGCGGGCGCGAGCAGGCACTGGCGACGCGTGCGGCGTTTAAGGCGCGTGGCATCTCCTTTGACCATGCGTATTCGTCTCCGTTGGGTCGGGCACGGTGTACAGCAGAGCTGATCATTGGCGAGGGTCGTTCCTTAGAGCTGGTCGATGACCTGCGCGAGTGGCATTTGGGATCGTTGGAGGGCACATCAAACCGCGAGATGCCGGCGCAACCCTGGGGCGATTATCCGGTCGCCTTTGGTGGCGAGTCGGAAAGTGAGCTTCGCGCACGTATGGTCGCGGCGCTGTCCCGCATCATGGCCCGGCCTCGGCACGACTGCGTGCTGGCCGTTTCCCACGGCTCAGCCTGCCAGGAGTTTCTTGAGTATGTGGCCGGCGGGGGAGAACAGCCCGACAACGGCGCCGTGCTTCATTTTGGTTATTTCGATGGGGCGTTTTCGCTCTTGGGTTGGTAGCAAACGAAAGGACCCCTCTATGAATAAAGATCTGTATCTGGTCCGTCATGGACAGACGATATTCAACCTTAAGCGCATTATTCAGGGTTGGAGCGATTCGCCGCTCACGCAGCTGGGTTGCGGCCAGGCGGCGCGCGCCGGCATGTTTTTGCGTGCGCGCGGCATTGAGCCCGATCATGCCTACACCTCCACACTTCATCGCACCGAGCAGACTATCGCCAACTTGTGGCCGGGCTTGGCGTATGAGCGTCTGGACGGCCTGCGCGAGTGGTTCTTTGGCGACTTTGAGGCCGAGCGTGTGATGCTCATGCCCGAGCGTCCGTGGCATGACTTCTACCGCCAGTTTGGCGGCGAGGGGCAGATGCAGGTACGCGAGCGCATGGTGGCGACGTTGACCGATCTTATGCGACGCCCGGACCATTCGTGCGTGCTCGCGGTGAGCCACGGATCGGCCATCAAGGAGTTTTTGGACCACGTGAGGGGCGCGGCGGCCGACGAGCGCGAGCGCGTGCCGGGCAACTGTTCGGTGCTGCATTTTGCGTTTGACGATGCGACCGATACGTTTGACCTGGTCGAAGTCTTTACGCAGGAAGATTATGCGCGCGAGCTGGGTCTTGAGCCACTGGTGGCGGCAGCGGGTCCGCAGCGCGGGTAGCGCGGGCGTGGCGACGTGGATTGCCGACATCATTGCTCGATGTGAAAGGGGCGGGGATGCATGCGCATGTATCCCCGCCCCTTGTTTGTTGAGCGGCCGAGTCTTTGTACTGGGCGTTTACGCCCTGTTAGAACCGTGCGATTTGGTGGGTGAGCAGGCCCGTTGGAACCTGCGGTGCGCCGCCGGTGACCTGCGCGGCGGGGAATAACGCGGCAACGGTAAAGTTGAACGGCTCTTTGCCCGTGTAGGTGCCGGCTGCGCGGGCCTCGTCTGCCAAAAGCTGCGCCGCTCCTGCCAGCGCGGTAGCGTAGACGGGGTCGTCTACCGGCGTCGGCTCCGGTGCCTGGTCGAGCATGGCTCGGATGGCGGCAACGGCGTCCTCGCGCTTGACCTCCCACACGCGGTGCGTAATGCCGGCGGGGTCGGTGACGGCATAGAGCGACGCGCCCTCTTTGGCGGCGCCGAGGATGATATCCATGACGGGTGATGCTTCGTAGACGAGCGTTACAGGGCGGGGCTGCACCTTAAGCGCGGCGATTGCACGGGCGGCTGCAGCTGTACCTGCGGAGGGCGCGTCGTCGCACGCCAGCACGCCGACCGGGCAAATCGCCACAACGCCCGTCACGCGCCCCGGCTCTCCGGAGCATTCGTACGCGTAATACGCCGCGCCCGGATCTTTGAGCATAAGCCCGTCGGCGATGGCGTCGCGCAGGGCGTCGTTGCTGCTCAGGATACCGCCCATCTGCGGCAGCGCTTCGAGCACGCGGTCCCGAGCTGGGCGGATGCAGGGAAACGGAAGTGCTTTCATGGGCGGTCCTAACGCGCGAGTCGGTTTGTTCGCGGCTTATTATGCCCCAACTTGGACGCTTGCGTCCCAGAGCGTGTTGTCAACAAGCGCGATGAGCACGTTCTGGCAGCGAACGATATCGGCATGGGCCCCGGCTCGTTGGGCTTATGCGCGAGCACCAACGAGCCGGGGCCGTAGCTCATGCAATTGCGGTTACCCGTCTTGCCGGCAATGACGGCGGTATCGGTGCAGCCGGTAAAGAAGCTGGCGGGTACGTCCGCGTCTGTCACGTCATCGGCGGCGCGCTTGAGCGCAGCTAGGAGGGGAGAGCCTGGGTCGCGCTCGATGGCGTCCCAGGGTGACGGTATCCATGTGGCAGATGTAGACGAGCCTCGCCTCGTCGCTCACGCCCGGCACGGTAATCATAAGGTTGCGGCGCCCGGGGAGTACTTCGAGCTCCTCAATCTGCACGGCACCGAGTACTGGATGGCTCAGCTGCGCCATCCGCTCCTCAGCCAACGCCTTGATATAGCGCTCGATCTCGCCCACATACGCACCCGGGGTCCGAGCTGTCAATCTTCACAAGCTCCTGCACAAGGCGCCAGGCAAAGTCCTCATCAACCATATGTAACCTAACAATCAGTTTGCTTTGCAAACCGATTGTGAGTCACCTGCAGATTCGCGATGCGCGCGTAGCAGCATTTACCGTTCGCAGGCCGAGCCATCGCGTTTGCCGTCCGGGCAGGTTTACAAACGACGCGGTGGGTACGTACCTTTCATGGACGACATGCTGTGCGACATATCTGCCTTTCGGTATCACCGGATACCTCCACAGGTTTTGGCAATAATGCCGGACCTGCCCGATTCTGTGGACGATCCGCGCAGGGAACGTCTTTGTGAGCATCCGCTCGTCAAGCATTTCCTGGGCACCCCGTTACATGTGTTGGCGCAGGGCGGCTGCGGACGTAAGGGCGGTCGCATCGTCAGGCATGTTTGGAACGGGGAGAGGCCGTTTGGCTCCGTGCGGCAGACGGAGTTTGGCCTTGATGTCGCGTCTCCGCTCTTTACCCTGCTAACCCTGGCTTCCTCGGTCTCAAACGAGCGTCTGATCATGTGCATGTATGAGATGTGCGGTACCTTTGCCGTGTGCAAGATTGCGCCTCAGGTAAAGTTGGCGCTTGAGCAGGCATATGGGGGCCGATGGGGTGACGCACGGTTGGGCTGGGAAAACGTAAAGGATGCCTCGGGGAATCCAACGGACTTGTGGAAACGACCTCCCTTGATCGAGCTTTCTGAACTTACGGAGTTCGCAAATAAGATCCAGGGGCTCCGCGGTGCTAAATCGTTCACGCGTGCCGCGAAATGCATTACGGGGATTGTGGCATCGCCGCTTGAGGTCCAAGCTTCGATGCTGTTTGGCCTTTCGAGGCTGCGCGGCGGCGAAGGGCTGCGCCTTACCAATAACGTCGAGATTCGCATGACGCGCAGCGCCCGCCTGATTTCGGGGCTTGATAGGCGCTACGCCGATATTCTGCTGGCAAATAAGGACGGCAGCCGAGAGTGCCTGGTTGAATGCCAAGGTAAAGCCATTCACGGATCCATAGAATCCAAGATCTCGGACTCCGATCGAACGACGGCCCTGCAAGCCATGGGATATCCCGTCGTTCTGATGACCTATGGTCAGCTGGTCGACTCCGATGCCTTCCATGTAGTGATGGAACTCATCATGTCCTATCTCGATATGCCGTTGAAAGACAAGACACCGCGGCAGCAAGAGCTCGAACGGCGGCTTCGTGAGGAGATTTTTATCGATTGGGCGGGAATGTAGCCGTGCGGGTGGAAAACGGTCGCGGAAGCTAGGGTTTTAGTTGCGAAAAGCCTTCAATTGCTCCTTGGAATTGGCTTGAAAAGTGCTACCTAGAGCAAGTTATTTCGGAAAATGGACAGTCAACATTAGTTTGGCATATAGAGATCGATTTTTACCTACTAAAACCCCTGATAAAGCTGTTTGTAAAAGCAGTTGTGCTTAGCGACTAGGGCCTCACTGTCGATTATCCGAAAAAACTTATTATGGGTAGCATTTTCAAAACCAGCCGGAGCAACGAAATCGGCCCCCGTTTCGTGAAAACGGGGGCCGAATGGGCTTCATGGTCTGCCTGGCAGGCTTGGCGCCGGCGCTATTTGATCACGCGCACGCGGTACATCGACGGAATTTGCTTGAGCGCCTCGATGGTGCTGCCGTCCAGGTGCTCGTCGGTGTCAAACATGGTGTAGGCGTTCTCGCCAGCGGACTCGTTGGTCATACGCTGCACGTTGGCATTGTCCTTGGCCAGGATGGCCGTGATTTGGCCGATCATGTTGGGCACGTTGGCGTGCAGGCAGGCAATGCGGCTTGCGGCGCGCGCCTTGCCCATGCTGCAGGCGGGGTAGTTGACGCTGTGCGCGATGTTGCCGTTCTCCAGGTAATCCTTGAGCTCGCTGATGGCCATGTCGGCGCAGTTGGCCTCGGCCTCGCCAGTGCCGGCGCCCGAGTGCGTGGTGATAAACGTGTTGGGCATCTTGACGGTCTTGGGCGTGGCAAAGTCGCAGCTAAACCAGCTCAGCTTGCCCTCACGCAGGGCAGCGTCGACGGCGTCCTCGTCAATGATGGTTTCGCGCGCGTAGTTGATGAGCACGGCGTCGGGCGCCAGCAGGTTAATCTGCTCGGTGCTGATCATGCCGATGGTGTCTGCCTTGCTGGGCACGTGCACGGTGAGGTAGTCGCAGCCGCGGCAGAGGTCCTCGAGCGTGCCCACGCGCTGCACCTCGCGGCTCAGCACCCACGCGTGCTCGACGGAAATGAACGGATCGTAGCCGTAGACATCCATGCCCAGATCGACGCAGGCGTTGGCGACCTTGGAGCCCACGTTGCCCAGACCGATAACGCCGATGCGCTTGCCCTTGAGCTCGCGGCCCACAAAGGCCTTCTTGGCCTTTTCGGCGTCGACCTGAATCTCGGGGTCGTCGGCGTTGTCGCGCACCCAGTTCATCGACTGCACCACGCCGCGGCTCGAGAGCACCAGCATGCCCAGGACGAGCTCCTTGACGGCGTTGCTGTTGGCGCCGGGGGAGTTAAAGACGACGACGCCCTTCTTGGCGTACTCCTCGACGGGGATGTTGTTGACGCCGGCGCCGCAGCGGGCGATGGCGCGGATGCCCTCGGGCAGCTCGTAGCCGTGCAGGTCGGTCGAGCGCATCAGGATGGCGTCGGCCTCCTCGGCGGTGTCCACAAACTCGTAGCCCTCGCCAAACTCGACTTTGCCGTCTTTAGTGATGTCGTCGATGGTCTTAATCTTACGCATGGAAAAACTCCTTAGCAGGTTTGGTTTAAACAGGTGGTTTGAAGTGGCTGGTCGGCCCGCGCGTTGCGGGCTAGTTAGATCGCGGGCTCAAACTATGCTGTGCTTCGAAGTCCTTCATGTACGAGGCCAGGGCCTGCACGTCTTCCATGGTTACGGCGTTGTACACGCTGGCGCGCATGCCGCCGACGAGGCGATGGCCCCTGACGTTTTGAATCTGGTGTTCGGCCGCGCCTGCGACAAAGGCCGCATCGAGCTCGGCGTCGCCGGTGCGGAAGGTGACGTTGGCGATGGAGCGACTGTCGGCTTGCGTGGTGCCATGGAACAGCTCGCTGTGCTCGAGCAGGTTATAGAGCAGGTTGGCCTTGGCCCAGTTGCGCTCGGCCATGGCGGCGAGTCCGCCGGTCTCCTCGACCCAGTGGAACACCTTGCCGCACACA
Source organism: uncultured Collinsella sp. (assembly GCA_900541675.1). Taxonomy (GTDB): domain Bacteria; phylum Actinomycetota; class Coriobacteriia; order Coriobacteriales; family Coriobacteriaceae; genus Collinsella. The sequence continues at coordinate 10,266 of UQKU01000016.1, read as the reverse complement.
TAGATGCCAAAGGTGTTGGGCGTGTTGAGCATGGAGCCCTTGGCGGCCTGGGTCTTAAGGTCCAGGTACTGCGGCGTCTGCGCAAAGGCGGGGTCATCGGCGATGAGGTCGCCGCGCACGATGACCACGGTCACGCCCGCGGCGCCGGCGTTTTTCTGTGCGCCGGCGTAAATGAGCCCGTAGCGCTCGACGTCGAGCGGCTGCGACAAAAAGCAGCTCGAGACATCGGCGACCAGCGGCACGTCGCCGCAATCGGGCAGCTCGTGGAACATGGTGCCAAAGATGGTGTTGTTCTGGCAGACGTAGACGTAGTCGAGCCCGTCGCCCGCGGCCTCGGCGGCAATGCGCGCGTTGACGTCGGCCATGTCGGGGATGCGGTCGAAATTGGTGTCTTCGGAGCTCGCGAGCAGCACGGTCTCGCCGTACTTGGCGGCCTCCTTGTACGCCTTGTTGGCAAAGTTGCCGGTCACGACGTAGCCGGCGCGGCCGCGGCGCATGAGGTTCATGGGGATGCCCGCAAACTGCAGCGTGGCGCCGCCCTGCAAAAAAAGGACACGGTAGTTGTCGGGGATGCCCAGCAGGCGGCACAGGGTTGCCTCGGCGTCGTCGATGATCTGCTGGTACATGCTAGATCGATGGCTCATCTCGAGCACGGACATGCCGCAACCGCGGTAGTCCATCATCTCGTCGGCGATCTCGGCGAGCACGCTTGTAGGCAGCGCGGCCGGGCCAGCTGAGAAGTTGTGCACACGTGCCATCTTCTAGTTCCCCTCGTAGTCGTTTGAACGTTCGGGATACTTTAGCACAGTGGAGCGCCAGGCGCGACCGCATCACGGTAAAACTCGAGTGCGCTGCTATGATTTACAGGATGGTTACATGGGGGAGGGCGGTCGTTAGGTCTATATCACCGGGATATACCGTGACAAATACTCCTTGAGCGCCGGGTCGCATACATAAAGAAACGTTCCCAGCATGCCGCGCGTCATGAGAACGTAGTAGGCGTTGACGATAATCTTTCGTAGGTCGTCGTCGCTTGCCTTTTTCTTTGCGACGGTATCTTTGAAGTTTGCCTTGTTAACGCAGACGCCCCCTTTGTCGTTGTCGTAGTAAATGTCTGGCCCCAGAATTACGAAGCCGTAGTTGAGGTCGTAGCCCTGTACCGTGTGGATGCATCCGACCTCGTTGACGGCGTTGGGGGAGTTAACCCAATCCTTTTGACTCGAGTTCCAACGTTTAGGGATGCCCTCAATGACGATGTCGAACGCGTCTTTGTGTTTCTTCGTTTCCCACTTCCACGCAAAACCTGCCGTCATGCGGGATAGACCAACTTCTTCTTCCTTGGCTTGCTGTAGGGAACAGAAATCCTCAAATTGGTTGACGATTCCAAACTGGTATCTGGGGGTATCGCTGTTCGGATCCCCGGTTCGCGAATCGTAAGGCTCCGATGAAAAGAGATTCTTGAATTTCATGCCGGCATGCATATACGCTTTGTTATCGAGTAGATCATATACAAAGTCGAGATACTCATCGCCGCCGCGTACTCGCATTTGCGTGCTTAGGCTGAACTCTTCAGTTTCAATGCCCTCTTCTTCGAGTTGGTTAAGTCGCCGCTCAAGACCGTCTCGATTGAGGCCGGATGCCCTGACTTGCTGCTTGGGGTCATAAAACAGATATGCCTTGTCGCAGCATTTGAATATCCAGTCAACTTGGTTGCTTGTGTGCGGAAGGTCAAGACGATCACAAGTGCTATAGAAGGCCTTGATGCCGGAGCCCATGCTTAGATAATTACCCAGTCGATGTGCTTCATCGACAAGTAGGATGTCATAACGATCATTTTTGGTTACGTCACTGGGGCTCAAGATATCGCCAGGCTTTAACCCTGGAAGGAAGTGCGTGAGTTTCCTGAGGGTCTTTTTCAGGGAATCCATGGGGGTGACAAAACCGACTCGCAGGCCGGAAAGGTTGGGCTCATTTTTGATTTTGAACATGAGACTGATGGCGAGGATTGTTTTACCTGTTCCCGGCGCGCCATTCACGACGGTTATACGTTCTCTTTTTGAGCCGCCATGTTTTACGTCTTCATGCTCCTGTTCGAGACGTTTAAAAATCGTCTCGATCGTTTCGTATTGGTCGGGCGTAAGCGTCTTGAAAGGCGAGAACTTGAACAGATCGGAGTTCTCGAGCTCTTCAATCGGATGAATCGCGTAGTTTTCTTCGCGAAGCTTTGTCCAGAGGTCTCGGAACCTCTGGCGATACTGAGGCCGCTCAAAATAATCGAATTGGGCACAGCCGTTGTTGGCATTGGTGACCTCGTATTTTTCGTCGGCACAGAACAGCTCAATAAGTCGATTCTCGAACTCGAACGTTGCGGATTGGTTGAAGGTGGGATTGTCGATCAGAAGGGTCCGGTCGAAGTCCTTGTCCACGTTTGCAGCGTGTTGTTTCATACGGCGCTGGTAATTGGTTGTTTGGCCGATGTATGCCGTCTTGTTTCTGCTGTTGGTAAGAATGTAAAGGACAGGCCAACTCTCGTCATGATGGGCTCCAGGCTTTGGCGTGCCAAAGTCCTGAAGCGATTCGCTTGTCTCAAAGGGCTGGGGTAGGGGAAGCGTGTATTGCCGAAGGGCGAACTCATTACTCATGATGGTTCGCCTTTCTGTATTCGTTAGATGATGCGTCGACGGGGTAGCGCTCGCCATTGCGCTTGAGCTTAGACGAAAGCGCCGCTGGCAGGTCGATTTCATTTAAATCTGCGAAACGCAGAAGGAAAAGGAGCGTGTCGGCGACTTCGTCTTCGATAGCTTGGCGTTGCTCGGCGTCTTCGAACATTTCTGCAATGCGCTCGTCGCTCACAAAACGAAAGAGCTGAAGGAGCTCGGAGGACTCAGTTGCCATGCCGATGGCAAGCTCTTTTGGCGTGTGATATTTGCGCCAGTCGCGTGCATCACAAAAGTCCCTGACTTGTTCCGTCATGGCATCGAGCTTATCCATCGTCCGCAACCTCCCTGATGTTCATTGTTTTATTATGGCCGTATCTGGTATTTATTGCACATCATTTGGGGTGTGCGGTTTGTTCGATCGCGATTGGCCGGTAGGAGGTTTCACCATGAAGATCGACGTTGATGTAGACCAGCTGCGCGAGAGCTTGCTCGACCGCGCGGGGAGTGCGGCTGGCGTGGGCTTTCCGGCCGCCATGCTCGACGTAGTGGATATCGAGGACGAGTCGCCCCAAGAGCTCCTAGCCCGAGCTGAACGCGAAGGCCTCGACCTCCGTGTCTTCGCCACAGGCGACGATACGGACGACGGCTGGTAGCCATAGCCACCCCTCAACCCTATCCCCACCCATAACTTGCGGTGAAATAGGGACTGTTTAGGCTGCTAGAAGGCCTATTCAGTCCCTATTTCACCGCAAGTTATGGGTGGGGATGGCTACGACGCCAGTGTGGCGATGACGGCTTCGTCGCCGGCGTATATGAGGGTGTTGCCGTCGGGGATGATCGTTTGGCCGTCGCGCTTGAGCATCACCACGATAAACGGGTGCTTGCCTTGTGGCACGTCGCGCAGACGCAGTCCTGCCAGGCGACCGTGGGGCGTTACGGTGACCTCGCGCAATGTTACCTCGGCACGCTCTTCAAACGTCGGCGCGGCCATCACCAGAAGGTCTCCTTCCTCAATTACGGTATCGCCGTTGGGTAGCACCGGGTGCGCACCGTCGCGCAGCACCAGGACCACGAGCATGTCGGCGACGCTGCCAATATCGGCGAGCGAGCGCCCGGCAAACGGATGGCCCGCGCCTACCTTGAGCTTAACGAACGACATGCCGTCCTCGTCGCGGTAATCGTTAAACGTGCGGCGCACGTCGCCTTCCGCGTCGATCATGTCGAGCTTTTTCGCCACTGCCGGTAGCAGCGAGCCCTGCACTACAATGCTCGACACGGCAATCACAAAGACCAGGTCAAATAGGTCGTGCCCACCGGGAACACCGACCACCACGGCAAAGAGGCTAAACACGACCGAAGCCGCGCCGCGCAGACCCGCCCAGCTTACGAGCGCGACTTGGCGAGGATTGGTCTTAAAGGGCGCCAACAGCAGGCGGACGGCGATGGGGCGGCTCACGAAGAGCATAAACGCCATGAGCGCCAGGCCCGGCAACAGCATTTGCGGCAGGCGCGCGGGCGTGACGAGCAGGCCCAGCAAAAAGAAGATGGTCATCTCGGCCATTTCGGTGAGGGTATCAAAGAAGTGGGCCATCTCGACCTTGCCGGTGATGTCGCTTGCACCCAGCACAATGCCTGCCAGGTATACGGCCAAAAAGCCGTTGCCGCCCAGGTAGCTCGGCAGCGCGTAGGCAACGATCGCCACGGCGAACAAAAAGATGGTCTGCGCGCCCTCGGCCGTTGCGTGCGCGCGTTCAATGAGGCGGCTGGATGTCCAGCCGATGGCAAGGCCCAGTCCCACGCCCAGGGTGATCTGCTTGGCCAACAGCACGGGAATGTCGATGTCGCCGCCCGCCGCGAGGGTCGCGAGCACCGCGGTAAGCATGTAGGCGACGGGGTCGTTGGAGCCCGATTCGACCTCGAGCAGCGAGTCAGTCGCGCCCTTTAGCGAAAGGTTGTGCTCGCGCAGCACGCTAAAGACGCTCGCCGCATCGGTCGACGCCACGACCGAGCCCAGCAGCAGGCCGCCGATCCAGTCGAAGCCTAGTGCAAAATGCGCAAAGGCGCCCGTGATGCCGGCGGTGGCGATAACGCCGAGCGTGCTCAGCAGTACCGCGGGCGCGGCGACGGGCTTGGCGCGGTCGATGTTGGTGTTAAAGCCGCCGTAGAACATGATGAACAGCAGCGCCGTACTGCAGACGGTTTCGGTAAGCGCGTAGTCGCTAAAGTCGATGTGCGCCGGCCCGTTGACGCCCAGCAGCATGCCGAGCGCGATAAAGATGAGCAGGGTAGGGAAGGGGAGCTTTTTGCCGACGGGTTTGATGGTCAGACACAAAATGATGACGAGGCCGATAAAGAGAAGTATCTGGTTCATGGGTAGTGTCCGCTCCTGGGTGGTTGGCGTGGCACGGTCAGTTGTCTGCGGTTATTTGTACCCAAAGATGGTGGGTTTATGGGGCCGAGCCGCGGGCGTTCGCATTATCGACACGAGGCGGGGGGCGCGGGCGGTGCTGGTTGGGGCGTTGGTGCTGGTGGCGCGGTGTTTTCGGGGCGTGCGGGCGGCCGCTTGTGACCGTTGGCAGCGGTGGCACTTTCCAGCTTTATTGCAACGGAGTACAATGGGTAACGTTTAAGTTCAACTTGAAGTTTTAGTCGTGGCATCGGGCTTCGGCCGTAATGCAGGGAAAGGCGTTCCATGGCGATCTATGTGACATCTGATGCTCACGGGCACGTGCGCGCGCTGGACGAGGCCCTTTCCAAGATCTCGCTGACGTCCGACGACACGCTGTACGTGCTAGGCGACATGATCGACCGCGGTCCCGATCCGGTCGGTGTCATCAACTTGGTGCGGTCGCTGCCCAACGCTCGCGTGCTTAAGGGCAACCACGAGCAGATCATGCTCGACGCGATCATTGGCCAGGACCCGCTCGATGCCGAGACCTGGGATATCAATGGCGGTTGGACCACGCGTCAGCAGCTCAACGAAATGGAATTTGAGGCATACGAGGGGCTGGTGCGCTGGGCTGCCGCCCTGCCGCTCTACGCGGTGGTCGAGACTGCCGAGCGACCGTATCTGCTGGTGCACGCCGGCGTTCAGACCGAGGCGGCGCGTGCGTTTTTGCTTGAGCATGGTGTCGATTGCGGCGACGGCAGGGGAGCGGTCGATGCCGATAGCGAGCTGCTGCAGCAAATGCTCGCCGTGCAGTCGTCCGATGACTTGCTGTGGATTCGTCACGGCTACTGGGATGCCCCGACGGGGCTGCTTTCTGCCGAGGGCAAGGGCCCGGTCGTGGTGAGCGGCCACACGCCCACGGTGTCGCTGGGGCGTTATTGCGAGGTTGGCGGCCTGGCAGGGCTCGATGAGGAGTCGGGCCGCGGGCGGATGGTGCGCTTGGGTGGCGAGGATACCGCCGGCGTGCCCGATCGCATCGATATCGACTGTGCGGCGGCCACCGGTTCCGAGTTCGGCCGCGTGGGCATCCTGCGCCTGGACGACGGGGCGGAGTTTTATGCGAACATTCTTCCTGGCGAATAACTTTGTTCCGCCGTTCTACCGAACGGCGGCCACGTTGATGCTGCGCAGCCCCGAAGCACCCCATCTTGTCGCTCAAACCGTCGTTCGCGTACGGAAGTACGCGTCGCTCCTCTTTCGCGCCAACCTGGGGCACTTTGAGACTGCTCGCTGTCGGTGCCAAAACATCGACGTTTCTTTTCTTCAAATTGATTCGAATTAGACGCCGTACGGGTTGCGGTCGCGCTCGATGCGTTGGCGGATGTGGGCGTATTCGATAATCAGCAGCACCAGGAGTAGGGCCATGATGGCTAGGTAGCTCACCACGGCGCCCATCAGACCCAGCAGGTTGATCAGGATCACCGGCAGCACTACGCTTACGGCGAAGCAGATCAGGTAGATTTTGGTGACGTCGTCGGCATGGCGCAGCACCGTGATGATGGCGTAGAGAAAGTCGATGGCCGCGGTGACGCCGCCGGCGACAACCATCAGCAGTGCCAGCGTGCGGTAGCGCTCAAAATTGAGGCCGTACATGAAGCTCATGAGGGGAATACCGGGACCTGCCATAAATGCGGCGCACACGCTGGTGATGACCACGATCAGTGCCATAACGGCAACAATAATCAGGTCAAAGCGACGACGCTTGCGAGGATTAGCCCAAATGCTCGACAAACGCAGGAGCTGCGGTTTATAGATAAATCCAATGCTCAACAAAATAGCCTGCGCCGGAAAGAACAGGGCATTAAAGTACAGCTGATACTTGTAGGCCAGCGTGCCTTCCATCACGAACTTGGGCATGCTCTCGATAAGGTTGAACAGGAACAGCGCGCCAAAAAGCGGGGCGCACTGGATAAACAGGTGACCGACCTCGCGCAGGCTCACGCGGCGCGATTTTTCGGTTTCGAGCAGGGCGAGCGGCGCGGTGACCAGAACGAGCGAGGCGATCGCGGTAACACCCATGGCCATGGCGGCGATGGGCATGCTGCGCGTGAGGAACAGTACCACGCTAAAGACCGCGATGACGCCGACGGATCGTAGCGTTTGGCTCATGCCGGCCAGGTAGAGTTTGTCGGCCTGCTGCAGGCGGCCCTCGTACACGTCGGCAATGCCGTCGATCACCTTATACAGGTAGACGCCCAGGCCGATTGTGGCCATCTGCGCATCGTAGCCGCGGGCGCTGCTGTATACCAGGCCGCATGCCAGCGCGAGCGCTCCGCAGATCCAGCGGTTGAGCTGGTAAGAGGCAAAGGACGTCTTTTCGTCGATGTCCGAGACCTGGAAATTGCGCACGCCGTAGTTGCACGCGATCATGATGAGCGTGCCGGTGACAAAGGCGATGGAGAATTTGCCAGCCTCCTCGGCGCCCACGAGCTGTGTGGACACGATGGTGAGCAACGGAAACGCCATGCCCCATACGGCGGTGCCCAGGGTATTCCAAAGGTAGTCGCGACGGGTGGCGTGATCTTCGTACTCGGCTTCTTGCGTGGAGAAGCCGCCGCCGTAGACGGCTCCGAGCAGGCGGTTCCCCCAGGCATTGACCATGCGGTGGATGGGGCCGGGCTGGCGATCGCGCTCGCGGCGACGGCGTGTGGCCTGGCTGCTGTCGGGACCGCCGGCGTTACGCTGGCTTAGCTCTTGGATTCGTGCGAGCTCCTCGGCGGTGTGCGATGCGGGGAACAGGCCGTTCTCGATGCGTCCGCCCTGCCCGTGCGCCCCGTCCGATACGGTGGGGTCGGCGACGCCATTGCGGCGGGCGATGGCGCGGCGAATGCTATCGATGGGCGTGATGCTCAAAGCGGAGTCCTTTCTATTGCTGCGCTCTAGTATAGACGCGACGGTGTTCGTTCGTGTTTTTGAACAGGTTGTTCGATAATTTCGGCGGCGCCATTCAGTAGCCGGCACTCGGGGACGTTCCTTATGTGCCGGCACTTTAGGAACGTCCCCGAGTGCCGGCATCCGGGGACGCTCCTTGGTTGTTGCCTGTTCAAGAGTGTCCCCAACGATTAGTCGTTTAAAAACGTCCCCAATGACTAGGCCGCTTGCCTGCGATTTTTGACCGTTGGGCGGGCGCTTCGCCGTTGCCGCAAAAACGTTTTTGCATATCGGGTACAACGGGCTTTACGTGAGTAAAGTGCGCGTCGTGTCCTCGTGTCGCGTTTTTAAAGGAGGCCCCATGCCTGGTGTTACCCCTGCAGATGTTTTGTCCAACTTTGGTATTACGCTGGTCGAAGATCCCGCCGAGAATCAGCCCCGTCTGCTGGTCGATCTACCCGCCGCGGAGCTCGTCGAGCACGCTATCCGCCGCGAAGAAGGCCGCATAGCATCCAACGGCGCGCTGGTGATCGAGACGGGGGAGCGCACTGGTCGTTCCCCCAATGACCGCTTTATCGTTGACACGCCCGACGTGCACGACAAGATCGCCTGGGGCGCCGTCAACCGACCGCTTTCGATCGAGAGCTACGAGACCATCAAGGCCGGCATCGTCGACTACCTCAACGAGCGCGACGTGTTCGTCACCCGCGGCATGGCCGGCGCCGACCGCAACCACACGCGCCGACTGCTCGTCGCCTGCGAGCGCGCCAGCCAGGCACTCTTCATTAAGCAGATGCTCGCCCGCCCGCTTGCCCGCGAAATCGCGCGCACCGGCGAGCCGGACTTCTGTGTGCTCGCCGCGCCGGGCTACCAGTGCGATCCCGCCATCAAGGGCCTCAACTCCAGCGCCGCCGTGGTCATCAACTTCCAGGAGCGCGTGATTTTGGTCGCGGGTACCGGCTACTCCGGCGAGATCAAAAAGTCCATCTTCAGCGTCATGAATTACCTGCTGCCCGTCGAGGACGACGTGCTGCCCATGCATTGCTCGGCCAGTATGGATCCCGTCACGCACGAGACCGCGGTGTTCTTTGGCCTGTCGGGCACCGGCAAGACCACGCTTTCGGCCAACCCCATGCGGCTGCTGATCGGCGACGACGAGCACGGTTGGTCCGACATGGGCATCTTCAACATCGAGGGTGGCTGCTACGCCAAATGCGAGGGCCTGGACGCGTTCCACGAGCCTGAGATCTTCAACGCCGTCCGCTTTGGCGCGATCTGCGAAAACGTGGTGCTCGACGAGAGCCGCAAGCCCAACTACGATGACGTCTCGGTCACGCACAACACGCGCGTGGCCTACCCTGTGGAGCACATTCCCAACGCGTGGACCAAGGGCATGGGCACCACTCCGAGCGTCGTGCTGTTTTTGACCTGCGACGCCTTTGGCGTGCTGCCGCCCATCTCGCGCCTGACGGCCGACGCCGCCATGTATCACTTTGTGACGGGCTTTACGGCCAAGATCCCCGGCACCGAGGTCGGCGTCACCGAGCCCACGCCCACGTTCTCTTCGCTGTTTGGCGAGCCGTTTATGCCGCTCGACCCCATGGTCTATGCCAAGATGCTCGGTGAGCGCATCGCCGACGGCCGCACGCGTGTGTACCTGGTCAACACCGGCTGGATTGGCGGCGGCTACGGCGTGGGCCATCGCATCGAGCTTGCCTACACGCGCGCCCTGGTGGCCCGCGCCCTCGACGGTACCATCGAGGACAGCGAATTCGTGCATGACGATATCTTTAACGTTGACATTCCCACCACGTGCCACGGCGTGCCCGACGGCATCCTGGTGCCGCGCCAGTACTGGCAGAGCACCGCGCGCTACGACGAGGCGGCGCACAACTTGGCCGTGATGTTCGAGGAGAACTTCGAGAAGAAGTACTCGCACCTGCCCGAGTCCGTGAAGGCCGCCGGTCCGCACGCTCAGGTGCACGCCGACGCCCGTCATCGCGGCCGCGGCCTGCTGGGACTCCGACACTAGCGTCGCCGCGAGTCCATATCCGCCACAAAGGGGACAGGCACCTTTGTGGCGGTTTTGCTTGGGCGAATGACTCGGGTTACAATACGCCTGACATATCGCCCCCTTCTCCGGATGGGGGCAGCGTAAGCGCTCTTGTGGCGGCACCGTAGGACTTTGAAGGTGGCCGTCGTAAGGGCGCTTTTTGTTTGGCTCTGTTAGACCAAATTTGACACGATCGGCTGTTCGTCGAACCGGAAAATAATCGGGCTATCCCC
>UQKU01000015.1 GCA_900541675.1 uncultured Collinsella sp. | reverse complement strand
GATTCGCGCCTCAGGACTCAGCGCAACGCGTTGCGCTGAGTCCTGAGTCTGTTGCAATGAAGATGAGAATCAAGGTTGATTATTTGGTTGATGTAACTACTTTCGCCTAATTGGCTTAACCGTTCGAGATCAGGTAAAATCTTATTATGAGAACGTGGCCCTAGCGCCCGTTTAATGAAGGGAATTCGTCCTAGAATCTGATATATGCACGACAACGCTTTAATGCGACAGAAAGAGTGAAATGTCGGGAAATCGCTATTTCAGTTTTATCAGTGCGGTTTGCATACCATTAATTAATATCGTTCCCCTTTTAAGCCCCACGGTTGCCTTCTCATTAAGCGAAGATTGTGTTGTTGAGGGTGCGATGTCTCTTTAGCTCAATCGGGGCAATAGGCATTTGTGTCATCGTATGGCGATCGCTTGGCTTTAGATTCAGCTGATTTCAAAGTGTTTATCGATTCGTCAACATATGAATACACCGGTGATACGATTTCTCCAGAGGTTTCGGTTTTTGTCGTTAACGGGTCTGCGCTGACAAGCGGAATCGATTTTGAAGTTATTTATTTGAATAATATTGCGCCTAGCCGTGCCGCTATAAGTGTAAATGGACTAGGGGATTATGCTGGCATTTTCGCGCGGCTTTCGTTTCAAATTGTTCGTTCCCCTGACAATAGCATCGCTCTTCCTGGTTCTTGGGCCTATCAAAATGGCAAATTGTGGTTGAGATATGAGGCCGATGGTTGGCCGTCAAACTGTTTTTTGACTATCGGGGGAGCGGAATATTATTTTGATTCCGAAGGCTACGCAGCTGCTGGCTGTAGATATCTGAGTGATGGATGGCACTTATTCTCTGAGTTCTGTGCACATTTGAAGGGCTGGGCTTCCACCGGCGGTTACTGGTCCTACCTTGACGAAACATCAGGTTCAATAAAGACCGGCTGGGTTTTAATTAATGGTAGTTGGTATTACCTGGACGGTTCTGGTGCTATGAAGACCGGATGGCTGCTCCTTGGCAATACTTGGTATTGGCTTGAGCCTTCTGGATTAATGGCTACAGGCTTTAAGCTTGTTAACGGCGTGTCGCACCATTTCTCTCAATCTGGATCCATGAACACTGGTTGGTTTGTTAACAATGGGACATGGTATTGCGCCAATGCCTCTGGAGCGATTCGTACAGGGTGTTTTTACTTCGATTCTAACTGGTATTTGCTTGATTCCAATAATAATAATGGCGCCATGCTCGAAGGATTTCAGTCTGTAATTGGTAATTGCTACTATTTGGATTCGGATAGTGGCGGCGCATTAGAGTGCAACGCCTGGGTCTTCTCACAAGATGCATACGCATATTATGCGTGCAGCAGTGGCGCAATTGTATTAACGGGTGTCATGGACAGCGTGGGCTCAATTAGGCTCAACGACGCCGAAGGAAAGCCCCATAGCAGGCTGGACTCATACGCATACCAATGCGGGGGCTCGCTGGGGACACGTTGCTATTTACGTCGGTAACGGTATGGTTATGGATAACATCGGCTACATTGTGACGACATCGCTGGCCTGGTGGCTGAACTACTACCACACTACTGCTATGCCTCAGCGGGACTGGGTTTTAAATTCGCTCTTGGTATGAGATAGTCTCTGATCAGCGTGCGAAAATCGAACTCGAGGTAGTGTCGCGAAAGATGGTTTTATGGACTAATTGGCCCCTGTGTCCAGAATCCGGAATCTATCGATATCCTAGGTCGAATCCACCCTGTCGGCAAGCTCAAAGCTGGATTCGACCATCTTCCTGGCGGTCTCTTCCAGCTCAGTCCAGTCATGACAGCCCGAGGCGCCCTTCCGAAGCTCCGCGTTGTGCATCTCGGCCATCTTCCTCTCCGAGAAATAGTGCGAGTCGGACCATGCCTCAGCCTGGTCGCACAAGACGGCGCCCACGAGCCTGAGCAGAGATTTCTCCGACGGGAAGACCTGCACCACACGCGAGCGGCGCTTAATTTCCCTGTTGGCGCGCTCCTGCACGTTGTTGGTGCGCAGGAGCTTCCAGTGCGACGTCGGGAAGTCAAGGTACGCGAGCGCGTCGGGCTCTGCCTCCTCGAGCACCCTTTCCGCCCTCGGGCAGCACCCTTCCAACATCTCGCACGCTGCGTGGTACATGACCACGGCGGTGGTGGCGTCCCCGGCGTGGAAGACCGACGAGATGATGTGCCCCACGGGGCGCTTCAGCTGCCAGGAGCCGACCTCGCATATGCAGTTGCGCACCAGGTGTACGGCGCATCGCTGCTAGGCCGCCTCCTGGAAGACCTCGCCTTCCTGCAGGCGCCGAGCACCTGCCTCCAGCCGGACTCGTCGCAGCCTATCGCCGTGACCACCGCGGTTGAAGCCATGCGGCTCCTGCGGCGGCACTTGACGTAGGTCGCGTCGAGCCAGATGTGGGGATGTAGTTTCGTCGTCTGTGTAGGAATGCCGTTCCACATCGTGTTCTGGAACGGCATGGGCGAGTCTAACATCTGGTGGCGCCGCGACGCCGGATGTTAGGATTAAAAAGTACCGAGGTCCATGTCGAGCCCGGTGGTCAAGCACGATATCGGCCGTGATGTTTCGCGATATTCAGCAATGCTCAAACGTGCAAATGCCCATCTTGAATTCAAATGAAAATTTCCAAGTCTAAAAGACAAAATGATTGAGATAAAAATTGGAAAGCCAATCGGCGGTGTCTTTTATGTCGAATCCTGCAGCCTGAGTATCGAAATAGGCTTTAGATCTTGTTGTGGCATCAGATTCGCCAAGAGCCCTAATGGCCTCAGTTGCCCATGTGGCGGTACCGCAAGATAGATCGAGGAACCTAGTCTGTTTACGAACTTTCACCATTTCAGATACTCCTGTTGATACGATACAAGGTAAACCGGAGCACTGTGCTTCCACGACAGCAAGTGGCAGGCCTTCGGAAATAGAGGGGAATATAAATACATCTATTGCACTCAGAATCTTTGAAACGTCATTTCTCACTCCAAGAAACCTCACTGAGTGTGCTATTCCAAGTTCCTCGACTTTCATTTTCAGGTGTTTTTCTAGTTCCCCTCGACCGCATATAAGGAGAATTGCGTTTGGCAATTTATCCGCAATGATTTTAAAAGACTCTAATAAGAAACGATGATTTTTAACCTCAGTTAATCTGCCCACGTGACCAAAGACTGGTGAGTCTGGACTGATACCTAGTTCAGCTCTGATATTGGAGCGAGATATTGGGTCAAAGCGTCCTTTTTGAATATCTATTCCGTTATTTATGATTTTAAAGTCTGCTCCTTGCGTGATTTTAGCGCCAAAACGATCGATGCCAGCTTGTTCGGAACATGCCATGAAGTAATTGGCTACAAATCGGACTGGGGTAGAGCAAGCTCTAAACGCAATCTCTGCGGGTGTTATCGGAAACTTCATTCGATGACTATGAGCAATCGTGTAAGCGCCATTGTGTTTGGCGATATTGAGGTAGATTGCGGCGGGCAGCCCTATATGTCCATGAACAATGCTGTAGTGATGATTTGAAAAAAACTCTCTACATTTCGCTTTGTAGTGAAAATAATTGAATATTTTGTATCTAGGAATGTAGTAAATCTTGCCGCCAAGTTCCTTGATTTCTGAGTCGAAATCGCATTCCCGTTTTTCGTTGACTAGAAAGTCGAATTGAATTCTACTTCTATCGATATTGCGGTAAAGGTTCATGACCAGCGTTTCGGCTCCGCCACGGTCCATTGCACCTATAACTTGTAATACTCGGATTGGTTCTGCGGTTGACTTCATTGGAATCTATTCCTTTATAGTTTCGTTTGGGATTTCTTGGGTTGTTTCGTTTCTTTTTAGCGCGTAGAACAAGTAACAAACGCCTAAACCACATGAAACTGCTCCTGCGATGCTTACTCCATTCATGCCCCAGTTGTTTATGCAAAATACTGATAAGGGGATAACGGAAATGAAGGCAATCAGATTACCAATAAGGTTGGCCTTGAAATCTCTAATAGTAATGAGAAGATCGCTGAAAAACCAAAGAAATGCTGTCATTATTGTTGAAATAAGAACAGGCTGTAGTAAGTAAACGTATGGTTCGATGGTATTTCCAAATACCAGCATGAGTAGCGGTTTGCCTAAGAACAATAGGGCAATGCAACACAGTGCGGCTACGGTTAAGATGGAAATTACTGTTCGAACAAGAAGATTGTCGAAAGCCTTGCGACCCTCATTGAAGTATTTCTTTGGAAAAATATCCAATAGCGGTACGTATAGGTACTGTGCTCCCATTTGGACGATGAGGGCGGGGGCTGCAATTGAGGAATAGATTCCCAAAGCTGCATCGCCGGAGACGCTTAGCAAGTATTGCTTGGGAATCGTAAATAGCGCGCTCGCAGCCACTGATGCAATGACGGCAGGCAGAGAGGTTTTAAGGAGATTTAGTGCCTTAACTATTCCAATACGCGCGCGAAAATCTTGAAATTGAGATGTTTTTTTGCGATCGAAAAACAGGAGAACGAGTGTTACGCCTAGGGTCATTCCGATTATTGCCAGGTTTAGATTTTGAGTGGCAATAAATACAACTATAAAAGCTCCAATGGAAAAAGCGCCCTGCAGGATAAAAGACTTGCCAATGTAGTCCATACGACGATTGAGCTGATTTTCTCCGTGCAAGATATCAATTATTAGGCCAACAGCTTTATAAATGTAGTAAATAATAACCGTCGCTATTGAGTAGGCGGGGCATGTTATGACTGCATAGATCAGGCATGCAATGAAGGCCAGGGCTAGAGTGAACACCCTGAACCCCATATATTCGGAAAAAGAATACTGTCGATTAATATCGGAGACTTGATATGTGCCAATTTTATAGTTTGCAAAAGTTCCGAACGTATTTACGACGGACGTCGCTAGTGAAAAAAGCCCTGCAGCATCAAAGCTCGTTGACAGTCTTACTACAAGAACCGTAATAAGCCACTGGCAGCCAAGGTAGAACATCGACCCCAAGGAGTTCCAAAGCATATTTTTCTTTAGAGATAGTGGTTGGACAGTGTCGGTCACATCTACTCCTCGTCTTTTAGAAAAGCATTGGGAAAATGGACGGCTCGCTTATCCTCAGGCGGCACCTGCTTCCAGTTGCCGTATACCGTCGCAAGGTAGTCGTCAGGGTTTGCGGGGCATGGAAATGCTCTGCCTTCAAATGTTCCTGGTTTTGCGGGGAATATAGAGCTGCGTTTATAAATAATTCCTCCTCCGATGCAGTCAATGAGATAGGGTGACATTTCGGAGTTATGGGTTGAAAAGTCCCGTGCAATGGCATCGAGCTTTTCGTTCATTTTTTTAACGTTAAGATGCTTTGCAAAGGGGCAGACGAGTTTTTTAATCAGCACGATCATTCGCGTTGAGCCCGTATTGGTGTCGGCAACGGCGAAATTGCGCCATAAGTTATAAAAGCTATTCAGTTTAAGCGTCTTCTTCAGTTTTTTATCGTTTATTGAGTCCAGTGGTTCAAGAGGAAAAATGTCAATCCAGAGTCCAATGGAACGGCTAGGGCCAACAAATGTTTCGTATGCTGTCGTTTTTTTATCGACAAGCTTAGCAAACTGATAGATAGATGAATCGTCTCTATATGAAACAAGATCACAGCTTGATTTTAGTCCTTCAGAAAACAGATCAAAGAGGCGCTCGTAATCTTTTCTAGGCATGTGTACATCGATATCATCATCCCAAGGAATAAAGCCATTGTGCCGTTCGGCTCCAAGGGCAGTGCCGTATGCTAAACAATAAGTGAGGCCGTTGTCTTTACAAATGCGGTCGAATTCGATCAATATTTCGTATTCAATTTGTTTAATCTGGTCTGCAGCTAGGCGTTTCATGGGGCTCCTTAAATAATCAATTATTTATCGAATGTATTATAGTTTGTAATTTAAGAAGAACTTGAATACGCTGAGTCTTTCAACCTTGTCCACAGTTTTTAATCGCTTGAGATTTGATTGGTTTTGCATGGCCGGTAGCTTTGTTTTATTTTCTGCGCTGTATCCACCTCATATGGGTGGCATTGAAAACTTCACCTACGGTTTGGCACACGCACTGGTTGATCGTGGCGATGGGGTGCTGGTGGTTACGAACGATACAAATGGTTTAGGTGCCGGTATTACAGATGAAGATGGAGTGTGGGTTCTTCGCCTGCCCTGTTTTCCCTTTTTTTCGGGACGCTTTCCCGTTCCTAAGTTAAATGCTTTATCACGTAAATTGTGGAAGCATATTGAGCGCCAGCACTTCGATGGCGTTCTTGTAAATGCTCGTTTCTATATTCACTCGCTTTACGGCATTAGGTTTGCAAAGAGCATAGGGATAACGCCTGTTGTCCTTGATCATGGTTCGGCTTATCTTTCATTCAGTAATCCAGTGATAGATCCCTTGGTCCGTACATATGAGCGCCTAATAACGGCCTTGGGCAAGCGGTTCCATCCAGACTATTATGGCGTTTCGAGCAAGAGTGTTGAGTGGCTTAGGTCTTTTGGTATTGCAGCAAAGGGAGTTATCCCCAACTCAATCGATGCTAAGTCATTCAGAGAGATGTCGTCGGGACGAGACTTTCGTAATGAGCTTGGTGTAGGCGCTGAGTCCTTCTTGGTCTGTTTTGTAGGGCGGCTAATTCCTGAAAAAGGCATCAAGGCCATTCTTGAGGCTTCGAGAAGCCATAAGCTTGTCGAAGCTGGCGTCGTCTTTGTTTTGGCGGGTGATGGTGCATTATCAAAAGAAGTTGATGATGCTCAAGGTGAATCGCTTAGATGGGTTGGACGCCTTTCATCTTCCGACATCTCCTCACTCCTTCAGCAGTCCGATCTGCTGTGTCTCCCTACACGGTCGGAGGGCTTTGCTACAACTTTGCTAGAGGCTTCTTCGTGCGGGTGTCCTTCTGTTGTTACGGATGTGGGCGGGGCGCGAGAGCTTTTTCCAAACGAGCATTTCGGAACAATTATTAGCTCTATGGATTCCGATAATGTTGAGCAGGCCATCTATTCGCTTGTCAAAAACCCTGATAAGTTGGCTGAGCAGTCTCGTTTATGTCGACGCATGGTTGAAAATGAGAGTTCATGGGATAAGACGGCGTCTTTGGTTGAAAAAGTGCTTTCTGGAACTAATGGGTAAAACGATCGCATGTCACCATTGCTTCTCAAGAACATCATCGTCACGGGCGGCTGCGGCTTCATCGGCAGCAACTTTGTGCACTACGTCGTGAACAACCACCCGGGCGTCCACGTCACCGTCCTGGACAAGCTGACCTACGCCGGCAACCCCGAGAACATCGCGGGGCTGCCGTCGGACCGCGTGGAGCTCGTCGTGGGCGACATCTGCGACGCCGCTCTGCTCGATGAGTTGGTGCCGGGCCACGACGCGATCGTCCACTACGCCGCGGAATCCCACAACGAC
Source organism: uncultured Collinsella sp. (assembly GCA_900541675.1). Lineage (GTDB taxonomy): Bacteria > Actinomycetota > Coriobacteriia > Coriobacteriales > Coriobacteriaceae > Collinsella. The sequence goes on along the minus strand of UQKU01000015.1, from coordinate 41,112 downwards.
AACTCCATCGCCGACCCGGAGCCGTTCCTGCGCACCAACGTCGAGGGCACCTTCCGCCTGCTGGAGGCCGTCCGCAAGCACGGCATCCGCTACCACCACGTCTCCACCGACGAGGTCTACGGCGACCTGGCGCTCGACGACCCGGCCAAGTTCACCGAGGAGACGCCCTACAGGCCCTCCTCGCCGTATTCGAGCACCAAGGCCAGCTCCGACATGCTGGTCCGCGCCTGGACGCGCACCTACGGCCTGCGCGCCACGATCTCCAACTGCTCCAACAACTACGGCCCCTACCAGCACGTGGAGAAGTTCATCCCGCGCCAGATCACGAACATCATCGACGGCGTGCGCCCCAAGCTCTACGGCAAGGGCGAGAACGTCCGCGACTGGATCCACACCGAGGACCACTCATCGGCCGTCTGGGACATCCTCACCAAGGGCCGCATGGGGGAGACCTACCTCATCGGAGCGGACGGCGAGAAGAACAACATCACCGTCCTGCGCATGATCCTGGAGGCGATGGGGCGCGACCCCGAGGACTTCGACTGGGTCGCCGACCGCCCCGGCCACGACCGCCGCTACGCCATCGACTCCACCAAGCTCCAGCGCGAGCTGGGCTGGAGGCCGGCCCACACCGACTTCGCCGAGGGGCTCAAGGCCACCATCGACTGGTACGTCGCCAACGAGTCATGGTGGCGCCCGTCCAAGGAGGCCACCGAGGTCCGCTACCGAAGGCTATTCCATTCATTCTTTGTGTCAGGCTAAGACTAGGGGGGGGCTTGTTAGAGCTTTTACTCTAGCGTGCATCTGATTTTTACTGGCCGGATGCCGCGAGCGAGCTGTCACACTTGTAATTCTTGTCGACAACGGCTTGGCTGTATTTTGAGTTTTACTAAGGTATCTATGGTATCGGAAGACTGATATGGATGCTGTTAGGAGTGCAAACAGCCGTAAATTTGCTATCGTACTATGAGTTATCATCTATCTTGTTTATCGAATGTATAAAGAATCACTAGATGATGCCGTAAAGCATCATGTTGATATTAAAGGACGGTTCGTACGTGACGAATTTGCCAAAAGTTCTTGTTGCGATTCCTGCTTATAACGAAGAGGAATGCATAGAGGGCACTATTCTTGAACTAAAGAGAGTGGCCCCGGAGTTTGACTTCGTCGTCATTAACGACGGCTCTCGAGATTGCACTCTCGAGCTTTGTACGAATTTGGGATGCAATGTTATTAACATGCTAATTAACTGCGGCTTGACGGTTGGATTTCAAACGGCAGCTTGTTATGCGCTGGAGAATGATTACGACTACATGGTTCAATTCGATGCGGATGGACAACATCGGCCTGAGTTTATTTCGGAGCTTGTTTCGAAAGCTCAATTTGACAACGCTGACATAGTAATTGGTTCTCGTTTTTTGTCGATGCGTAAAGATATGTCAATGCGCATGTTTGGTTCGAGAATGATTACTTTCCTTATTAAAATGTTAACTGGTAAAAGGATTAGTGATCCTACGTCTGGATTTCGACTTTTCAATCGAGACGTTTTAAAAGAATATTCCTGCAACGATACGCTCAATCCCGAACCCGAGTCCATCGCCTTCTTTATCAAGCAAGGTTATAAGGTATCGGAAATACAGGTATCCATGCGCGAGCGGCAGGGTGGAGAGAGCTATTTAAATCCAATTAGGTCGATTCAATACATGGTTCGAGTATTTGTCACGCTTCTTATTGTTCAATGGTTTAGGTGATTGCATGTCAACTTCCTTGCGCGTGTTTCTTGTTGCCTGCGCTGTGATTGTTTTTATTTTCGTTGTACACAACCTCAAAAGATGCAGAATGCAGGTTTTGGATTCTGTTTTTTGGCTTTTATTTAGCACGAGCTTCGTGGTGCTTGGCGTTTTCCCGGAAATCGCCTCATTTTTTTCAAACTTGTTGGGATTTATGTCTGAATCAAATCTTGTCTTTCTATATGTTGTAGCAGTCCTAGTGGTTCGTGATTTCAGAATTTCGTTACGACTGTCAAAGCAGGAAGAGCGCCTTAATTCGTTAGTTCAGGCTGCGGCGCTTGATGCAAAGAGGAAATGAAGCAGTTTGGTTTATTCGATACTATATTGAGTATCTTAAAGTGTCTTAATTTTTGCCAAGACTCTCTTAGTGTCTTGGCATCTCATTCATCCTTTTTGCTTCTCTTTATGGCTGTTTTGCTTTGTGTAGCATATGATCTCTCGGGCGTTGTCCATTTGAAATAGAATTAGTTTACAAATTGTTTATTCACTTCGTTCGTGAGGTATTTCATGAGTTGGTCGATGTTATTCGGCGAGGCTTTTGTTGTCGCCGTTGTTTTGATTTTGCCAGGCATGTTGGCTTCTCGGGCATTTGGTGTTCCCTTTAAACAATCTCTTTCCTTTGGTCCTGCAGTCACTGTCTTCTTTTTGGTCTTTATGGGCATCGCTCTCAGGTTTATTGGTGTTGCCGAGGGCTATTCTGCTTTATTGATTTCGTTGTTCCTTTTTACTGCGGTCAGTGGCGTGGCGTGCTTTTTTCGATTTCACGGACGAAGCGCTTTTTTTGACACCGATATCGTTTCTCTACTGCCATACCTGTGTACCCTTGCCTTGTCCGTTCCTGTGACGGTTTATCTTTTTGTTCGCGGTATTGGCTTGCCAGATAACTTTCTTCAGGTATATGACAATTCGTTTCATTTGAGTGTAATTCAGAGCATGAAGCACGCCTCTAGTTATTCGATTCTATCTATTGGATCCTATCTCGAGGCTGGTTCCAAAGTGTTCAGCCCTAATGCAAGTGCTGGTTTTTATCCCGCCGCTTGGCATATTGTTGCCGCTTTGGTTGCGCGTGCTTTTGATATTTCTGTCATGGCGTCAATTAATCTCACTAACTTTGTGTTCGTTGCTTTCGTATTGCCTTTAGGTGTCCAGTCTTTAATTGCAGTTCTTACCAAGGGCGATGTGCAAAAGGGCATTTGCGCCGCGGTTGTTACGCTTGCTGCGATTGCTTTTCCTTGGACTCTGCTTTATTGGGGCCCCGTTTACCCTAATTTCGCAGCGTTCTGTACTATTCCTGCTGTTGCCTCCGTTTTTATTTGGTTTATGCAGGGCTTTGATGAGCGTCGTTCTGTTTGTTTGACTGATCGTCCCGTCTTGGTTGCCATGCTCTTTGGTTTGGCGTCTCTCGTGTCCTTGCAGCCGAATGCGTTATTCACGCTCGGTATTCTTTTAGTGCCTTCGATTGTTCTTTGCTTGGGGGGCCTATTTGAACGCCAGCTGCTTCGCATCCAATCGATCTCGGTTAAGTTTGCCTATTATGCGTCACGCGGCATTGTGCTTTTGGCTGTTGCTGTCATCTGGTTTTTAATGACGAAAGCAAGTTTTTTGCAGGGAGTCATCAACTTTCACTGGCCTTCATTCACTTACATCTTTGATGCTTTATGGAGGGCATTCTCGTTCTCCTTTAACGAAAGTACGCCATGTATTCTTCTTGCGTGCCTGGTCGTTCTTGGTAGCTTTTGCGCGCTGGGCAACAGGTCCTACCGAGGCTATTTCTTTGTATACCTTTTTTCGATAATGCTGTTTGTTGTCGATGCTACTCAGGAAGGCTTTATCAGACATTTTCTTACGGGATTTTGGTATACGGATCAATATCGTGTAGCTGCGATGACCGCGCTGTTTAGCATTCCGCTTTCGACGCTTGGTCTCGACTTTATCTTGAGAAAAGTTCAGAGCGCATTTTCCGTTTCTGTTGGGATGGACCGTTCTGCCAGGTATCTCCCCCAGGCGCTCTGCATCGTCCTGATTGTCTGCGGCTTGTTTTGGCCCGAAAGTGTCAACCCGTCCATTAACAACTATTCCCCGGTCGGATTTACTAAAAGCGTGCTTAATTACATGTATAGCATCTATGATGTCGATAATAATCTGACGTCCGATGAGTTGGCGTTTCTTGGCGAGGTCAAGCAAATGGCCGGTGATGAGCTGATTATCAACAATCCCTTTGACGGCAGTGTCTACGGATATGCCGCAAACGACCTTAATCTTATGTATCGAAAGTTCAGCTCCTTTGGCAAGGGCGAGACGGCGGTCAGCAAGCAAATCCGCCATGGACTCGACCGCATTTCTTATGATTCGCTGATTGCGCGCGACGTTAAACAGTCTGGTGCTAAGTATCTTCTTGTTCTGGATTATGGCGAGAACGGTCGTGAGGGCGTAGATATGCCGGGCTATCACAAGTCTGGCTGGACGGGCATTGATTCGGTTAATGATTCCACCCCCGGCTTCTCACTTGTTTTAAGCGAGAAAGATATGCGCCTCTACTCAATTGAATAGAGGCGCTGTCCTCAATGCGGGGGTATTTAGGTTTTATCGTCCCGCTTGACTCTTTTGTCTTGATTGGAAATACCATTTTGAAATCGGGCGTGGAAGCATGTATAGGATGCTCGTGAGTAGTGCAATGATAGCGAAACGGACAATCAGATATCCGATCCACGGCGTTAGTGGAAGGCTCTCGACGATTCCAGAAACGTATTGATAAGGAAACACATTCAACTCAATAAGGTGCATGCAGAAGAGCGGGAGTGTGTACTTTCCGATCCAGGCAATGGGTTTCGTGACGCTTGGAATATGCTTGCAAGCCGTTTGACATAGCTTGAGTATTACCAATGAGCCAAAAATGCCTCCGATGACATCCTGTGTCCCGTTAACGTAGGTGTTTGTTACCATGTAGAGCTTTCCAAAGCGTAGGGCTGAGTAGCCCCAGATTCCCGCCATGAATAACCAGCAGATGGGCTCAATCGAGTTCTCTTCAAGTAGGCCATGCTTTTTAATAATCTGTCCAATGTACAAAAAGAGCGTTGCGCTCAAGGCCTGAAGGATACTCCAGGGAAGCCAAATGATTTGGGCCAAAACGTTGCCGCAGAAGAAGAGACCCAGAACTAAAATTGCGGGATGGCGAAATTGGTTTACGACTGCCAGGAGCATTTTGCCAAAGAACAGCGCGAAGAGATACCAAAGGGCACCAATGGCGGATACGAATGCCGGGGTTGCGGGTGTGATTCCTCCACAGCCGTAGAGGCTTGCCATAAACCAGTGGCTTGCTATTTCTGCCGGGTTAGTCTTCCCCGTTAAGATTGCCCCTAAGAATGAGCATCCAATAACGCCTATACAAGTAATCAGATAAGGCATCAGAAGCGATTTGGCATTCTTTCTAACGTAGTCGGGTGTGAGTTTAGCCTCGGGCTTGCTGAAGAATCCACTGACAATAAAGAACAGGGGCATATCAAATGAGTAGAAAACGGAGGCAAGCCGGTCTGGTGTCCCCAGATATGTTGAGTGGCCAATGATGACTCCGGCAAGCGCTATTGCTTTTGCGACATCAAATTCGGGATACCTCTTTTTCACTGAATGCTCCTTATCAGGTGTTGAAATTGTTGGAAAGGCCTTGTGTGGTCAGAAATGTGGACGTTTCGATAGGTCTTTAACGACTAGTACTGAGTTTAGCTTACGGTTTAATTGTTTGCTTTCGTCGACGTTGAGTATTCGGTCTTAAGCGGGGCCATTTGATATAATTTTCTTATCTATGAGTTTTCATGAGTGTCGGCTTGTATTGGAGTCATTGTGTCGCAAAACCAACCGCTTGTTTCGGTTCTTGTTCCCATTTGCAACGTCGAGAAATATCTCGATGAGTGTCTTAGTTCTCTGCAGAAACAGACTCTCAAGGATATTGAAATAATCTGCATTAATGATGGCTCTACGGATTCTTCGTTAGACATTATTAATAAATTCGCTTCTGAAGACCCCCGTTTCGTTGTTATCGATAAGCCAAATTCCGGCTATGGCGACTCCATGAATCGTGGTTTGGAGACTGCGAAGGGCAAGTATATCTCCATCCTTGAGTCCGATGATTTCCTAGATGCCGATGCCCTTGAGTATATGGCTGCTGAAGCCGAATCTCGTCAGGTTGAGGTCTTTAAATGTAACTTCTGGTTGTACTGGTCCAAATCTGACGCATCTCATGGGTACCGCAATGATTTCCTTTTTAATCTTGCCAGTCCTGAGATGATTGCCCTGGGAACGCATTGTCCGTTGAATTATCCTGAGATTTTTTGGGCCAAAGCATCGATTTGGTCGGCGCTGTATCTCAAATCATTCCTTGATGTAAATGAGATTCGATTTAATACTACCCCTGGCGCGTCTTATCAGGATTTGGGTTTTACCTTCAAGGTATTTTCGTGCGCGTGTCGTGTTGCCTATTCAGGACGTGCGTTCCTACATTATCGCCAAGATAATGAGAAGTCTTCTGTTAATTCTCCGGGCAAGGTTTATTGCGTATGCGACGAGCATGATGAGATTTCGCGTTTTATTGATGAGAAACGCCCCGATTTAAAGGCAGCGCTTGGACCTGTTCGCGCACATGCAAAGTTCCTCAATTACCGCTGGAATTACGATCGTCTTGGCGATGAGCTCAAGCCTGAGTTCCTTGAACGTTTTTCAACTGAAATGCGTCGGGAAATCGAATCGGGTTATATTGATCGACGTTATTTTGATCGATCCATTTATTGTGATCCCGCCGGCGAGGGCTTTCTATACTTTGAACCGTGGGAGATTGACGAGATTGATTGGATTGCCAACGATCCCACTTACTACGCTGCACATCGTGCCTGCGAGCATAGTTCGGGCAAACTGGAGACACTCAAGACATATTGGAATGCTGGTGGCTTAAGCTATGTCTATCGTGCGCTCCGCGGAAAGCACTAACTGCGTTCCTTTGCCTACTTCTATAATTAATAAAGCTATTAAAGGTTCCATGATGGTGCTATCATCATGGAACCTTTAAATATCAATTGTTTGAAATAAAAGTCGCGCAGGATCGAAGCTTTTTCTGGATTGGCTTAATGATGAGTGGGTCCACGACCGACGCTACCACTAATGCCAATCCGTAGGCCACGGCTGTTGCTAAAATCCAAGTCGCTAGCCTAAGAGGCCATGCGAGTGCCGCATACCCACCGTTTAATGCTCCAGCATAGATAACATTAGTTGCGAATTCTATCGTTGCGTATTGTAGGAGATAGATTGAATAGGACCTTTTTGCGACCCATTCGATTGTCTTCGAAAGCGATTGTGATTGAAGTTTGATTCCATCAAATGCAACGAATATAGCCACGGTCACAATCATCCAGTTGAAGCTTGGGTCAGATCTTTCAAGTCCAAAATATGCGCTCACAATATCGATGATAAAGAATGAGATGCCTGCTGTTTTGATAAACCAAGCTTCTTGCCTATTCAATAACGGGTTAACACGCTTGACGAAATATCCCATGCAAAAGAATGTGAAATACGTTCCTCCGAGAAGCGATTGCGGAATAATGCGTTGAAGCATGCTTATGGCCGCCGCAAAAGTGACATGCTGAGAGTTGATGAGCAAAGAGTTTGCAGCGGATGACAGCCCACCCCATGCATAGATTCCTAAGGTCACAAACAGGGCAATTTTGCAGGTACGATCATCGAGGGCGTCGAACATTTTGGACAGTACCGGTGCTACTAAAATGAACGGAATGAGTGCCGGGACAAACCACCAGCCGCCTTGAACAAGGCTGCTGGTGTATCGGATGTAGTTGGTATCTTGAAGCTGGCCAGTCGCCGCTTTGTAAGCGTACAAAAGCGTTGCATAGATAAAGATGGGAAGAAGTAGCGATAGGGCTTTCCCGAAGAGGTAATCCTTGTAACTCTTCTTTAATGGCTTCAGTGCGAAATAGCCCGACAGACAGAAGAATATCGGGTCACAGATAATCGCAGCCGTGCTAGCTATTGCGCTAGCGTTGATATTTCGAAAACTGCCAAGTTGCGGTGCGATGTGAACTACAACAACTAGAAACATTGAGAGGGCTCTTAGAAGATCCCAGTTTGTAAGACGCTTGCTTGTGCTCATTAGAGTTTACTCACCTTTTGAATTGCGCGTTTTGTATACCTGAAGCTCCCATTGTTTCTTTTCTACCTTGGCGACCGAGTCGAGGATGAAGCCCGTCGCCAGACTGAGGCCGCACAGGAACATGAAGCATGCGGCGAGCATGGCAGTAGGGAAGCGGGGAACCAACCCAGTGCGGAAGTACTCAACAATGATGGGGATGCCGAGCGCGAGGCCGATAACGGCGAAGAGCAGCGCGATGAGGCTGAAGAACTTGAGCGGGCGGTAGTCCTTGAAGAGCGTGCCGATCATGGCGATGACCTTGATGCCGTCGCCGACCGTGTCGAGCTTAGACTCCGATCCCGCGGGGCGGTCCCTGTACTCCACCGGGACGTCCTTGATGCGCCAGCGGTGGTCGACGGCGTGGATGGAGAGCTCGGTCTCGATCTGGAAGCCCTCGCTCAGAACGGGGAACGTCTTGACGAACGGCTGGCTCATGGCGCGGTAGCCCGTCATGACGTCCTCAAAGCTGTAGCCGTAGATCCACTTGATCATAGAGCGGACCAGGTCGTTGCCGAATCCGTGGAAGGCGCGCTTGTTCTCCTCGGCGTAGGTGCCGTTGGACAGGCGATCGCCCACGGTCATGTCCGCCTCGCCCGCGATGACAGGGTCGCAGAGCGCGCGGGCCGATTCGGCGGGGTAGGTGTCGTCGCCGTCGACCATGAGGTAGCAGGCAGCGTCGATGTCGCGGAACATCTGGCGGCAGACGTTGCCCTTGCCCTGGCGCGGCTCGAGGCGCACGGTGGCGCCATGCTCGCGCGCGATTCGGGACGTGCCGTCGGTCGAGTTGTTGTCGTAGACGTAGACCGTGGCCCCGGGGAGTTCGCGGTGGAAGTCGTCGATGACCTTGCCGATGGTGACGGCCTCGTTGTAGCAGGGAATGATGACCGCTGTGTCTGTATAGTCCAAGATGAATGCCCCCATAAGTTATTACAGGTTGCTAGTATACCTGTCGGCTGGTGCCTGTAATTGCTATGGGGTACTTTTCCAGATTTGGATCGCTGAGTTAGTTGCCGCGTTTGAAGGCTATACTTTCCACTGTTATGTATTACGAGACAAGGAGTTGGTCCGTGACTGACAGCGTAGATAGTCAGAAAGCGGTGGCTAAGCCGGCCTCTCACGCTAAAAATGATTTCGAAAAAGACAAATACATCCTGAGGCAGCTTGTCACTAAGGATTTTAAGATTAAGTATCGTCGCAGCGTTTTGGGTGTTGCGTGGTCGGTGCTCAATCCGCTTCTTATGATGGTCGTCATGTCCATTGTGTTTTCGACCATTTTTGGTCAGAGCCGCAATGGCTCCATTACGCCTGAGATGTATCCGCTGTACCTAATCGTCGGTAACATTACGTTCTCGGTTATGTCCGAGTCGACGAACCAGGCGCTCATGTCCATCATCGCGGCGTCGTCCTTGCTTAAAAAGGTTAAGGTGCACCGCTGGGTGTTCCCGGTTCAGAAGGTGCTATTCTCGCTCGTTAACTTTGCCTTCTCTCTGGTTGCCGTCGCGCTGGTTATGCTGTGGTTCCATGTTCTTCCTACCTGGCATTTAATCTTGCTGCCGGTTTGCCTGTTTTTGCTTATGTGCTTTTGCATGGGCTTGGGCATGATGCTCTCGGCGCTTGCCGTATTCTTCCGCGATGTTATGCACCTGTGGACCGTCGTTATCACCGCATGGATGTACCTGACGCCTATCTTCTGGACCACCGATTACATTAGCCAGATGGCCCATTGGATTCAGGTGCTGGTTGTTGTGAATCCCATGTACAACTACCTGCAGTTCATGCGCGATATCTTCCTGTTTAACACGACGCCCTCCATGCTTACGCTCGGACTTTGCGTTATCTGGTCAGTTATCGCTTTGGTTGTCGGTTACGCCGTGTTCCATAAGACCGAGCACAAGTTTATTCTCTACATTTAAGGAGCGCTGTAATGACTGAATCTGCTATTGATTACAGCAAGCAGCCCCTTGCTGTTGAGGTTAAAGACGTCACCATGATCTTCAATATGGCGTCTGAGTCTTTAACGAACCTTAAGGAATACTTTATTAAGCTTGCTAAGCACGAGCTCTTCTTTGAGGAGTTCCGCGCGCTTAAGCACATCTCTTTTGAAGTTCACCGCGGCGAGGTTGTCGGTCTGGTTGGTACTAACGGTTCTGGCAAGTCTACGATGCTTAAGATCATCGCTGGCGTTCTGGAGCCCAGTGAGGGCGAGGTTAAGGTTCACGGCAACATCGCCCCGCTCATCGAGCTGGGCGCCGGCTTTGATCCCGAGCTTACAGCACGCGAGAATATCTACCTTAACGGCGCACTGCTCGGTTATACCAAGGAATTTATCGATGCGAGCTTTGACGATATTATCGAGTTCGCTGAGCTTAAAGACTTTGTCGACATGCCGCTTAAGAATTTCTCGTCGGGCATGGTCGCGCGCATCGCCTTTGCTATCGCCACCATTACCGAGCCCGATATCCTTATTGTTGATGAGACGCTTTCTGTTGGCGATGTGTTCTTCCAGCAGAAGTGTGAGCGTCGCATTCAGCATTTTATTGAGAGCGGCGACGTTACGGTACTGTTTGTTTCTCATTCCATGGAGCAGGTTGAACGCATTTGCCAGCGAGCGGTTTGGATCGAGAAGGGCGACCTGCGCATGGATGGTCCTGTCGATGAGGTATGCAAGGCGTACCACGACCAGTTTAAGTAGGGTATAATTTATGCGTTGTGCAAACACGCTTTTGGCGTATTTGCATGACTCTACGCTCCATTAGCTCAGTTGGATAGAGCAGGGGACTTCTAATCCCAAGGTCGACGGTTCGAATCCGCCATGGAGCACCTGTATTTATCGAGCCGTCAAATCGACGGCTCTTCTTTTATGGAGTAGCTGATGGGCACATTTTCGTCTGTTCGGATTGAGGCCAATTCCGATCTTCTGGAGAACGGTTTATCGGGTGCGGACGATCGCCATTCCTTAAAACGAGTACTTACGTACGGAACGTTTGATTTGCTTCATTATGGTCACATTCGCCTTCTTCAGCAGGCATCTAAGCTCGGCGACTATCTCATCGTTGGGCTCTCAACCGATGAATTCAATGCTCTAAAAGGGAAAAAGAGCTTCTATTCCTATGATGTGCGGCGTGAGATGCTTGAAGCGCTGCGTTATGTTGACTTGGTAATTCCGGAAGACAATTGGGATCAAAAGCCTCGAGACATAAAGATGTATCACGCTGATGTTGTGTGCATGGGAGGCGATTGGGCTGGCGACCCTCGCTTTGAATCATTGAAAGATATTTGCGATGTTGTCTACTTGAATCGAACTCCTGGTATTTCGACTACTGAGGTAAAGGGCAGGCTTGCTCAATAAAATTGCCCCGTGTATTGCATGGTAAGCACGGGGCAATTTTTAACCATTAATCAAGCAGGCGTTTCATGGCAAGATTTGAGGACCCACTTTCCAGCTCGTTATGATTGACGTGTTGGAAGTGACTGTTAATGTCATTTGGAAGCTCGTAGATATCCCCATAGCGGCTCCAGAGGAATAAATCGGGGTTATTCGGCTCCTCGAGTTGTGTGCCCTCAAACGCTACAGCTTTAGTGGGGAAGAGGTCTGCAATGGGGTAGACCCATTGTTTCTGTTTTCCATCATCAAGGTTGTCGATAGCCCACATGATGCCCTTGGCATGCTCCTTATCGCATATGATTCCGGCCGCTTTGGACTTTTCGAGGCATCGATCGTAATGCTTCTGAATCAGGCTATTGTTCTCGCCCGAGTAATAAGGCTCGTCATGCCAGAATGTCAGCGCTCTGTCTGACTCCATTTCTTCGACCATTTGAACACGGAGTTTTCGCTGCTCTTCGGCGAATTTGTTGTCAGTTGAAGGAGTCCAGTCATAAATGAACAAATCCAGAAAACAGGGTATGTTTTCGTCGTTGTAAAGAAATCTAACTTGTCGACAGTGGACAAAGCGGTCGTAAACAATTGATATTTTATATCGGTTGTCGTCTTCAACGATGTCGCATAGCTTTTCTAGATCATCGCGCATGATTCCAAGGTCGGTATCATCGTCCCAGGGAATGAATCCTTGATGCCTAATGGCTCCGATAAGTGTTCCGAAGTTAATCCAATAATTGATGTCGTTCTCTTTGCAGAGAGTGTCGAATTCCCCCAACAGTTTTCCGCATCCAAGCTGCAAAAGCCTTAATCCGCCAGTTGCTTTTGGGAGCTCTTTAAAGAAACGCTCCTTTGCTTCCTGGATAGTTTCTTCTGGTCGCTTGTACTCTTCCCACGCAAACATTTTCATGTGCTCATCATGGGCATCGAGGTTCTGAGCAATCGACTCAATAATTGGAATTGCCATATTGTCGAACTTGTAGTTGATGTTCATGTTGATGCCGTTATCGGCGACTTCAATGCGATGATAAATTCTTTCTAGCTCTTCATGCAGCCTGTTTATATCGTCATGCATGGCGTGAAGCGACCTAGATGATGCTGGTAGAAGTTGTTTAATTTTGTTGAGCATTCAATACTTCTTTCTATTTATTTAGCATTACAAGCAATCAAATCCATTCTTTTGCAAATTCTAGTTGGTTAAGAATGAATGACTGGAATGATTGCTTTAAACATCATTTACATTTTATCAATTTGAGGCGAATGTACATTTTACCCTTGGAAATAGACCGGCGGAAGCGTAACCACTTCGCCGGCCTATTGATTCATTTAGTAGGGACTGTGAATCGCTCGTCTCTTACGCCTCCGTGGGCTCCACGCCCAGCTCGTTGCGGACGAGCTCGAAGGCTGCGGCGATGGCCTTGTCCATGTCGTAGTACTTGTAGCCGCCCAGGCGACCGGCGAAGATCACGTCGCCCTCCTGCGCCGCCAGCTCCTCGTACTGCTTGTACAGGGCCTCGTTCTTGGTGTCGTTGATGGGGTAGTAGGGCTCGTCGCCGGGCTTCCAGTCGGCCGGATACTCGCGCGTGATGACGGTCTTGTCCTGTGTGCCAAATTCAAAGTGCTTGTGCTCGATGATGCGCGTATAGGGGACCTCGCGCTCGGTGTAGTTAACCACGGCAACGCCCTGGTGGTCCCGCTCGTCGAGCGTCTCGGTCTCAAAACGCAGGCTGCGGTACTCGAGCGTGCCCAGCCTAAAGTCGTAGAACGCGTCGATGGGGCCGCAGTAGATCGTCTTGGTGGCGATATCGGGCTCGGCGGCGATCAGCTCCTTGTACTCTACGCCGCAGCGCACCTCGACGCCCTCGAGCATGTTGGCGACCATCTTGGTGTAGCCGCCCATGGGGATGCCCTGGTAGCGGTCGTTGAAGTAGTTGTTGTCGTAGGTAAAGCGGCAGGGGAGGCGCTTGATGATGCTCGCGGGCAGGTCCTTGCAGTCGCGGCCCCACTGCTTCTCGGTGTAACCCTTCACGAGCGTCTCGAAGATGTCACGGCCGACGAGCGACAGCGCCTGCTCCTCGAGGTTTGCCGGCTCGCCGATGTTCTCGGCGGCCACCTGCTCGGCAATCTTGGCCTTGGCGTCGGCCGGCGTGACGACGCCCGGCCACATCTTGGCGAAGGTATTCATGTTGAAGGGCATGTTGTACATGTTGCCGTGGAAGTTGGCGACCGGCGAGTTGACGTAGTTGTTGAACTCGGCGAAGCAGTTGACGTAGTCCCAGACATCCTTCATGGAAGTGTGGAAGATATGCGCGCCGTAGCGGTGGACCTGGATGCCCTCGACGTCCTCGGTGTAGATGTTGCCGGCGATGTGATCTCGGCGATCGATGACCAGAACCGACTTGCCGGCACGCTTGGCGGCATTGGCAAAGACAGCGCCCGAAAGGCCGGCGCCGACAACGAGGTAATCGTACTGGGACATGGATATGCTCCTTTGTATGTCAATTGGACAGTTACTTTAGATTTGGGGCAAACATGCCTGATGTGTTCGTCCCAGGGATTAGTGTAGCAGACGCTCCCTCACCAGCTCCAGCGCGTGAGCGTAGCCCTGCAGGCCCTCGCCGGTGATGGTGGCGAAGCAGGCCAGGCGGGCGTAGCTTACCTGGCGGAAGTCCTCGCGCGTCTCGACGGCGCTGATGTGGACCTCAACGGCGGGGATGGCGACGGCTTTGAGCGCGTCCAGGATGGCTACGCTGGTGTGAGTGTAGGCCGCCGGGTTGATGACGATGCCGTCGACCTTGCCGTAAGCCTCCTGGATCTTGTCGACGATGCTGCCCTCGTGGTTGGACTGGAACACCTCGATTTCGTCAAAACCCTGTGCAGCGCCCGCCTCCTGGCAGATCTGGACCAGGCGGTCGTAGTTGTCGCTGCCGTAGATGCCCGGCTCGCGAATACCGAGCATGTTGAGGTTGGGGCCGTTGATGACGAGTGCTTTCATGGTTGCTTCCTTTGGAGTTGGTCGACTTGGAGAGGAGGAATGAAAAACCACCACAAAGGTGCCTGTCCCCTTTGTGGTGGTTTTTGTTAGAGAGCGGGTGGGAGGGTGTCGAGGACGGCGCGGGCGGTGTTGGCGGCGCAGTCGCGTGAGTCGATGATGTAGTCGGCCCAGGCGCGGTAGCGCGGCATGCGCTGCTCGGCGAGCTTATCGATGCCATCGCGGGCGGTGATAGGGCGTCCCTTATGGGCGAGTTCGTCGAGCTTGCGGTTGAGCATCACGATCTGGCTGTTCTGGTGCAGCAGCGGGTAGTTCTCGTCTCGCGCGACCACGCCGCCGCCCGTGGAGAGCACCAGGCCGCTGCGCTTGGAGATGTCGGCCAGCTCCGCCGTCTCCTGCTCGCGGAAGGCCGCCTCGCCGCGCTCGACGATAAAGTCGGCGCAAGGCATCCCCAGGCGCTCCTCGAGGGCGCGATCGAGGTCGATGTGCTCGTGGCCCGTGAGCTGGGCGATCTGCTCGCCTACACGGGTCTTGCCCGAACCCGGCATGCCAATCAGCGCGATATTCTGCTCGCGGTGGGACAGCCGCTCCGTCACATCCAGGATGCGCTCGCGCGGTGTAATCTGACCGGTGTAGCGCTCGACAGCTTGTGCTGCTTGTGCCACAAGCATGAGCAAGCCGCCGATGCAGGGGATGCCGTGGCGCTCGGCCTCGAGCATCAGACCCGTACGGGCGGGGTTGTAGACAATGTCGATGACGCCCTCGAGCGCATCGAGTCCCTCGAGCGTGCAGGGAGCGTCGGGGCAGTGGGGGAACATACCGGCGGGCGTGCAGTTGACGAGCAGCGCGGCATCGGATTGCTGCGCGATGTTGTCGTAATTGACCTCGCTCGTGCGACCCACGGGTACGACGATGGCTCCCAGATCGCCGAGCACCATGCTGGCCGTAGTGCCAGCGCCACCGGTGGCACCGAGCACGAGGGCTTTTTTGCCGGCAACCTCAACGCCCAGCTCCTCGACAAGGCACTGAAAACCGAAATAGTCAGTGTTGTCGCCGCGCAAGCGGCCGTCGGGCAGGCGTGTGATGGTGTTGACGTTGCCCATGCGCTCGGCCAGGGGACTCAACTCGTCCAGGTATTCCATGACGGCGCGCTTGTAGGGGATGGTCACGTTGGTGCCTTCCCATTCGTCGCCGGTCATAAAGGTCTGGAGGTCCTCGGGCTCGCGCTCAAAACGCACATACTCCAGCCCTGCGAGCTCCTTGTAGATGGTCGGGGTGTAGCTGTGGCCCAGCACGCGGCCCAGCACGCCGTAGGGGCGGGTTGCAGTGACATCGGCCATCTAGAGCACCTCCGTGTAGCTGCCAAAGTAGGTGAAGCTCTCGCACACGTCGTCGATTGAGTCGAGCAAGTCGTCGAGGGCCTTGCTGCCAAAGGGGCAGTCCAGGTCAAAGTAGAACATAAACTCAAAGTCGTGCCCGGGGATGGGGCGGCTCTCGAGCTTGATGAGGTTAATGTTGAGTGCGTAGAAGCGCTCGAGTACGCGATAGAGCGCGCCCGGCTCGTTGGCCGTGGTGATCATAAGCGAGGTACGGTTGGCACCGGGATAGACGCGCGGCTCGCGGCTGATGACGACAAAGCGCGTGTAGTTGTTGTCCGAGTCCTGGATGTTGGGCTCCAGCACCTCCAAGCCGTAGAGTGCCGCACAGCTGCGCGAGGCGATAGCGGCGACGTCGGTGCGCTCGGAGTTGGCGACCATCTCGGCCGACATGGCGGTGTTGGGGTACTTGGTGGCATGCAGGCCGTGGCCCTCGATAAAGCCGGCGCACTGGGCAATGGCTTGGCCATGGCTGTAGACCTCGCGCACGTCGGCGAGCTTGGTGCCGGGTTTGACGAGCAGGTTGTGATCGATCTTGAGGCGCAGCGAGCGCACGATATGAAAGTCGAACTGTGCGAGCAGGTCGTAGACGGCGTTGACTGAACCGGCGGTTGAGTTTTCGATGGGCAGCACGCCAAACTCGCAAAAGCCGTCGCGTACGGCGCGCATGACGCCCTCAAAGGTCTCAAAGAACGCGATATCGGGCACGTTGAAGAGTTTGCACGCGGCGATCTGGCTGTAGGCGCCTTCGACGCCCTGGCAGGCGACGGTGGCCGTCTGAGGGAAGGGCGTGTCAAAGGCTGTGGCCGTGGCATGGGCCTTTTGCGACACCGTGATGCCCCTGAGCTCGTTGATGTAGCGCTGCTGCTCGGCCTTGCTCATGCTCATGAGGAGGCGGAACAGAGTGATGGTCTGGGCCTCATAGCGCTCGGGTGCGCGGCTGGCGAGATTGTTGAGCTTGGAGCGTTCGCGGGCGGGGTCAAAGACGGCCTTGCCCATCTCGATCTTGGATTTGGCGACTTCGGTGGCAATGTCCATACGCTCGACAAAGCTGTTGAGGAGCGTGGTGTCGATGCCATCGATGGCCTGGCGAATATCGGCAAGGTCCATGGAGGCCCCTTTCATGTGTCGGTGATTTTTCTGGGACGGGGATTAAAAAATCATTAGGTACACAATGATTTTTTAATCCCCGTCCCAGAAAAATCACTGGGTGGGCGTGGGGGCCGGAGTTGGCCCCCGGAGATTTTTAGCGCTGGCCTGCGTCCTCGAGGAGGGCGTCCCAAATCGCGAGGGCGGCGGCCGCCTCGGCTACGGGGACGGCGCGCGGGACGATGCATGGATCGTGGCGGCCGTGGACCGAGAGCTCGGCGTTTTCCATGGCGTCCATGTCCACGGTCTGCTGCTCGCGACCGATGGAGGGCGTAGGCTTCACGGCCATACGCCACATGACTGGTGCACCGGTGGAGATGCCGCCCAGGATGCCGCCGGCGTTATTGGATTCGACCGCAATCTCGCCGGTCTCGGCATCAACGCGGTACGGATCGTTATTCTCGCTGCCGCGCATGGCGGCTACGGCAAAGCCCATGCCAAACTCCACGCCCTTCACGGCGGGAATGCCAAACGCAATTTGCGCGATGCGGTTCTCGATGCCGTCGAACATGGGGTCGCCGATACCCGCGGGAAGCCCGTAGATGCCGCACTCCACGATGCCGCCGATGCTATCGAGCTCGTCGCGCGCGGCCAGAATTTCCTCGCGCATGCGACCGGCAGCGGCGGCGTCGATGCAGGGCAGGTCGTTCGTAAGGATCGCCTTGCGGTCGGCCTCGCGATAGACCATATCGTCCATCGGCAGGTCGGAGATGCCGCCGATCTGCGCAACGTGCGCCATGACCTTGATGCCACGGGCCTCGAGCGCCTGCAGCGCGATGCCGCCGGCGATGCATAGGGGGGCCGTCAGGCGTCCGGAGAAATGCCCACCGCCGGCGACGTCGTGCATGTTGTGGTACTTCACGCGCGCCGGAAAGTCTGCGTGCCCGGGGCGGGGCTTGCGGCGCAGCTCGGAATAGTCCTTGGAGCGCGTGTTGGTGTTCTCGATGATCGCTGCGATGGGTGCGCCGGTGGTGTGCCCATCGACCACACCGGCAATGATATGCGCGGCGTCGGCCTCACGGCGCTTGGTTGCGGTCTCGTCGCGACCGGGGGCGCGACGGTCCAAAAAGGCCTGCAGCTGCTCCTGGTCAACGGCGATACCAGCAGGAATGCCGTCGAGTGAGCAGCCGATAGCAGGGGAGTGCGACTGGCCAAAGATGCTCAGATGCAAAACGTTGCCAAAGGTCGAGGACATGCTATTCCTCCTCGAGCGTGACCTTGCCGCCCAGCAGGCGGTAGTGGTCAAAGAAATCGGGATAGGACTTGTTGACGGCCTCGGCGCCGTGGATCACGACTTCGCCAGTGGCGCGGCTCGCAGCGATGGCGGCCATCATGGCGATGCGGTGGTCGTTGTGCGAATCGACCTCGCCGCCGGTAAAGGCGTCGACACCCTTGATGATGAGGTCGTCGCCGGCAATGCGCACCTGTGCGCCCAGTGCGGTGAGCTCGCGGGTGGTGGTGGCCAGACGGTCGGATTCCTTGATGCGCAGGCGGGCGCAATCGCGGATGAACGTGCGGCCTTGCGCCAGCGATGCCACGGCAGAGATAACGGGCACCAAGTCGGGGATGTCGTGCGCGCTCATCTCAAAGCCGGCGAGCTTGTCGGACTGCACGGTGGCGGCGTTGGTGGAGCGCACGATGCGGGCGCCAAAGCGCGAGAGCGCGGCAAGCACGTTGCGGTCGCCTTGCGCAGAGCTGAGCGACACGCCCTCGACGGTGATGGGGTCGGTACCGATGGCGCCGGCACACAGCCAAAAGGCGGCGTTGGACCAGTCGCCCTCGACAGCAACGTTGCCTGGAGTGCGGTACGAGCCGCTGTCCACGCGGAAGTTCGTGATCTCGGGCTGGCCGTCCTTGGCGGGGATACGCTCGACGTTGACCTCGACGCCGAAGGCCTTCATGGCCTGGATGGTCAGGTTGATATAGGGGCGGCTCTCGATAAGGCCGGTTACCTGCACGCAGGAGGGCTGGGCCAAAAGCGGGGCTGCCAGCAGCAAGCCGGAGATGTACTGCGAGCTCACATTGCCCGGCAGGATAAAGGTGCCCGGGCGCATGCGGCCGCTTGTCTTGAGCGGGAAGCCGCCCAGACCCTGCAGGTCGCAGCCGGCGGCAATGATCTCGTCGGAGAGCGGGGAGAGGGGGCGTGCGCCCAGGCGGCCCTGGCCCACAAAGGTGGCCTCTGCCCCCAGCGCGCAGGCGACGGGCAGCATAAAGCGGAGCGTGGAGCCGCTCTCGCCGCAGTCGAGCGTGCCGCCCGCAAGTGCCTTGAGCAGGCCAAACTCAATACTCTTCATGGTGGGATGGACTTGGAACCCGTCCTCGACGGTCTCGATGCGGGCACCCAGGGCCGTGAGGCAGCGCACCGTGGCCTCGATATCGGCGCAGGTGGTGTTGCAAGTGACGTGCGTCTCGCCGTTGGCGAGTGCGGCACAGATGATGAGGCGGTGCGCCATCGACTTGGACGCGATGGCGGGAACGGTGCCCTTGAGCGGGGAGGGGGTGATGCGGGCTAGCATACGGATGCGTCTCCCTTCTGGCCGAGGCCCTCGGCAATTAAATCATGGAAGGTGGAAAGCGGCGTGCGGTCGATGCTGCAGCGGCCAATACCGTGCGGAATCACCAGATCGATGGTGTCACCGGCGCGTTTTTTGTCGTGCAGCGCCTCGGCAAAGATGGCGTCGGGCGAAAGCTCACAGCGGGTCTTGAGGCCATGACGGGCGCAGAGCTCCTCGATGCGACCGGGCAGCTCGGCATCGCAAATGCCGTGCAGGGCTGCGGCACGCGTGATGATGCCCATGCCGATCGACACGCAGTTGCCGTGTCCCAGCTCAAAGTGCTCGCAGGCCTCGACGGCATGTCCGGCGCTGTGTCCAAAGTTGAGGAGCTTGCGCTGGTTGGTCTCGCGTTCGTCGGCAACGACCACGGCGCGCTTAATGTCGATATTGCGGGCGATTATGAGCGCCACGCGGGCCACGTCGCGGTTCAGCAGCTCAAGCGTGAGCGGGGTCTTCTCCAGCTCGGCGAAGAGCTCGGGGTCGGCGATCACGGCGTGCTTGACGACTTCGCCGCAGCCGTCGGCGAACTGCTCGGGCGTGAGGGTGGCAAGGCATCCCACGTCAGCGATGACAACACTTGGCTGCCAAAAGGCGCCAGCTAGGTTCTTGCCGGCAGCCAGGTCGATGGCCGTCTTGCCGCCCACCGACGAGTCCACCATAGCGAGCAGACTCGTGGGGATCTGCACAAACTTGCAGCCGCGCATGTAGGTGGCGGCCACAAAGCCAGCCACGTCGCCCACGACGCCGCCGCCGAGTGCCACGATCACGTCGGAGCGCGAAAGCTCGTGCTCGGCTACAAACTCAAGAATGGCAACGTAGGTCTCGGCGCGCTTGTGTACCTCGCCGGCCTCGAAGGTGCAAATGCTTACCTCATAGCCTGACGCCTCCAGGCTCTGCTTAACGGGCATCTGGTAGAGCGGGCCCACGTTGGTGTCCGTCACGATGACGGCGCGGGTGCCTCCGGCGGTGGCGCGAACGAGTGGCCCTGCCTGCTCCAGCAAAAACGTGCCCACGTGTACCTGGTAGGGGCGTGCGGTGTCGATATCGATGGTAATCGCCATAAGCTATGGTCCTTTCGACCTGGCGTGATAGGTGGTCTAGTGGGCGCTCTCGTCGTCGAGTGCGCGCTTGATGCGATCGCCCTCGGCAAGGAGATTCTCAAGATAACGCTGGTCGCGGTTCTTGAGCGCACGGCTGTAGGCGCCGAGCGAATCGATCAGATGGTCGATCTCGAAGGCGAGAGCGTCGGCGTCGTCAATCATGAGCTCGGACCACATCTGCGGGTTGAGGTGGGCCACGCGCGTGAGGTCGCGGTAGCTACCGGCAGAGAAGCCGTGGTGGACCTGGGCGGTGGGGCTCTTTACGTAGGCGTTGGACACCACGTGCGCGAGCTGGCTCGTAAAGGCGATCACGCGGTCGTGCTCGGTGGCGGTGGTCACGCTGAACTTGCCAAACCCCAAGGGACGCACCATCTCGCGAACCTGGCCCAAGAGCTCCAGCTTAAGAGCATCGTCTACCGCAGGCGGAACGAGCACGAGCGGTGCGCCCTGGAACAGGTCGGCGCTGGAATGGGCGTAGCCCGAGAACTGGGTGCCCGCCATGGGGTGTGCGCCCACAAAGTAAAAGCCGTGCTCTCGTGCGAGCTCAAAGGCCCGCTCACACACGATGCCCTTCACCCCCACGGTGTCGATCACCACGGGGCCCATGATGGCATCGGTGTCGGTGGCGTCGGCGAGCGCCTGAGCGTGGGCCTCGAGCCACTCGATGCATCCTTTAGGATAGCAGGCAAGGACGATGATGTCGCACTCGCCGAGCGTCTCGTCGTTGAGCTCGCCGGCGACGGTACCCATGCTGGCGGCCGTCATCACGTCATCGTCGGGGTCCCAGGCAAGCACGCGAACGCCCGCCTGCGCATAGCCGCGGGCAAAGCTGCCGCCGATGAGGCCCAGGCCCACGATGCCGGCGCACTTGGGTCCACCCTGGTTGACGCGTGCGTTTCTCACCGTACCCATGGGTTACTCCTGAACGGTCTCTTGGCAGACGACCTCGCGGATGGCGCGGATGCGGCGCATGGTGTCGTCGAACTGGTCGGGGGTGAGGGCCTGAGCACCGTCGGACCAAGCGTGGCTCGGGTCGTCGTGGACCTCGATCTCCAGACCGTTGGCGCCGCAGGCAGTCGCGGCGAGCGCCATGGGCTCGACATAGCGGGTGTAGCCGGTGGCGTGGCTGGGGTCGGCGACGACGGGCAGGTGCGATAGGTGGTGCAGCACCGGCACGGCGTTGAGGTCGAAGGTGTTGCGGGTGCGGGTCTCGAAGGTGCGAATGCCGCGCTCGCACAGGATGACGTTGTCGTTGCCCTCGCTCATGATGTACTCGGCAGCCATGAGCAACTCGTCGACGGTGCCGGACATGCCGCGCTTGAGCAGGACCGGGGTCTTGGTCTTGCCGACCTCCTTGAGCAGGGGGAAGTTCTGCGCGTTGCGGGCGCCGATCTGCATGACGTCGATCTTCTTATCCAAGAAGACCTGCACGTCGCGCGGGTCCATGATCTCGGTGACGATCGGCATGTCGAGCTCGGCGGATGCCTCGCATAGCAGGTCCAGGCCGGCGGGACCCATGCCCTGGTAGGCGTAAGGGGAGGTGCGGGGCTTGTAGGCGCCACCGCGCAGCATCGTGGCGCCGGCGGCCTTTACGCGGCGTGCGATGCGAATGAGGTTTTCGCCCTCGACGGAGCAGGGTCCGGCGATGACCTGGAACTGGTCGCCGCCGATCTTGACGCCGTGGCCGCAGTCGATGACGGAGTCCTCAGGGTGGAACTTGCGGTTGGCACGCTTAAAGGGCTCGGAGACGCGCTGCACGCGCTCGACGACATCCATGGACTCGAGCAAGAACGGGTCGATCTTGGTCGTATCGCCCACCAGGCCGATGATGGTCTCGTTCTCGCCGCGCGAGACGTCGGTCTTGAGACCCTTCTTCTCAATCCAGCTGACGATATGGCCGACGGCCTCGTCGCTGGCGCTCTGCTTTAAAATCGCAATCATGGTGTGCCTCTCACCTCGATGGATAGCTCTTGCAAAAACGGCCCGCATCGCGAGCCGTTATATATGTGCATGAGAGTTTATACTAATTGTTTCACTTTTGCGTTCTAAGGTGAGCCTCTGCGCCGTATCTCCCACGTAATTGCAAAGCTTTTTCTATTCTTTTGTTAGCCCGTGGCGCACTTGGGTATAATGCCAACCGTTCGCCCTATTAGCTCAGGGGATTAGAGCGTCTGCCTCCGGAGCAGAAGGCCGTTGGTTCGAATCCAACATGGGGCACCCTCGAACGTAAGACCGTCCGAACCTCGCATGGTCCGGGCGGTTTTCTTATACCGACGCGACGTGATGGGACAAGGTATGGCAGCAACGGATATCGAGCACGGACTCTCGACCGCCGAGGTCGAGGAGCGCATCGCCGCCGGTAAGATCAACCGCAACATGGAACTCAAGACCAAGTCGGTCCGCGAGCTCATCATCGAGAACCTCTGCACGCTGTTTAACTTGATCAACGTGGTCTTGGCGATTTTGGTGTTGCTGACCGGTTCGTTTAAGAACCTGACGTTCCTGTTCGTGGTGTTCTTGAACACGGCAATTGGCGTCATCCAGTCCATGCGCTCCAAGCGGATGGTCGATAAGCTTACGCTGCTCACCTCTAAGAAGGCCATCGCGGTGCGCGACGGCGCCGAGGTAGAGCTCGACCTGGACCAGATCGTGCTCGACGATATCATTCGCCTGGGGCGCGGCGACCAGATTCCCGCCGACGCCGTGGTGGTTTCGGGTGAGGCACTCGTGAACGAGAGCCTGCTGACGGGCGAGAGCGATCTCATCAAAAAGCAGCCCGGCTCCGAGCTCATGAGCGGCAGCTTTATCGACTCGGGCCTGCTGCGCGCCCGCGTGATCCATGTTGGCGCCGACAACTACGTGGCCAAGATCAACAACGAGGCCAAGTACGTCAAAAAGGTCAATTCCGAGATCATGAACGTGCTCAACGCCATCGTGCGCTTTGCGAGCCTCATTATGATTCCGCTCGGCCTGGCGCTCTTTGCCTCGAGTGTGAGCGAGCTGTGGGATGCCGCCGGTACGCCGGGCGATAGCGCGCTTTCGTGGTGTTTTTCCGAGCTGCTTGCCGGTCGCGTGCCTTCGTCGGCGCTGCTGTCTACGGTGGGCGCTCTTTTGGGCATGATTCCGCAGGGCCTGGTGCTGCTGACTTCGTCGGTGCTTGCCATCGCCACGGTGCGTCTGGCGCGCCGCAAGGTACTCGCGCAGCAGCTCTACTGTATCGAGACGCTCGCGCGCGTCGACGTGCTGTGCCTGGACAAGACGGGCACCATTACCTCGGGCCGTATGGAGGTCGAGGGTACCTACCCGCTGCCTGTTGAGGGCGTTGGCTTTGGCGCGGACTCGGACGAGGCAGCTGTCCCCGTCGAGACCACGGTCCTCGATTTTGCGCTCGCCAACGTGGCGCGTGCCACCTCGGCAGACGCCAACGAGACCTGTCAGGCGCTGCTCAACTATTACGCTGACCGCCCGGTCGAGGTTTCCGAGCCGCTGGCGGTCATTCCGTTCTCTTCGTCCAAAAAGTGGAGCGGCGCCTCGTTTGCGCAGGGCTCCTATGTGATGGGCGCAGCGCAATTTGTGCTTTCGGAGCGCGTCTTTGCGCAGGTCGAGAACCGTGTGGCCGAGCTTGCCGACACCTGCCGCGTGCTTGTTGTGGCCCGTGTGGACGGCTTTACGCCCGACGGCGATATGGTGGGCGAGGCCGAGCCCGTGGGCTTTGTGACCATTCGCGACGAGATTCGCTCCTCGGCCGCCGAGACCATCGGTTACTTTAACGAGCAGGGCGTGACCCTCAACGTGATCAGCGGCGACGACCCGCGCACGGTGTCGTCGATCGCGCGCGTGGTGGGCGTTCCGGGGGCCGATGCCTACGTCGACGCCACGACACTCGATACGCCGTCCAAGATTGATGCCGCGGTGGACCGCTATCACGTCTTTGGTCGCGTGACGCCGCAGCAGAAGCGTGAGCTCGTGCAGGCGCTCAAGCGTCGCGACCATACGGTTGCCATGACGGGCGACGGCGTCAACGACGTGCTGGCGCTCAAGGAGGCCGACTGCTCCGTGGCCATGGCCGCCGGTTCCGATGCCGCGCGCAACGTGGCCGAGATCGTGCTGGTCGACAACGATTTTGCCTCGATGCCCGCCGTGGTGGCTGAGGGCCGTCGCTCCATCAACAACCTGCAGCGCTCTGCGGCGCTGTTCTTGACTAAGACGCTGTTCTCGATGGGCCTGGCGGCGCTGTGCATCGCGTTTCCGCCGTATCCCTTCGAGCCGATTCAGATGACACTCATCAACTTCTTCTGCATCGGCGCGCCGGGCTTTGTGCTGGGTTTGGAGCCCAACAACGCCCGCGTGAAGGGGTCATTCTTGACCAACGTGCTCAAGCGTGCGTTGCCGGCGTCACTGGCGGTTATTATGGCTGCGGCGCTCGATATCTTTGTAGCGCGTGTGTTTGGCTTTAACCAGCTCACGCTTTCGACCATGTGCCTGCTTACGTCGTGTGCGGCGAGCGTGAGTCTGATCTGGCGTATCTCGCAGCCGCTTACGCCCTTGCGTGTGGTGCTTTTTGTGTTTGTCGTCGTCGGCATCCTGGCGGGTGTTATCGGATTCCCGCAGCTGCTGTCCATCGCCAACCTGTCGATGGGCGAGGCCGTTATCTTGCTGGCGATCGTCGTCTTTACCTGCACGGTGTTCTTTAAGCTCGCCACGATGATGGATTCGCTTAAGCCGCGTCGTCGCCATGCTGCCACCGGCTTTGGCCGTGGCGTTCGCGTCCGTTTGGGTCGCGGTGGCGGCAAGGTGAGCTCGACGGGCTCAACTGCCCAGCGTTTTGCCAAGCGCGTCGCAGCCGATATGGCGCAGCGCCGTGGGGAGCGCACCGCTCGCGAGGCCGAGGTTCGCGCGCTCGAGGGCGTGGAAAAGGCCCAGCCCAAGAAAAAGAAGAGTACGGGTGCCAAGCGCTCGCGGGTGACCAAGTCCGCCCAGGGCATTAAGGTCTCGATGCCGAGCAAGAAGAAAAAGCCCGCAAAGAAAGCCTAGCCACAACGCCTCCCTAAGTTGCGGTGAAATAGGGACCGTTTAGGCGTTTCAACATCCTATTCAGTCTCTATTTCACCGCAAC
Organism: uncultured Collinsella sp.; assembly: GCA_900541675.1. Lineage (GTDB taxonomy): Bacteria > Actinomycetota > Coriobacteriia > Coriobacteriales > Coriobacteriaceae > Collinsella. The sequence continues at coordinate 15,471 of UQKU01000015.1, read as the reverse complement.
TTAGGGGTGAACGGTGATGTTGAATTGGTGCCTTGCTCCTGTGGGGGCGTGGCGATGTTATGCTCTAACCTCGACTGTATGAATTGCTCCGAAAAGAGGAAGCCGTGATCTGCCCGCATTGCCTTAAGACCATAGAGGACGGCGCCTCGTTCTGCCCCTATTGCAACGCATACGTTGGTCCGGGCGACGGTCCCGAGCATACCGAGTTCGTATTCTGCGATGGTTGTGGCGCACGCCTGTCCCCGCATGATCGCACCTGTCCCAAGTGCGGGCGCCCCGCCCCGGGCATCCTTTCCAAAGACGCGGCCGCATCCGATTTGGCGGCAGGCCGCACGGCCGGCTTCCCGCGCTTGACGCAGGAGCAGATCGATACCGAGGTGCCCCATGCGCCGGCCTCTGCCGCCGCGGTGCTCTCGGATGCCGCCGATCCCAACGAGACCTGCGTGCTGCCGGCCTTCGACAAGGATTTTGGCATCCCCAAGGTCGATATCCCCACACCGGTGTCCCTGCGCGATGATGTCCAGCCCAAAAAGCAAAAGGCCAAGCGCAAGGTCCATCCCGACGAGGATGCCTATCACAAGCACAAGCGCCATATCCCCAAACCGCTTATCGTCATCGCGGTGCTCGCCGCCGTGTGCGGTGGTGCGTATTGGTTTGTGAATGCCGATCCTATGGGCGTCATGCCCGGCTTCTACGACCAGTTTGGCCAGGCCGCCAAGACCACCTTCCCGTCGCGCCAAAAGGGCGAGGCCACCGAGAAAGAGTCCAAGCAAGAGGATGCGTCCGAGGTCGTTCAGGAGGAGACCGTCTTAACCGACGACCAGCTCTACGCCAGGCTCGACGGCCTGTACCAGACCATCGTGTCGTACAGCGACGATGATCAGATCGGCGAGGTCATCGATTCGTTTAATAACGGCTATCTGCGTACGCCGCTCTCCACCCGCCAGGAGCTGTCGCAGAGCGCTTATGCCCTGCGCGATCAGATTAAAAAGACCCAGGATGAGCTCAATAACCTCAAGGTTCAGGACGACACCGTCTATGCGGAGGACATCGATCATCTAAAGCAGCTTGCCCAGTGGATGTACGAGCGTGTCGACGTGATCTGCCAGAGCTGGGATATCTCGCTGTCTATTCCCGACGGCGAGTCGCTGAGCGCCCGTCAGAGCGAGATCCTGGCGCCCATCGCACAAGGCGGCAACAGCGCGCTTAACCAGTACGACGCCAACGTGAGCGCATGGAGACCGCAGCAACGTTCGTAATTTGTTGCCCTCCGGCGGCATAACCTGCGTGCGCAATTGATGGAAGCCCGTGCTTATTGCTACAATTTGACCAAATATGCTTTAAACGCACGAGGAAGGAACCACATGTTTGGTTTTAAGAAAGAGCTCTACACGCCCGAGTATCAGCTTGCCGGCGATGAGTGCGCGGTGATCGAGACGTCGAAGGGCACCATCAAGGTCAAGTTTGACGGCGAGGGCGCCCCCATCCACGTGGCGAACTTCTGCGAGCTTTCCACGATGGGTTTTTACGACGGCCTTAAGTTCCATCGCTATGTGCCCGGTTTTGTGATCCAGGGCGGCGACCCCAATACCCGCGATATGTCCGGCGCCGATGTCGCCGCCGGCCTTGAGGGCCCCGACGGCATGCCCGGTACCGGTGGCCCCGGCTACTGCATCAAGGGCGAGTTCGCTACCAACCCGCGTAACAGCCACGTCGACGGCGCGCTTGCCATGGCACGTTCCATGGATCCCGATTCCGCAGGTTCGCAGTTCTACTTCTGCCTGGGTGCCCAGCACAACCTCGACTCCGGCTATACCGTCTTTGGCACCACGGTCGAGGGCCTCGACGTCATCTCGCAGCTGCGTGCCGGTGACGAGATCGTCCATGTCGAGATCGTTCACGAGTAAAGGGGACTTCCTTGAATAGCCAGCTGATCCAACAGGGCCGCGCCGCTTATCGCGCGGGTGATTATTCCGCTGCCGCCCAGATGCTCGGTGCGGCAAAGACCCCCGGTGAGATTATGGGCGAGGCCGACCATCTGCGCGGCAACGCCTTGATGCACTTGGGCATGTATGCCGAGGCCGCCGAGGCCTACGCCGCCGCCCTTAACGACGGTACCTATGGCAAGCGCGGCGCGCTGCTTACCAACCGCGGCAAGGCGCTTGCTGCCGTGGGTGACTATGTGACCGCAGCCCAGGCTTTCTCCGCTGCAACGCAGGATGCATCCTATGCCACGCCGTTTAAGGCCTATCTGGGTCTGGGCAACGCCCTGTTCCAGTCGGGCGATTATGCCAATGCCGGCACCGCCTTCCGTCAGGCTGCCATCGATGGCGCCAACCCGGCTCCCGCCGCCGCCCTCGGCGATCTTGGCCGCTGCTTCATTAAGCTCGGCCGTCCGGCAGACGCCGTAGAGACCTACCGCACGGCCATTGACTTTGCCGGTCCGCGCGACGACACACGTGCGCTTAACGCCGGTATGGGCGAGGCGCTCTCTGCCGCCGGTCGCCCCTCTGACGCGCTCGATGCCTTTAACGCCGCCACCGCCGATGGCATCTACCAGCTCACGCCCGAGCAGGCCGACGAGCTTGCCCGCGTGCACGATTCCCTCGCCGCGCTTTCGGCCCAGACGGCCATGGCCACGGCGCCGGCTCCCGCGATGGATGCTCCCGCCGTCGACCCGCTCGACCCCACGGGTGCTACCGGTCAATTTATGCCCGACCCCTCGGACACCGGCTTCTTCACCCTGTCCGAGTCCGAGATGGTTCAGCAGGACCGCAAGGAGGCCAAGGTCCGTCGTCGCCATCGCCACACGGGCCTCAAGGTTTTCTTGGTGTTGCTTCTGCTGATCGTCATTGCCGCAGGCGGTCTTGGCTTCGCCTACACGCGCGGCCTGGGCTTTCCCTCGCAGGAGTCTGTTGTCACCGACCTGTTCCAGGCTGCCGGTGACGGCGATACCGCCAAGGCTGAGTCCTGTCTGGCCTCCAGCCTGTCCGAGGACGCCAAGGCGATGATCGTTTCCTCGATCCCGCAGGGCGCCACCGTCTCCATCGAGGGCATGGACCAGTCTATGACCGAGACCACCGCCAAGGTCAAGGCGTCGCTGTCCAAGGGCGGCGAGCAAGAGTACACCGTCAAGTTCGTGCGCTCCGACAACCATATCGGTTGGGCCGTCTCCTCGCTCGACATCGATCTCTCGGCCGCTGACAACCAGTAGTGACCTTATGAGATTTGGCGCTGCCCGGTGCTTCACCGCAAGTGAGGTGCCGGGCTTGCGCTAGTATGATGGGCTAGTAGTTTTCCAGCAATCATCCAACACATCAGGAGTTGCGTTGTTTTCTTTGATGGATATGTTCTTCGGTAGCTATGCGGGCGATCTTGCCATCGACCTCGGCACCGCCAACACGCTTGTCTCCGTGCGCGGCAAGGGCATCGTCATTCGCGAGCCCTCCGTTGTCGCCATCGACAAGAACGATGAGCGCATCCTGGCTGTCGGTATCGAGGCAAAGCGCATGCTCGGCCGTACGCCCGGCAACATTGTGGCTGTGCGTCCCCTTAAGGACGGCGTTATCGCCGACTTTGACGTTACCGAGGCCATGCTTCGCTATTTTATCGACAAGGCGTCCGAGAAGCGCTATCCGTGGACCCCGCGTCCGCGCGTTGTCGTCTGCGTCCCCTCCGGTGTCACGTCGGTCGAGAAGCGCGCCGTTTTTGAGGCTACGATCCAGGCCGGTGCCCGCCAGGCATACCTGATCGAGGAGCCCATGGCCGCTGCCATCGGCGCCGACTTGCCTGTCGAGGAGCCCACTGGCTCCATGGTCATCGATATCGGTGGCGGTACCACCGAGGTCGCCGTTATCGCCATGGGCGGTATCGTCGTGTCGCAGTCCATCCGCATTGCCGGTGACGAGTTTGATCAGGCCATCCTTACCCACGTTCGCGATGCCTATAACCTGGCTATCGGCGAGCGCACGGCCGAGGACATCAAGATCAAGGTCGGTTCTGCCGTGCCGCTCAAGGACGAGCTCGACGTCGAGGTCAACGGCCGCGACGTGATCACGGGCCTGCCCAAGACCGTGCGCATCGAGAGTGAGGAGATTCGTCGCGCGCTCAACAAGCCGCTCGACGAGATGGCCAAGGCCGTCAAGGACGCCCTCGACGCCACGCCGCCCGATCTTGCCTCGGATCTTATGTACTACGGCATCCTGTTGACCGGTGGCGGTGCGCTGCTGCGCGGTCTCGACGTGCGTCTGCGCGACGAGACCGGCGTTTCGGTCAACGTCAGCCCTACGGCGCTCGACAACGTCGTCAACGGCTGCGCCCGCGTGCTCGAGGCCAACGCGTTTGACGGTGGCTTCGTCCAGACCAATGCTTAATTTCCAAAAGGTGGATTCCATTTGGCACGATCTTCGGGTTTCTCTTCAAATCTGAATACCAAGCGACAATCAACGGGTATGCGCCCGTTGATTGTTTTCAGCGTAATTTCGGTGCTGCTGCTCACGTTTTACATTCGCGAGGGCGAGGCGGGGCCGATTCACGCCGTGCGTTCGGGCGTGACGACGATTACCTCGCCGGTGCGTTTTGTGGGCTCGGCTGTGGCCGCGCCCTTTAACGCAATCGGAAACGTGTTCTCAAACCTTACGGCTTCGCAAGACACCCTCGACGAGCTTAAGAAGCAAAACGAGGTCCTGACGTCAAAGGTTGCTGAGCTCTCCGAGGCTCAAAAGACCGCCGAGCGACTCGAGAGCCTGGTCGGTCTGCAGTCGACCTACAACCTCAAGTCCACCGCGGCTCGCATTGTCGGCGCGTCGGGCGATGCCTGGACCTCGACCGTTACCATCGACAAAGGCTCTGCCGACGGTCTTACCATCAACATGCCCGTGACGAGTTCTGCCGGTGTCATCGGTCAGATTATCGAGGTTTCGGCCAAGACCTCCACCGTCCGCCTGATTAGTGATGAGAACTCGGGCGTGTCCGCCATGGTGCAGGATACGCGCGCTCAGGGTATGCTGCAGGGGCAGCCCGACGGTACCCTGCGCCTGGAGCACGTGAGTGTCGATTCCGACGTGAAGGTGGGCGACATCATCGTGACCTCGGGCATCGGCGGCGTATTCCCCAAGGGCCTGCCGCTCGGTACGGTCTCGTCGGTGGAGAAGTTTGCCAACGATGTGTACTACACCATCGTCGTGCGCGCCCAGACAACGGCCGAAAACAACGAGGAAGTGCTGGTCATTACGTCGCTGACCGATGAGCAGTCGGCTTCGGACGAGGATGTGAGCAGCGCCAACAGTACGCCGCAGGGCACCTCGCGCGATGCGGCCACCAAGTCCAAAGATGAAAGCTCGGATGAAAGCTCCGATGCGTCCGACACGACTGACTCGGGTTCGAGCGAATAGGGAGGCATGTCCATGGATCTACACGAACAGGGGACTGGCTCCCGCACTTTTGCGATTGCCGCCATTGTCTGCGTCCTGCTGCAGGCGGGCTTGGCGCCGCAGATCTCCATCGCGGGCGGTCGCGTCAACTTTATGATTATCCTGGTGTGCCTGAGTGTGTTCTCGGGCGATCCCACGCGGGCCGTCATCTGCGGTTTTTGCAGTGGCCTGTTCTACGACCTGTCGGCAGCCGTGCCGGTGGGCGTGATGTCGCTGTTGCTGACAGTGGGCAGCTTTGCCCTGACACACAGTGCCGCCGGTCAGACGGGCGGCACCCCGAGCGCTCGCGGCATCACGGTGGGCGCCTTTGCGCTTGCCATTAACGTGATCTACAGCATTATCTTGCTATTTATGGGACTGGAATCGAGTTTTGTCGTGGCGATCTTTGGACACGCCCTGCCGTCCTCGATTCTGACCGGTCTGGTCGCCGTTCCGTTTTTGATGTCCGGCGTCGCGCCACAGTCTGGCTATGGGTTCTCCGCGCGCGGTGGGCGTCAGACGGGTATGCGCTTTAAGCCCAAGACCCGTAAGCTCAAATAGGGGAGGTCTGTAGATGTCTTCCCAGTTGACGGTTGTTGTCGCCGGTATCGTGCTGGTCGTGGCCATTGTGGTCGCGCTGGTCATCATGCGCCGCGGCGACTCCCGCTTTACCTACGACACACAGCACGGAACGGCCCCGCGCGCCACCGAGGGCGAGGGCAATACGGCCGCTACGGCCTTCAAGGGCCGCTTTTCCATCCTCACCGCGGGCGTGGGTGCGATGTTTGCCGCGCTTGCCGTTAAGCTGTGGGGCATGCAGATGGTCTCGTCGGACTACTACGACAAGCAGGCCAAGAGCAATCAGACCCGTACCGTTACCACGCCTGCCGTTCGTGGCCGCATCTTGGACCGCAACGGCGTCGCGCTGGTGCAAAACCGCCCCTCGCTCGCCGTCGTCGCCTATCGCGACCTTGCCGACGACAAGGTACTGGTGCGTCATCTTGCCAACGTGCTCGGCATGCCGTATATCGCGGTGCTGCGCAACATCCAGGACAATTCCGAAGGCGCGCAGAGCCTGCATACGATCGCGACTGACGTGCGCCGCTCCACTGTCGCCTACATTCAGGAGCACGCCGGTGAGTTTCCCGGCGTGAAGATCGCCGAGCGCACCGAGCGCCAATACCCGTATGGCGAGACCGCCTGCCATATCTTGGGCTATACCGGCACCATTACCTCCGAGCAGCTCGAGGCGCAGAACAGGAAGTCGTCGGACGGCAGCGATAGCGCGGCTGGCCAGATCTCGTATCAATCGGGCGATATTGTGGGCCAGGCGGGCGTAGAGATTTACTACGAAAATCTGCTGCAGGGCATTCGTGGTGAGCAGACCGTGAAAGTTGACGCCTCGGGTAACGTGACCGGTCAAGCCGGCGCCGTTCCCGCCAAGGCCGGTTCTGACATTAAGCTTACGCTCGATCTTAAGATTCAACAGGCCTGCGAGACGGCTCTGGCGAATGCCATTGAGCTTGCCAAGACCACGGGTCATAGCGATGCCGGCAACGGCGCCGTGGTGTGCCTCGATCCCAACAATGGTGAGATTCTGGGTATGGCGAGCGAGCCCAAGTTTGATCCGTCGGTGTTCATCGGCGGCGTTTCCAACGACGTGTGGACCGAGCTCAACGACGACAAGGGTTCGCATCCGCTGCTCAACCGCGCCATTAGCGGCCAGTATATGTCGGCTTCGACCATCAAGCCGCTCTCGGCTCTGGCCGGTCTTGAGTTTGGAACCTACACTTCAACGCAGACAACCAACTGCACGGGGTATTGGACGGGCCTTGGCAAGGCTTGGGGCAAGCGCTGCTGGCTGACGTCTGGTCACGGCACCATGACGTTGCAGTCGGGTATTGCCAACTCGTGCGACCCCGTGTTTTACGATATGGGTAAGGCGTTTTTCTACAACGACCAGCATCCCGAGGGTCTGCAAGAGGTCTTTCGCCGTTGGGGCCTGGGCAAGACCTGCGGCATCGATCTGCCAAGTGAGGGCACCGGTCGCATTCCTGACGCCAAGTGGAAAGAGTCCTACTTTACCGACGCCTCGGCCGAGGACCGCAAGTGGAATGCCGGCGATATGACTAACATCGCTATCGGCCAGGGCGACATTTTGGTGACGCCGCTGCAGATGGCGTGTGCCTACATGGGCCTTGCCAACGGCGGTAAGCAGTATGTGCCCCATGTGTTCTTGTCGGCGGTGTCGCGTGATGGCGACGGCGATGCCTACAAGTACAACGGCAAGGGCAAAAAGAAGCGCCTTGAGGCTCAAATTAACAACGATGCTGATCTTGCGCTGGTCCGCAACGGCATGCACGATGTGATTTACTCGGCGTCGACTTCGACCGCCGCACACTTTAACTCCTTGACCCCCACGGTCTACGGCAAGTCCGGCACGGGCGAGAAGAGCGGCGAGGACGATTACGCGTGGTTTTGCGCCTACGCGCCGGCCGATGAGCCCAAGTACGTGATTGTCACTGTCTTGGAACAGGGCGGCGGTGGCTCCGATACCGCGCTGCACGTCGTGCGCGATGTCCTCGGTGCCATTTATGACGAGCCCGACACATCTTCTGCCACGGGCGATTCTTCGGTTCGATAGGAGGTTGCGATGGATTTTTCGCCGGCGGACCTGTTCCGCTCAACTAAAACCGGTTCCCGCAGCAGCCTGGACCGTGTCAACAAGCAGCTTTCGGCCTCGCGCGGCACGTTTCGCCAGAAGGTGCACATCGGCGTGCTGCTGGCAACCTTGGCACTCGTTGCCTATGGTGCCATCATCATTTGGTCGGCATCGCAGTTTAAGGCCGACGCCTCATTTTCGCGCCACCTGTTGGGCATCGGCATCGGTGCGGTGCTTGCGGTGCTCGTCTGGCGTACCGATCTGCGCGGCATCTCTAACTTCTCGACGGCGCTGCTCGTCATCGACCTCATTGTGATTTTCTCGCCCAAGATTCCGGGGCTGTCCTATACGGGCGGTCTGGGCATGACGGGCTGGATCAAGATTCCCGGTATCGGTCTTACCTTCCAGCCGGTCGAGCTCGCCAAGCTCATCACGATCTTCTTTATCGCCACGCTTGGTTCGCAGTACAACGGCCGCATCGATACCGCCCGCGACTACATTAAGCTCTGCGGCATGCTTTCCGTTCCGTTTTTGGCCGTCGTCGCTATGGGCGACCTGGGTTCGGGCTTGGTCGTGTTGGTGTCGGGTGCCGTTGTGATCTGCATGAGCGGTGCGCGCCGCGAATGGGTGCTGTCGACCTTGGCTCTGCTCGTGGGTTTGGTGGCGCTCATCCTGGCGCTCGATTCGGTGCTCGATTCTCTTTTGGGCCATGACGTTTTGATCAAGCAGTACCAGATGAACCGACTGACCGTCTTTATCGACCCCGATAATGCCGATTCGGACGATGCCTACAACTTGCAGCAATCGCTCATCGCGGTTGGATCGGGTGGCTTTTTCGGTAAAGGTCTGGGCCATGCGACGCAGTCTGCCGGTGGCTTTCTGCCCGAGTTCCACACCGACTTCGTCTTTGCCTTTTTGTCCGAGACCTTTGGCTTCTGCGGCTCCTTTTTGCTGCTGTGCCTGTACGTGCTGCTCATGTTCTCGACGATTCGCGTCGCCTTTAAGTGTGAGTCTCTGTTCCTACGCTTGTCATGCGTGGGTATCGTCGGCATGTGGGCATTCCAGACCTTCGAGAACATCGGCATGTGCATCGGCATGATGCCGATTACCGGTATTCCGCTGCCGTTCATTAGCTTCGGTTCGTCCTCGATGATGATCCAGTTGCTGACGGTGGGTATCGTACAATCCATATGGCGGCATCGTTCGGGCGCCGCGTAACCGCTGGAGGGGTTTGCTATGAAGATTCCCGTGGACAAGCTGACCCGCGTCTTTAAGATGGGCGCGACCACCAAGAAGGATTCCGACACGCCGGTTCGCGTGTCCGTCTACCTCGATTCGTCTGCCTCGCGTTTTTTGGTCGAGACGGTGCGCGATGCCTTCGTGCCGCAGACGACGTCTGGCATTGTGCGCGTTGAGCGCCTGGGTGAGGACCGTATCGTCCCCAAGACCGATACCGACGTGGTGCTGGTCCTTTCGTGCGGATCCGACCGTCTGGAGAGCGCTGTACAGGAGCTTGTGATTGCCGGCGCCCCCGTGTGCGTGCTGGCCGAGTCCGCTGTCGAGGTGCCTTTTATCCAGGAGTCCACGCCCATGCTCGGCGCGGTGGCGGCTACCGATAAGACGTATCTGCTCGAGACGCTCGCTCGCTGGATTCTCGACCGCACGGACAAGGAGACAGCCTTTGCGGCGAACTTTGCCTTTATGCGTATCGCCGCCGCCAACCGCATCATCACCTCGTGCGCGCTTACCAATATGGCGACGGGTGCGCTGGTGTTTTTGCCGGGGGCCGATTATCCCGTTATGGCGCTGGCGCAGGTGGGCATGCTCTTTGAGCTCGCGGCCATCTTTGGACGCGGTATTAAGCCCGAGCGCGGCTACGAGGTCGCGGGCGTGCTTGCCGGCGGCTTGGTGCTCCGCGCCGTCACCCGCGCCCTGGTAAAGCAGACGCCGCATATCGGGTTTGTCGTCAAGGCGCTGACCGCCGCCGCGGGCACCTATGGTATGGGCCGTGCGCTCGTTTCGCTGTATGAGCGCGACATCGATTACAGCCGTGCCAACGAGGTGGCTGCCGCCACGTTCTCGCGCGTTCGCGACCTGGTGACCACGGTTGCCGGCGCTACTCGTCCCATGGGTCCCTTTGAGGACGCATCCGATCTCGCTGCTTAGGGGTTTCTTTTGCGCGCTGTGTACCAAGACTGTTTTCATTTGATTGAGCCCCTGCTCGCAAAGGTCGAGAAGCCGAGTCGCTATATCGACCATGAGTGGGGCACGCTCTCCAAGGCCGATGCCGACTATCGTTGCTGCATGATTTACCCGGATGTGTACGAGGTTGGCCTGCCCAACCAGGGTATTGCCATCCTGTACAACATCCTCAATCAGGCCGAGGGCATTTCCTGCGAGCGCGGCTATGTGCCGTGGCCCGATATGGGCGATGCCATGCGCGAGGCTGGTATCCCGCTGCTGTCGCTCGAGGGCGCAGCACCCGTGGCCTCGTTCGATATCGTCGGCATGCACGTGCCGCATGAGATGGCCGTGACAAACTTTCTCGAGGCCCTCGATCTAGCCGGCATTCCGCTGCTGGCGGCCGACCGCACCGAGGACGACCCCATCATCATTGCCGGTGGTCCCTCGGTCTATAACCCCGAGCCGTATGCAGCCTTCTTCGATGCCATCCTCATTGGCGAGGGCGAGGAGTCGCTGCTCGAGGTTTGCCAGCTGCATCGCCGCTTGCGCGACGAGGGCGTCTCGCGCGCTCAGATTGTCGAGCAGCTCGCGACGGTCGGTGGCACCTATGTGCCGTCGCTCTACGAGGTGCGCCATGACGAGCCCTGCTCGCCGCATGGCTACACCGTGCCGCGCGAAGGCAAGGACGTCCCACCGGTGGTCTACAAGCGCGTCGTTGAGGACTTTGGCGCTACCAATCCGTTGTCGCAGTCGTGCGTGCCCTACGCGCAGCTCGTTCACGACCGCCTGTCGATCGAGATTCTGCGCGGTTGTGCCCGCGGCTGCCGTTTTTGCCAGGCCGGCATGACCTATCGCCCGGTGCGCGAGCGCTCGGCCGACCAGATTGTGTCCTCGGTGATCCAGGGCCTGGAAAAGACCGGCTATGACGAGGTGTCGCTTACCTCGCTTTCGACCACCGATCACTCCTGCATCCGCGATGTGCTCGGTCGCCTTAACCGCCGTCTGGAAGATACGGGCATTCGCGTGTCCATTCCCTCGCAGCGCCTGGATTCGTTTGGCGTGGATATGGCCGAGTCGGTCGCCGGCGAAAAGAAGGGCGGCCTGACGTTTGCCCCCGAAGCCGGCAGTCAGCGCATGCGCGACATCATCAACAAGAACGTGACCGAGGAGGACTTGGACCGTGCGGCCAAGGCGGCCTTCGAGGCTGGTTGGAACCGCATGAAGCTCTACTTTATGATGGGCCTTCCCGGCGAGCGCGACGAGGATATCGTGGCCATCGCCAACCTGGCCGACCATGTGCTCGAGCTCGGCCGCTCCGTGGTTCCCAAGGCGCGTCGCGGCTCCATCTCGGTGTCCATCTCGGTGTCGGTGTTTATCCCCAAGGCCGCCACGCCGTTCCAATGGTGCCCGCAGCTCGATTACGATGACGTCAAGCGTCGCCAAAAGCTGCTCATCACGAGCGTGCGCAACCGCGCCGTACGCGTGCACTACCACGATGCCGAGACCTCGCTCGTTGAGGCCGCGCTGTCTCGCGCCGGCCGTGACATGACGCCGGTCATCATCGACGCCTGGCGTGCGGGCTCGCGTTTTGACGCCTGGGTGGAGCATTTTTCGCTCGATAACTGGAAAGAGGCGGCGGCCAAAAACGCCATCGACCTCAACGAGCTCGTGCACCTGCCCTACGAACTGGACTGGCGCCTGCCCTGGGAGCACGTGAGCCCCGGCTGCTCGCGCGGCTTTCTCGAGCGCGAGTACCGCCGCTCGCTGGAGGGTGTCACGACGCCCGACTGCACCCGCACGTCGTGCACCGGCTGTGGAATCTGCCCCACGCTCCATGCCAAGAACGTATTGGTGGGTGATCGCGCATGAGTGAGCGCTTGACCGACAACTCCACGCTCTTTAGGCTTCGCGTTCGCTATGGCAAGCGCGACCGTCTTAAGTACCTGGGCCATCTCGAAGTGATTCATACCATTGAGCGCATCGTGCGTCGCGCGGGGCTGCCCTACGCCGTGACGCAGGGTTTCTCCCCGCACATGCGCGTGGGCTTTTCGTCGGCGTTGCCGGTGGGAACGTCGTCGACCTGCGAGTGGTATGACCTGTTTATGACCGAGTTCGTTGCACTCGACGAGGCGTTTGGGCGCCTGGCTGCTGCCTCTCCGGCCGATCTGGCCCCCATCGAGGCCGCCTACATCGACGTGCGCACGCCGGCGCTGACGGCGCAACTCACGCGTCTGTCCTATCGTATCGATCTGCATCTCGATCCTGAGGCACCGGTGGATGCCGACGAGGTGCGTCGCGCTATCGATACGCTGCGCGCGGGCCATGGCATCGACTACGCACGCGGTAAGAAGGGCAAGCGCCTAGACCTTGACCACACACTGGTGGGCTATGAGCTCACGGCAGGGGAGCGCCCGGACCATCTGGTGCTCATGCTCGACACCCATGCCGACAACGAGGGGTCCATGCGTCCGGAAATTTTGCTTTCTGCCGCTGATGTTTTGTTGCAGGGCTTGACCCCGGGCGTCGATGCACCTATCGTTTCCACCGGTATGCAAGACCTCGTGACCATCTGCTCCTACGATGTCGAGCGTCAGAATCAAGCATGCGAGGACGACGAGGGCCGACTCGTCAGCCCCATACCTGTGCGAACTTGTGGATTTGCTCCACATACTCGTTGACGGGGGTATTATCGCCTGCTACTATATTCGGCTGTTGCACTAACTGATGCATGAAGGGCAAGTAAACATGTACGCAATCGTTAACACGGGCGGCAAGCAGTACAAGGTCGCCACCGACGATGTCATCACCGTCGAGAAGATCGAGGGCAATGAGGGCGATAAGATCACCCTGCCGGTTATCTTCCTCAACGATGGTAAGAAGATCGTCACCGATCCCGACAAGCTGGCCAAGGCCAAGGTTACCGCTCAGATCGTTGAGCAGTTCAAGGGCGAGAAGCAGCTGGTCTTCAAGTTCCACAAGCGTAAGCGCTATCGTCGTCTGAAGGGTCACCGTCAGCAGCTCACCAAGCTGAAGATCGTGAAGGTTCAGGCTACCTCCCGCGCCAAGAAGTCTGTCAAGGCAGAGGCTGAGGCTGTTGCCGAGGCTCCCGTCGCCGAGTAGATTACACTCGTAACGAAAGAGTAGGTATACACAATGGCACACAAAAAAGGACTCGGTTCCTCCCGTAATGGCCGTGACTCCCGCGGTCAGCGCCTTGGCACGAAGCGCTATGCCGGCCAGACGGTAACCACGGGCACGATTCTCGTCCGTCAGCACGGCACGCACATCCACCCGGGTGAGAACGTTGGCCGTGGCAAGGACGACACGCTGTTCGCGCTGGTCGACGGTACCGTTGAGTTCCACAAGGGTATCAAGCACAGGGTCAGCGTACGCCCGCTCGCGAACGCGTAATTCACCCTTCATAGAGCACATATGTGGGAGGCACTTGAGTTTTAGGATTCAAGGGTCTCCCTCTTTTTGTAGGAGGCGATTCTGTTGTCACAGTTCACCGATATCAGCCGCATTAACGTGTGCGGCGGCGACGGCGGAGCCGGATGCATGTCGTTTAGGCGCGAGGCATTTGTCCCCAAGGGCGGCCCCGATGGCGGCGACGGCGGTCGTGGCGGCAATGTCGTCATCCAGGCCGATGCTCAGCTGTCTTCGCTGATCGATTACCGCTTTAAGCATCACTTCCGCGCCGAGCGCGGCACGCACGGGCAGGGTGCCCGTCGTAACGGTAAGAGCGGCGAGGACCTTATTCTCAAGGTTCCCATGGGTACCGTGGTGCGCGAGCTCGACCCCGAGACGCAGACCCCGATGTTCGAGATTGCCGACTTGGTGCATGATGGCGAGCGCGTCGTTGTGGCGCCCGGCGGTGCTGGCGGTCTGGGCAACACGCACTTTGTGACGTCGGTGCGCCGCGCGCCCGCGTTCGCTCAGCTGGGCGAACCGGCCGAGGAGCACTGGATTGAGCTCGAGATGAAGCTTATGGCCGATGCCGCGCTCGTGGGCTTCCCCTCGGTGGGCAAGTCCTCGCTCATCGCGCGCATGAGTGCCGCCCGACCCAAGATCGCCGATTATCCGTTTACCACGCTCGTGCCCAATCTGGGCATGGTGCGTGCCGGTGAGTATTCTTACGTTGTTGCCGACGTTCCCGGTCTTATCGAGGGCGCGAGCGAGGGCAAGGGTCTGGGCCACCAGTTCCTGCGCCACATTGAGCGTACGGCCCTGATCATGCATGTCGTCGACATGACGGGCGGTTTTGAGGATCGCGATCCGGTCGAGGATTACCGTATCATCAACCGTGAGCTCGAGCAGTATGGCGCCGAGCTTTCGGAGCGTCCGCAGATCGTCGTCGCCAACAAGTGCGATGCGCCGGGCACGGCCGACAAGATTGCCGACCTCAAGCGTGCGGCACTCGACGACGGTCATATGTTCTTTGCTGTGTCCGCCGTGACGGGTGCCGGTCTCAATACGCTGATGCTTGCCGTAGGCGAGCAGGTGGCTAAGCTTCGCGCCGAGCTGGCGGTCTCTGATGAGCCGGTCGATCTGCGCGACGAGGAGTGGGAGCGCCGCCGTCTGCAGCGCGAGAAGCGGTTCCGCATTGTCCAGGAAGAGCCCGGTGCCTTCCGCGTGGTCGGTCTTGCCATCGAGCGCATGGTCATCCAGACCGACTGGGAAAACGAGGAAGCCGTCATTTACCTGCAGCATAAGTTTGCGCGTATGGGTGTTGACGACGCGCTCGAGAAGGCCGGTTGCCGTGCGGGCGACGAGGTCCGCATTTGCCAGCGCGCCTTTGACTTTGAGGGCGCTGAGGACTTCTCGGAGTACGAGGAGCTCGAGGATGCTGGCGAGGACGTTGCCGTTGAGGCCATTGACGTGACCGATGCTGCGGATGAGGGCGTCGAGGTTGTCGATGTGGCGGACCTCGCGGACGATGTCGAGACCCCGGAGGGCGAGTAAGCCATGTCGCTGCGCGGTGGAATCGGTCTGCCCGAGCTTCCTCTAGAGGACGGGCAGGAGTTTAGGCTTGGCATTATGGGTGGCACCTTTGATCCCATCCATTACGGACACCTGGTGACCGCTGAGCAGGCACGCGAGTCCCTCGACTTGGATGCCGTGCTCTTTATGCCGGCGGGCACGCCCGCCCTTAAGCTTGAGAAAGCGGGGACGCCCGGCGAGGACCGGTTTTCCCTGGAGGTCCTCGCCCCCGCC
>UQKU01000014.1 GCA_900541675.1 uncultured Collinsella sp. | reverse complement strand
CGATGGGCGGGGATAGCCCGATTATTTTCCGGTTCGACGAACAGCCGATCGTGTCAAATTTGGTCTAACAGAGCCAAACAAAAAGGCCGCATACGAACCGGTTTGGGATTCGTATGCGGCCGACAGGGAGTATGCGGCGGAAACTAGGCCATGAGCAGGCCGGTCTCCGCGACGTTCTTGTACCAGTACGCGCTTGCCTTGGGATAGCGCTTCTGGGTCTCAAAGTCGATGTAGAACAGGCCGTAGCGCTTGTTATAGCCGTTGGTCCAGGAGAACTGGTCCTGCAGCGACCACACAAAGTAGCCGTCGACGTTCACACCGCCGTCGATCGCCTTGAGGATCCACGCGAGATGCTGGCGCATGTAATCGATGCGAGGGGCGTCGTCGATAAAGCCGTCCTCAAAGTCGTCCTTATAGCCCATGCCGTTCTCGGTGATGTAGATCTTCTTGTAGTTGGGGTAATCGTTCTTAATGCGGAGCAGCAGGTCGTAGAGGCCCTCGGGATAGATGATCCAGTCCCAGTCGGTGGTGGGTACGCCTTCGCGTACGCATGACTCGCCCACGCCCTTGAGGAACCAGCGCGAGGAGCCCTTGTCGCCGGTACCATTGTGGTTGATGTCGTTTTCGCCCTCGGCGGCACGCAGGAACTGGCACTTGTAGGTGTTGACGCCCAGGCAATCGTTGTAGGGGAGCGCGGCGGTCAGCGCGGCGATGTCCTCGTCGCGGACGTCGAGCTCGCCGCCGGCGATATGAGCCAGCTTGGTCGCAGCCTCCATGGTATCGGCTGCATAGTGGCCGCGGAAGGTGGCGTCGAGTACCCAGCGGTTGTTGATGACGTCGGCCATGCGAGCCGCCTCGCAGTCGGCGGCGTTGTTGGGGTCGAGGGGATACTTGGGCTCCAGGTTCTGGACAATGCCGATCTCGCCCTCAAAGCCGCCCTCATGGAAGGCGACGACAGCCTTGGCGTGGGCCACCATCATGTTGTGCATGAGCTGGAAGGCCTTGTCCAGGCGGTACTTCTCGCCGTGCGGCCAGTTGCCGACGATAAAGCTGCCCTCGGCGGTTGCGGGAATCTCGTTAAAGGTAAACCAGTGCTTGACCTCGGTGAACTCGGCAAAGCAGAACTTGGCGTACTCGACGAAGGCATCGATGGTCGTGCGCGTCAGGAATCCCTCGCCGCCGTCCTGGTAGAAGACCTCGGGCGTATCGAAGTGATCGAGCGTGACATAGGGGATAACGCCAGCTTTGTTGCAGGTGGCGAAAAGCTCGTGATAGAAAGCGACGCCCTCGGGGTTAATCTCGCCGGTGCCACTGGGGAAGATACGGCTCCAAGCGATGGAGACACGGATGCCGTTGATGCCGAAGCGCTGGCACAGGTCGATATCGACCGGATACTTGTTGTAGAAATCGCTTGCGGGGTCGGGGGAGAAGCGACCCTGGGCAGCCAGGAAATCGTCCCAGGGCACTTTGCCCTTGCCGTGCGTGCGGGTCTCGCCCTCAACCTGGTAAGCAGCGGTGGCGCCGCCAAACACAAAGCCGTCGGGGAACTGCATGGGGTTGGTCATGAGTCATCCTTTCAGTGGGATACGGAATAGGGGGAAGTGCCCGAACTGGGGATCCGGGCACCAACAGAGGGAGGAAGCTAGTCGAGGTTCTCGCGGAGCCACTTGATGGCGCCAGCGGGGTCGCGAGTAAGGTCGATATATTCCTTACCGCGGGGAGCGAGCAGCTTAATGCCCAGACGATCGGTGTCGGCCTTCATGTCGTTGTAGTAGCTACGAACCTGCGGGGCGAGCACGATGACGTCGTACTGATCCATGATGGCAGTGTGCTGACCATAGGCGCCTGCGGAGGAAGCGATGTTCTCTCCGGTCTGTGCCGCACCTTCCTTGATGGCGTTGGCGAGCATGGCAGAGGTGCCGGCGCCGGCGCACAGGACGAGGACCTTCAGGCCGTCGACATCCTTCTTGGCGGATGCATCGGCAGCGGGCTCGGGCTGATCGGCGACAGGCTTGCTGTCGGCGGCGGCAACAGTCGTCTCGACGGAAGCGGTAGCCTGCTCGACAGCGGGCGCAGGGGCGTTGGCGGCGATGGCAGCGGCACCATCGGACTCGAGACCCAGCTCGGCGGCGCGCTCGGCCTCCTGGTCGCAGAGCAGCTTATCGTATGCCTTCAAGAACGGCAGGTAGATGATGGCGTCCAGCAAGATGATGATCGCGACAAATACCAGGGCGATAAGCTGGAAGTTCGTGGTGATGAAGATGCCGATGGGGGCAGGGGTAGCCCAAGGCACCACGAAGGAGAAGCCGTTCATGCCCACATTGTCGATAAAGAACTTGGCAACACTCACGTTGACGCAACCGGCGGCAACAAAGGGGATGAGCATGTAGGGGTTAAGGATCATCGGCGCGCCAAAGAGCAGCGGTTCGTTGACAGCGAAGGCAACAGGAACAATCGAGGCCTTACCGACGGCCTTGAGCTGCTTGGACTTCATAAAGAGAATCAGCAGAAGCGGCACGATGAACGTGGCGCCGGTGCCGCCGAACTCACCCACGAGCGACATGTTAAAGGTGAGGGAGTGGGCGGGGTGGCCGCCTGCCAGCAGAACCTGCAGGTTCTCGGCCTGGTTGGCAAGACGGATGGGGTCGATGCCCGGCTGGACGATCGAGGGGCCGTGGACGCCGATGAACCAGAAGAACGCGGTGGCTGCCTGGATAAGGATAAGGCCAGGATAGGTTTCTGCAGCGGTAAAGAGCGGGGAGAGCAGCTTGATAAGCAGCTCGGAGAACGGAACGCCCATGAGGTTGCGCACGATGACATCGATGATGCCGCAGATGATGACGGCACCGCCAAAGGGGATAATGTCGCGGAAGTTCTGAGCGATGGCGCCCGGGACCTCCTTGGGCAGCTTAATGGTCAGATCGCGCGAGACGCAGAATTTGTAGACCCACACGGTAATGAACGCGGCGATATAGGCCGAGAACAGACCGCGCGTACCCATGCTGGTGCAATCGAAGACCGAAAGTTCGGAGCCGTTGAACTTGGTGGTGAACTGCGTGACTGCGAGCAGCAGCATGCTGCACTGGGCGGCAACCATGGTGGAGCCGTCGTTGAGCACTTTGCCGGCGGGCATGCGACGGTTCATGGAAGCCGTAAAGTTCTTGGCAGTGGTGCCGGCAACCATGATGCCCATGACGCCCATGGTGAAGTTGTACAGCTTGTTACACCAGTCGATGAGCGGCTGGGGCAGCGTGATGCCAACGACGCCAGGAAGGGTGGCGATCAACAGAAAGATCGAAGAGGTGAGGACGATGGGCATGCACCCAAGGAATCCGTCCTTAATGGCCTGGAGGTAGACGTTCCTCGAGATCTTCTCAAAGAACGGTTGATGCTTTTCGAGCATCTTTACGATGGCGTCCATAGAGCTCCTTTGCTACTTGATGCGCGATGCATGTGGATGGAACTGGTCGTCGATGGATGGTCAGGACTGCCCGGAAACCTTCCTGCTTAAGGAAGGCATTGCGAAATGACAACGTTGTCATTTCGTTAATGACAACGTAAGACATTTTTGGAAGAGCAACAAGGATTTACGGGTGAGTGGTCGATATTGTCCGGTAAACGGTTGATTTGTCAGTCAGGCAGGTAGTGTATGCTAGAACGCAAAATAACAAGCGATGCAAGACCGACTGGAGAAGTAGTGGCAACGATGGACAAGAAAAATGTCTCAATGAATGATGTGGCAGTTGCCGCGGGTGTTTCTCTCAAGACGGTTTCGCGTGTGATCAACGAGCCCGATAGCGTACGAGAGTCGACACGCGATAAGGTCCATGCGGCCATGGAGGCGCTTGGGTTCCGGGCGAATTTTGCCGCGCGTTCACTCAAGTTGGGCCGTTACGGGTGCATCGGCGTCGTGCTGTTTCACTTGTCGGGCGGCGCCGTGGACATGATTGACGGTATCGCCGATGCCGCCGAAGAACGCGGCTTTGCGCTCACGATGATTAAGAAGCGCGCGGGGGAGAAGATGACCCTTGCCGAAGCGGCGCGCAGGATGTCGCAGCTGCCTGTTGATGGCATGATCTTCAACCTGCGCCAGATGGTCGATGACTTTGATACCTTTGAGGCACCGAAGGACCTCAAGACGGTGATTATCACGCCGATGGAACATCCTACCTGCTCAACCGTCAGTGACGACCAAGAGGGCGGCGCGCGCATGGCGTGCGAGTGCTTCTTAAATCGCGGGCACAAGAACGTGTACTTCGTCTCTGGTAAGAAAGAGTCGCTGTCGAGCCAGTGCCGTATGAAAGGTTGGCGTGCGGCACTCGAGGCACGTGGCATTGAGCCGCCCGAGCCTCTGCAAGGCGATTGGAATGCGGATAGTGGCTATGCCGCGGGCCTTGTGCTTGCCGATAAGCCCGATTGCACGGCGGTCCTCGCTGCTAACGACTGCATGGCAAACGGCGTGATGATGGCTCTACGTGACAAAGGGCTCAGTGTGCCCGACGACGTGTCCGTGATCGGCTTCGACGATGAGCTCTACAAGACGATTCCCAACTCGATTCTGACGTCGGTGAAGTTTCGCCACCGCGAGCTGGGCATCCGTGCGCTTAACGAGGTCGTCGCAGGTCTGGAAGCCCCGAGCTCCAGAAGCCGTACGCTCGTCTCGGGCGTGTTGGTCGAGCGTTCCAGCGTGAAGGACCTGCGGGCGTAGACGTGCTCGGCCTGTTCGTCTAAATCTGTAATAGGTAGGGCCGAAAATCTCAGCTAGATGTTACAGATTTAGACAATTCGGTCCAGCTTATTCCGTTTGTCTCGATCTGTAACAACTAGACGGTCAAAAGTGGTCTACATGTTACAAATCGAGATTGTTCGGCCCGGGCCGCCCGTTCGTCTAAATCTGTAACAGCTTGGACCGAAAAACTCGGCTAGATGTTACAGATTGAGATGAACAGGAGGACGGGTGCGGTCTAAACAAAATGGCCCGCGCATCACACATCGATGCACGGGCCATTTATTGTCTGCGAGCGGCAGGTGGTGTCAGCGTCTTATGCCTCGAGGTTTTCCTCGATCCAGGCGACGGCACCCTTGGGATCCTTAGTGAGGTCGATGTACTGTTTGCCCTTGGGCGACAGCAGCGTGATGCCCAGGCGGTCGGTGTCGGCCTTCATCTCGTTGTAATAGGTGCGAACCTGCGGAGCCAGGACGATGACGTTGTACTGGTCCATGATGGCGTAGTGGCTGCCGTAGGCACCGGCGTTGGCGGTAATGTCGATGCCCAGCTCGTCGGCGCCTTCCTTAAGCGCGTTGGCGAGCAGTGCAGAGGTGCCGGCGCCAGCGCACAGAACCAGAACCCTCAGATCCTTGCCCTTAAGGGCGGACGGAGCTGCGGAGGCCTCGGTGGCAGAAGCGGTCTCGACAATAGGAGCCTCAACGGCGGGGGCGGCAGCGGTCTTGACGGCCTTGGTCTCCTCGGCCTCTTCTTCGGCCAGGGTCTCGGCCTCCTGCTTGCACAGGACGTTGTCGTAGGCCTTGCAGAACGGGTAGTAGATCAAGAAGTCAACGACCAGCAGGACGACAACCAGGACCAGAGAGATCGGCTGGAAGTTGGTGTCGATGAAGGTGCCGATCGGTCCGGGGAGTGCCCACGGCATGGCATAGATAAAACCGTTCATGCCCAAAAAGTCGATGAAGAACTTACCAATGAGGACGTTGGCCACGGGGGCAAACAGGAACGGGATCAGGAAGTACGGGTTGAGGATGATGGGCGCGGCGAACAGCAGCGGCTCGTTGACGGCGAACATCACGGGTACGACAGAGGCTTTGCCGACGGCCTTGAGCTGCTTGGAGCGCATAAAGAGCAGGAAGATGATCGGGACAATGAACGTGGCGCCGGTGCCGCCGAGTTCGCCGATGTAGTTACCGAAGTTCTCGGTCAGGGCGAGGGCGGGGTGACCGCCGGCCTGCAGCGTGGCGAGGTTGGTGGTGATGTTGCCAAACAGCGCGGCGTTGAGGGCAGGCTTAACGACCGAGGGGCCGTGGATGCCCATGAACCAGAACAGCGGGATCATGAACCAGATGAGGGCGAGGCCGGCGTAGGAATCGGCAGCGGCGAACAGCGGGCTCACCAGCGTGGAGATGACGTTGGCAAACGGGACGGCCAAGCAGGTGCGGCAGATAACGTCGATGACGGCGACAAACAGGATGGAGAAGCTGAAGGCGAAGATGTCGCGGAAGTTCTGGGCGATGGCGCCGGGGACTTCTTTGGGCAGCTTGATGGTGATGTCTCGCTTAATGCAGAAGGCATAGATGTTGACCGTGGCAAATGCGGCGACAAAGGAGCTCAGTAGGCCCTTGGTGCCCATGTTGTCGGTAAAGAACACCGAGACATCGGCGCCGTCGATCTTGGCACTCGTCTGGGTAACGGCCAAGATGAGCATAGCGCACATGGCGGCGACCATGGTGCTCGTGGCGTTGATGGCCTTGCCGGCAGGCATGCGGCGGTTCTTGGAGCCGGTCAGCGCGCTTGCGGTGGTGCCGGCGACCATGATGCCCACGACGCCCATCGTGAAGTTGTAAACCTTGTTGCAGAAGTTCACGACGTCGACGTTCCACCAGTCGGGCAGCGTAAAGCCGCCGACCGTGGCGACAACGCCCGGCAGGGTCGAAATAAGCAGGAAGACAGAAGAAGACAGGATGATGGGCATTGCTGCCAAAAAGCCGTCTTTAATGGCCTGAAGGTAGATGTTCTTAGAGACCTTGTCGAAGTACGGCTGACCTTTCTCCAAGAACTTAACGATCGATTCCATAGTTCACGCTCCTCTTTGCATGAAATCTTAATGGCATGGACGTTGAAAACCTATATGGTCTCCCGCTTGCTAAAAGCCCGGGTGCAGGCGGGGTCGGTCCCAGGGGGAGAGAGGGGAGCGGCTGGGTTTGTATCGCATAGGGCCGCTCCCCTCTCGGGGGAAAGCGAGGCGATGCGCTACTGCGCGTCCGCCATAGTGTCGGCGAGCTCCTTGTACCAGAGTGCCGACTGCTTGATGTAGCGTTTTTGCGTGTCGAAGTCGATGTAGAACAGGCCGTAGCGCTTGTTATAGCCGTTGGCCCACGAGAACTGGTCCTGCAGGCTCCAGATAAAGTAGCCCTGGACGTCGACGCCCTCGGCGCGCGCCCGGAGCACCTTCTCCATGTGCTGGTCGACAAAGTCGATGCGCTCGGGATCGGCGACGATGCCGTTTGCGTCGGGCTCGGGGTCCTTGTGGCCCAGGCCGTTTTCGGTGATATAGATGACGGGGAGGTTGGGATAGGTGGCGCTGATGTGCTTGAGCGTGTCGTAGAGGCCTTGCGGGTAGATGAGCCAATCCCAGTCGGTGGTGGGGATACCCGGCATATCGACCTGCTGCCCGACGCCCTTAAACTTAAAGCACGAGGTGCCCTTGTCTCCGGTGCCGTTAAAGCTGTTGGTGGACTCGCCATCGTAGGCGGCGATAAACGCCGACTGATAGTAGTTGAGGCCGAACATATCGTTGCGGGGCGCCGCCTTGGCGAGCTCCTCCATGTCGCTGTCCTCAACCGTAAGCGTGGCGTTGTTGGCACGCAGAATCTCGTTGATGAGTGAGAGGGTGCGCGCGGAGTAGTGACCCAGGAAGGCGCCGTCCATGATGAAGTCGGTGTAGAAGGCGTTGTACAGGTCGGCGGCGTGCTGGTCGGCGGGCGAGTCTGTGGCAGGATATGCCGGCGTCAGGACGTTGACCATGCCAATGCGTCCGCCCAGGTGCTCGGTCTCGTCAAGATCCTTATACAGGTTGACGGCGCGGGCGTGGGCAACGAGCTCGTTGTGCTGGCTCTGGATGCCGCTCGTCACATCAAAGTGATGGTTGGGCGGGAAGTTGCCTTGGATGTATTGGGAGTGCGAGAGGCTGATGAGCTCGTTGATGGTGAACCAATTCTTGACCTCGCGGAACTCGCGGAAGCAGAACTCGGCATAGCGCACATAGGCGTCGACGGTCTTGCGGTTGAGCCAGTCGCCCTGGTTGAACAGGGCGGCGGGGGAGTCAAAGTGATGCAGGGACACATAGGGCTCGACGCCATACTTTTTGCAGCAGGCGAACAGCTCGTGGTAGTGCTTAACGCCCTCGGCGAGGGGCTCGGCATCGTCGCCGTTGGGGAAGATGCGGGTCCAGGCGATGGACACACGGATGGCGTTGAGTCCATGCTCGGCAGAAAGGCGGATATCCTCCTCGTAGCGGTTGTAGAAATCACTGGCCGGGTCGGGCAAAAAGCGACCCTGGGCGACAAGGTAATCGTCCCACATGGTCTTACCCTTGCCTGCCACCTTCGTGGAACCTTCCGTTTGGTACGCGGCGGTTGCGGCGCCCCAAACAAAGCCCTTCGGCAGCTGCTGTACGCGGTTTAGCAAAGACATATGCATACACCCTCTCGTCTCGCTGTTCGATATTGTGCGTTTGCGCTCAGGAGGCTCCCTGGTTAGCGTTCAGCGGTGAAAAAGCCCGATAAACACTATCTTAAAATGATTAGAACCAAAATGAGCACGTGAACATTTGACAATGAGCACGTTAACATCCGGCTGGGATGTATAGAAACAAAACAACTTCAAACAGCTGCGAACGGTTGTATTTGTTCGGTAAGCGGTTTTGATTGACAGAAGTTTTCATGTTGTGGTATATGGCTCGGGTATCATGAGCACGTTATCGATGTATGTACGATGCGCCATGGGCGCGGGGAATAGTTGGGAAGCAGGTTAGCGTGGAAGGCATGGCTCAGCAGACAAGGAATGGTCATTCGGCGAGCGCGGCAGAGGTTGCGGCGCTCGCTGGCGTGAGCCGCCAGACTGTGTCTCGCGTGGTCAACGGTATGCCCAACGTGACGGAAAAGACGCGCAAGCGTGTGCTGGCCGCCATGGAAGAGCTGGGCTTTCGTCCCAATTTTGCTGGAGCGGCGTTGCGCGGCGGGTCGTATCGTTCTATTGGCCTGTGCATGTACAACATCACACGTGTCGGTAACCTGGCGACGCTCGAGGGTATCATGCAAGCGGCGCGCGAGCACGATTTTGCCGTCACTATGATCGAGATGGGCGGCGACAAGCCCTATACACTTGCCGATGCCTCGCGCCGCATGGTCGAGCGACCCGTCGACGGCATGATTCTCAACATGAACCGCATGGCTCCCGATTTTGAGGAGTTTGTTCCCCAGCCGGGAGTGCGAACGGTCATCCTGTCCATGTATGCGCATCCGCGCTGCACGACGATCGACTCCGACCAGTATGGTTCGTGCGAGCTGTTGACCAATTATCTGCTGGAACATGGTCACTCGAATATGCGGTTTGTGGCGGGTCCGGAAAACTCGATTTCCTCGCGTTTTCGTGAGGCCGGTTGGCGCGATACGCTGGGTCGTGCTCATGTCGATGCCGCTCCGATGCTGCGTGGCGATTGGAGTGCGGACAGTGGGTACGCCATGGGCGATCGGATTGCGGCCGAGGTGCTTGCCGGCGGGTCGCAGGCGCCGACTGCCGTGCTTGCGGCAAATGACCAGATGGCGCTGGGCGTTATCGCCGCGCTCGAGAACGCGGGCCTGTCCGTGCCCGACGACGTGAGCGTGGTTGGTATCGACGACGCACTCGAGGGACTTGTTCCTCACAATCGACTGACGACGCTGCGATTTGATTTGCGCGGTGTCGGTAAGCTTGCGTTTGGGGCGGCGATTGGAGAGAGCTCGTCTATCGAGGCGATTCATGTGCCGAGTACGCTGGTCGAACGCTCGACTGTTAGGGACATACGGGGTTAGGTCCTACTCCGTTTGTCTCGATTTGTAACAGGTAGACGGTCAAAAGCGGGCTACGTGTTACAGATTTAGATTCTTCGGAAAGAGCAATCCTGTTCGTCTCAATCTGTAACAGTTAGGACCCAAAATCTCGGCCAAATGTTACAGATCGAGACAGACGGCTTTCGACCCGCCCAAAAAAGGCCGGGGGCGGCGCGCCGTGTGACGTGCCGCCCCTGGCTGAGAAATGGGGACAGGTTATGTGGGCAGGCGACCCCGCCAGCCGCTAGTCCAGACGACGGGTCTGCGCCACGTGCTTATACCAGTATGCGCTTGCCTTGGGCGTGCGCTTCTGGGTTTCAAAGTCAACGTAGAAGAAGCCGTAACGCTTGTTGTAACCATTGGTCCAGGAGAACTGATCCTGCAGGCTCCACAGGAAGTAGCCACCCACGTTGACGCCCACCTCCATGGCCTTGAGCAACCAGCGCAGGTGCTGCTCGATGTAGTCGATGCGCGGCTGATCGTCCACAAAACCGTCCTTGTAGGGGTCCTTGTAGCCCATGCCGTTCTCGGTGATGAAAATCTGCTTGTAGTTGGGGTAGCGCTGCTTAATGTAGACGAGCAGATCGAACAGGCCCTCGGGATAGATGATCCAGTCCCAGTCGGTGGTGGGGATGCCAGGCTTGTTCACATGCTCGCCAATACCCTTGACGCGCCAGCGGCCAGTGCCCTTCTCGCCCGTACCGTTGTGGTGCAGGTCGTTCTCGCCGTCGTAAGCCTTCAAGAAGCGGCACTGGTAGTTGTTAACGCCCAGGTAGTCGTTGTAGAGCGCGGCCTCGCGCATAATCTCGAGGTCCTCGTCCAGGATCTCGATGGTGCCGCCCGAGACGGCAGCCAGGCGGTTGGCGCACTCGAGCGTATCGGGCGCATAGTCGCCGCGGAAGGTGGCGTCGAGCAAAAACTGGTTCTGCAGCACGTGCTCGTTGTTGGCGGCTTTGATGTCGGCGGGGTCGTTCTCGTTGAGCGGATACTTAAATTCCAGCGACTGAATGACGCCGATCTTGCCCTTAAAACCGCCGTTGTGGAAGGCCAGTACTGCCTTGGCGTGGGCGAGCATCATGTTGTGCTCGCACTGGAAGGCCTCGGCCAGATGTGCCTTAACGCCACCGGGGAAGGTGCCCTCGATGTAGGTGTTGGAGGCGTCGGCCCAGATCTCGTTAAAGGTGAACCAGTAGGTCACCTGGTCGGCGTACTCCTTAAAGCAGAAGGTGGCAAAGTCCACAAAGGCGTCGATGGTCTCGCGGTTGAGGAAGTCGCCCTTCTCAAAGAGGGGCAGCGGCGTATCGAAGTGATGCAGCGTGACAAACGGCTCAACGTGGTGCTTGTGGCACTCGGCGAAGAGGTCGTGGTAGAACTGGACACCCTCGGGGTTGATTTCGCCGGTGCCGTTGGGGAAGATGCGGCTCCAGGCGATGGAGAGGCGGATGCCGTTGATACCGAACTCCTCGCACAGCTCCAAGTCGACGGGGTACTGGTTGTAGAAGTCCGAAGCGGGATCGGGGGAGAAGCGCCCCTGGGCCTCCAGGAAGTCGTCCCAGGCAACCTTGCCCTTACCGTGGGTGCGGGTCTCGCCCTCTACCTGGTAGGCAGCGGTGGCGCCGCCAAAGACAAAGTCCTCGGGAAACTGCGCAGGCGGGTTGGTGACGCTAGCGGGGTTAACGGACATGATGATCCAATCGTCTAAATCGAAGGGCCAGCCGGTCTTGGATGGTCGGCTGGCCCTGAGCGTTACTTACTTCGAGAGTTGCTCGCTTACGAAGGCGAGAGACTTGTCGCCGTTCTGGGAGAGCTCGATGTACTGCTTACCGCGGCAGGCGACGCATTTGTTGCCCACGCGCTCGCAGTCCTTCTGCAGGTCGGCCAGGTAGCTTGCGGCCTGCGGGGCCAGGACGACCAGGTCAAAGTCGGGGAGCATGTCAACGTGGTTGCCATAGGCCTCGGCAGCGGTCTCAAGATTGATGCCGCGCTCTTTGGCAGCCTTGGCCAGCGCGTTGGCGAGAAGGCCCGAGGTACCGCCGCCCTGGCAGAGCACGAGCACGCGCTTGCCGTTGAGGTCGCTGGCGGTCGTTGCCTCGGTGGCGACAGCGGCGGGGGCGTCGGCCTTCACGGCCTCGGCAGCAGCGCCGGCGGCAACGCTCTTGGCGTCAGCCTTGCCCTGGAAGGCATCGTTGAGCTTGGCGGCCTTCTCGGCGTTCTTGGCGGCGAGCTCCTCCTCGGAAATCTCGGCCTCCTCGGCGCACTTCTGGGCGTCGTAGGCACGGAAGAACGGGTAGTACAGAACGAAGTCGACGACCAGGATAAGGGCGAGCATCACAAAGGCGAGCGGCTGGAAGCCCAGGCCCATGATGGTGCCGATGGGGCCGGGGACGGTCCAAGGCAGAGTGTACATAAAGCCGTTCATGCCCAAGAAGTCGATAAAGATCTTGAGGATCCAGATGTTGGCGATCGGTGCAAAGACAAACGGGACAAAGAAGACGGGGTTGAGCACGATGGGCGCGGCGAACAGCAGCGGCTCGTTGACGGCAAAGCAGACAGGGACGATGGCGGCCTTACCGACGGCGCGCATCTCCTGGGACTTAGCCAGGAAGCAGAACATAAAGACCAGGACGAGTGTGGCGCCGGTGCCGCCCATGCAGACGACGAAGTACTGGGCACCCTGGGTCAGGACAGCGGAAGCGTGCTGGCCAGCCTGGAACGCAGCTAGGTTGTCGGTCATGTTGGCAACGAGAGCGGCGGCGATGGCGGGCTCGACGATCGAGGGGCCGTGGACGCCGACGAACCAGAAGAGGCTCATGGCGCCGTAAATCACAGCGAGGCCGATATAGCCGTCGGCAGCGGTGAACAGGGGCTGGAACACCTGGATGACGCCCTGGGCAAAGCAGAAGCCAAAAGCAGCGCGGAAGACGATGTCAAAGACCCAAAAGACGGTAATGCAGACGGAGAAGGGGATGATGTCCTTAAAGGTCTGCGAGATGTTGGGCGGAACCTGCTCGGGCATCTTGACGGTGATGTTGCGCTTAATGAAGAACTTGTAGATGATGCCGGTCACAAACGCAGCGATAAAGGCGGTCAGCAGGCCCTTGGAACCAAGGTAGGTGGTGTTGAAGCCGCTGGCGGCGTCCGTGGCGATGGTGTCGCTCGAAAGGAGCAAGAAGCCGATGATGGCCGCGCACATGCATGAGATAAAGTTAATCTGGTTATTCTTGGGCAGGTCGCGGTTCTGAGCGTCGGCGAAGTGCTTGGCCGTGGTGGCGGCGCAGGCGATGGCCAGGATGCCCATGGAGTAGTTGTAGCACTTCCACAGAGCGTTGTTGATGTCATCGGGCCAGTAGAAACCCCAGATGTTGGGGACCGAGGCTACCAGGCAGAAGATGGACGAAAAGATGATGATGGGGATGACGGAGATAAAGCCGTCGCGGATCGCCTTGAGGTACTTGTTGCGGGCGATCGCGTTGAAAAAGGGCTGGCCCTTTTCGATGATGGCGATGAGTTGCTCCATGCAATGCTCCTAAGAGTCGGTGGGTTAGCAACGATGGTAGCTTTTGACGTTCGGTTGCTAAAATGTTGACGTTGCCATTTTGTGACACAAAAAAGGACGCGAACCGGTGGTTCCTGTGCCTGCGAACCGTCGATTCCTTACGCGTAAACGTTTGAGCCGCCCGGTGGCTCTGTGTTTGCACAATGGCAACGTTAACATTTGGGCGACAAAAGCCGTTCGGGGAAGCAAAAATGTCGGTGAACGGTAGGTTTTGGGTGGTGAGCGTATGGTGGGGGAGGCGTTAGATATACTTGAAGACGTTTCATTTGACTGCGTAGGGTGCCACTAATGGCATCGTTGACATAGAAAGATCGACCTATGGCCGCTGTTAAAAAATCGGTATCCGTCAAAGACGTGGCGCGCCTCGCGGGCGTCTCGGAGCAGACGGTCTCGCGCACCGTGCACGATTCGCCCAGTGTGCGCCCCGAGACCAAGGAACGCGTGCGTGCCGCCATGCGCGAGCTGGGGTATCGCCCCAATTTTGCCGGTCGGTCGCTGCGCCGTGGCAAGTTTAAGACCGTCGGCGTCGCCATGTTCAACATTACCGGTACCGGCAACCTCGACCGTATGGAGGGCTTTGCCGCCGCGGCCGACAAACATGGCTATGCCATCACCCTCACTAAAGTAGATGGACATCCCTATACCCTCGAGAGCGCATCGTCGCGTATGAGCGCGCTGCCGGTAGACGGCATGGTCGTGATCATGAATCGCATGCCAGCGGACTTTGGCACCTTCGAGCCGCTGCCCGGCATGCAGACGGTGCTCGTTACGATGCTGGAGCACCCGCTCTGTTCAACGGTCGATAACGACCAGTTCGATTGCTCGCGCCAGGTGGTCGAGTACTTGCTGGGGCGGGGGCACAAAACCGTGCACTTTATCTCGTGTCCCGAGCGCTCGCTTTCGGGCATGCGGCGCGAGGAAGGCTGGCGCGAGACATTGCGCGCGCATGGAATTGAGCCGCCGCGACTCGTCCGTGGGGATTGGACGGCACAGAGCGGATATGCTGCCGGTCAGGCTCTGGCGGAAGATCCGACCTGTACGGCCATTTATGCTTCCAACGATGCCATGGCATACGGCTGCATTCGCGGGCTCGAGTCATGCGGAAGGCGTGTGCCCGAGGACGTGAGTGTGGTGGGTGTTGATGACAGCCTGGGCGATATCGTGCCCGACCGTCGCCTGACCACGGTGCGCTTTGACAACAAGCGCGTCGGCATGTGGGCGGTCGACAAG
Organism: uncultured Collinsella sp.; assembly: GCA_900541675.1. GTDB lineage: Bacteria > Actinomycetota > Coriobacteriia > Coriobacteriales > Coriobacteriaceae > Collinsella. Next base: position 35,347 of record UQKU01000014.1, on the reverse strand, counting down.
ATTGCCGACGCCGATGGGGGTGCGTCTGGCGTGGAGCACATGCTGATCCCCGGTGTGCTAGTAGAGGGCGATACGGTGCGCGATTTGTGTTAGGGTGCGGTCCTGTTTGGGTTGCCGATAATTGTGTTTGATATTGTTCAGATTGGTTTAAAAACCGTTCACGGGCGAAAAGTGACCGTTCATAGCTCGAAATTACGTTTTGAGCTGTTCTTTTTTGTTTGAATGTTATTGTTTCTGTCATACACAACGCAGCGCGTATGCCCGGACGCGATGCTCTCCATTGGTTCATATGTGAAAGGAACGCAACATGGCAACCAAAGAAGAAATCTCGATGGTTGGATTCGAGATTGTCGCATACGCAGGTGACGCCCAGACCGATCTGCTTGCAGCGCTCGATGCTGCTCGCGAGGGTGACTTTGAGAAGGCCGAACAGCTGCACAAGGATGCCAGCGATGCACTTATCGGCGCCCACGACACGCAGACCAAGCTGCTTTCGCAGGAGGCCGGCGGTGGCGAGATGGAGATGACCTTCATCATGGCTCACGCTCAGGACACTCTCATGACCACTATGATCCTGGAGAAGCAGACCCGCTTTACCATCGATGCCTACAAGCGCATCGCCGAGCTCGAGGCCAAGCTCGCCTAACGAGCCCTCACAACCAAGTCCCCTTCCAAAAGCTCTGCCGCTACCCGCGGCAGAGCTTTTTCTGTCCTCCTCCAAGTTGCGGTGAAATGGGGACTGAATAGGGGCCGGCGGGCGCAAAACAATCCCTATTCCACCGCAACTCATCCCGAGATAGTCATTGAGGACGTTCTTAAACGACTAGTCGTTGGGGGCAGTCTTGGAGCTTCTGCACGCCCTCCCGTTCGGTTTTTCGATGGGTGGGTATACTTCCATCCGCAATGCAGGCCGGAATGAGGAGGTGTCCAAATGCCGGACAACGGATTGATTCAAAAGACAGATGCGCACGAGATGGCTCATGGGCGTCCTGTCCAGATAACCGAGCATACGACGGTAACCGAGCTGCAGCCCAGCCTGTCCGATGTCGTGTGCGCAAACAAAAAGCTGCAGATTGGCTTTATCGTTGCGCTCGTGGTACTGGCGCTGTTGTCGGGCTTTGTAGCTCGTCCGCATTTTGCCGATACCAAGACTTGGGACTCCACCATCGAGGTCATCGATCAAAAGAAGGGCAATGTTTTGGCGCTCACAACCTCGTGCGTCGCCCTATCTGCGGGTATCACTGCGCTGCCGGGCGATACAGGAACGCCAGTTGCCGAGCAGCTCGCGCAGCTTTCGGGAAACTTGGGTATCGTGCTTGCCGTGCTCTACCTTGAAAAATATCTGCTGACCATTTTATGGTCGGTCGGGCTGGGCATCCTGATTCCGTTCTCGCTCGTACTCTTCGCGGTGTCGCTTGGCATTCACGGACGCTGGAGCACGAGCGCAGTCATTCGCCGCGTGGCAACGCGTGTGCTGGTGGTCGCCATGATCGGCATGGCGCTTGTACCCGCGAGCGTGTGGGTATCGCAAAAGGTCGATGAGACGTATCAGGTGAGTATCGAGCAGACAGAGCAAAAGGCGACTGAAGCGAGCAAGACGAGCTCCACAAAGAGCGAAAAGAAGTCTGAGACTACGGAAAACAAGAATGTACTTGAGCAGCTGACCGATGGGGCATCGAGTCTACTTACATCGGTGACCGACAGTGCCAAGCAGATGACCGACGAGATCGTGCAGCAGGTGACCGATCTGATTGAAGGCGTCATCGTGATGATCGTGACTTCGTGCGTTATCCCGCTGCTGGTGCTCGTGGCGTTCCTGTGGCTGGGCCACGTGCTGCTGGGGATCGATATTTCCGGCCCGGCGAACTATTTGACGGGTCGTTTCTTGAGCGCTCCGTCCAAGCACGCCAAAAAGGGCGGGCAGTCCGAGTAGCTAAAACAGCTGTATATACCGGGGAATACCGCCGAAGGGCGGCGAGACACGTTCTCGGCCGCCCTTTTGTTTGTTGAATACGCGGTCGCTACGTCCGCGCCGGGCTCAAACGGCCAGCAATCATCCGTAAACGGTATTTGTCAAAAAAGAACAAAGATAAACAAATAATTCTTGCAGTTGATGTTCGAATGTGTTCAAATAAACATGAACAGTGAAGAACCGCACATTCAGATGCCCGGACCTGAACGCGATTCAACACTTCCAAACAGAAACTACGCACCTGCGTATCTCTCAAGGAGGATGTCATGAGGGTTGTAATCGCTTCTGATGCCGACGGTATGTCGATGAAGGAGTCCATCAAGGAGATGCTCATCGCCGACGGTCACGAGGTCGTCGACTATTCCGAGACCCCTGCCGCGGACTTTGTCGATTCCGCCACCGCCGTTGCCAAGGACCTGCTGGAGCACAAGGATTCTCAGGGCTTCGCATTCGATAAGTACGGCGTCGGCTCCTATATGGCCGCCGTCAAGATCAAGGGCATGGTCGTCGCCAACATTTCCGATGAGCGTTCCGCTTACATGACCCGCGAGCACAACGGCTCGCGCATGGTCACCATGGGTCCGGGCGTTGTGGGCACCGAGGTCGCCAAGAAGATCGCCCGCGAGTTCCTGCGCGCCCAGTACGCCGGCGGCCGTCACCAGATCCGTGTCGACATGCTCAACAAGATGGCCTAACGAGAGCCACCGAGAACTCGAACTTCTACCTCAACTTGTGAATTCAGACGAAAGGACGTTCTGATGAAGAAGACCATCGCAATCGGTTGCGACCATATCGTTACGGACGAGAAGATCTATCTGGCCGACCGCCTGGAGCAGGCTGGCTACAAGGTGCTCGACTGCGGCACCTACAGCCACACCCGTACGCACTATCCCATCTACGGTAAGGCCGTGGGCGAGGCTGTTGCCAGCGGCAAGGCCGACTTTGGCGTGGCCCTGTGCGGCACCGGCATCGGCATCACCAACGCCGTCAACAAGGTTCCCGGCGCCCGCTGCGCCCTGGTTCGCGACATGACCTCTGCCCTGTATGCCCGTCGCGAGCTCAACGCCAACATCGTGGGCTTTGGCGGCAAGATCACCGGCGAGTTCCTGATGGCTGACATCATGCTTGCCTTCCTGGAGGAGCCCTACGAGAAGACCCCCGAGCACGATGCCCTGATTGCCAAGATTGATGCCTGTAATAAGGCCGACGCCGAGGCTCAGGCTGACCCGCACTTCTTTGACGAGTTCCTGGAGAAGTGGGACCGCGGCGAATACCACGACTAAGGAGGTTCCGGCGTTCTACCGAACACCAGACCAGTCGACGCTGCGAAGCCATCTGGCGGGCGAGTTGCTCTGATAACACTTTTGCTTGCTGAGCTTGTGTGCTTCGTTTTGGCGGTACCCGGCATTCTGCGGCTTTTTAATTGACGGCTCGCGTTTCTGTGAGGGGGCGCGGGCCGGTTTTCTAAACAGGAGTTCAATATGATTCTGACCGTTACCATGAACCCGTCGATTGATACGCGCTATCAGCTCGACAAGCTGATCATCGACGATGTTAACCGCGTGACGCCCGAAAAGACCGCTGGCGGCAAGGGCCTCAACGTGAGCCGCGTGCTGTTGCAGCTGGGCGACGACGTACTTGCAACCGGCTTGCTTGGCGGGCACATGGGTGCCTATATGGCCGAGCTCATGGATGCCGATGGTGTCAAGAATGACTTTGTGCCCATCGCCGGTGAGACGCGCATTTGCCTGAATATTCTGCACGAGGGTAATCAGACCGAGCTGCTGGAGAGCGGCCCACAGATCGTCCCAGCCGAGCTCGAGGCCTTTACGGCCAAGTTCGCCGAGCTTGCAGCGAAGGCTGACGTTGTGACGCTTTCGGGCTCGCTGCCGCGTGGCGTCGATGCCGGCTACTATGCCGAGCTCGTCAAGATCGCCGAAGAGGCGGGCGCCAAGGTGCTGCTCGACACCTCGGGCGCATCGCTGGAGGCCGCGCTGGAGTCCGACGCTAAGCCTGAGCTCGTAAAGCCCAACCTGACCGAGATTAACGGCCTGCTGGGTACGTCCTTTACGACCGATGATGTCGATGCCCTGCGCGAGGCGCTTGCCGCCGATGGCCGCTTTGCCGGTATTCCCTGGGTCGTCGTTTCGATGGGCGCTGCCGGTTCGGTGGGCTTCCACGAGGGCCGCGCGTTCCGCGCCAAGACGCCCGCGATTGCGGCTGTGAACGCGACGGGTTCCGGCGACTCGACCATCGCTGGCTTTGCGCATGCCATTGCGGCTGGTGCCGACGACGTCACGGTGCTCAAGACCGCCAATACCTGCGGCAAGCTCAACGCTATGGATCCCAAGACCGGTCACCTGGTCATGGACCGCTGGGACGAGATCTACAACAGTGTTGAAGTAACGGAGCTGTAGGGTTACGCGGTTTTACCAAACCGCGCAACCAGCCGACGCTGCAAACCCGCCAGAGCGGCAATCTGCCTTTCAGCTGCGGCGGCATGACCAGAAGGTCAATGCCGCCTTGTTTCAAGGCACCTTGCTCGCTCTGGCGGGTTTTCGCTGTCGTTGCCAAAACATCGACGTAGCCCTGGTCGCAAGTAGTCGTTGGGGACGTTCTTAAATGACTAGTCAAACAAGAACGTCCCCAACGACTAGTCATTTAAGAACGTCCCCAACGACTAGCTAATAAAACGGCGCCCGTCGGCGATGTTGCCGGCGGGCGCCGTTGTTTTGAAGACGAAATGATCCGTTTTCCTCCGTCCCCAAGGGATCGTTACAGCGAGTCGATAAAGCGCTGTTGGGCGGCGCGTCCTGCTTCGTCCCACTTAAAGACGCCGGCGTTGTCGAGCACGTGGCCAAACACCACGCCGACCTCCTCGTGCAGGATATCGATGGCGTTGTCGGCCGTAAGCTCGTCGGCGCGGCGGGCAAAGACGTCCTCAGCCCATGCGGCGTGGCTGCGGCAAAGATCATCGCCCTCGAGCGCACCGGCAAGGTCGTAGCTGGCATCGACCTTGGCTGCCAGCAGATGCTCACGGACAGCGCCAAGCTCGGGAACCAGGCGCGGCGGCAGAATGGCCAGGCCCATGACCTCGATCAGGCCGATGTTCTCCTTCTTAATGTGGTGGTACTCGGCATGCGGATGGAAAACGCCCAGCGGATGCTCGTCGGTCGTGATATTGCAGCGAAGCGCCAGGTAGGCCTCGTAAATCTCGCCGCCGGCATTGCCGCGGGAATCGACGCGGCGGATGACGGGCGTCACGGTGTTGTGGGCCACGCCGTCGGCCGTGTGTGCGATAACGCCCACCGACTCATCGGTCCACTCGCGCCAGGCGAGGATAATCTTCTCAGCAGCGTCGAGCAGCTGAGCGCGGTCATGCGAGCGCAGACGCAGCACCGAGAGCGGCCATTGCAGCACAGTGCCGGTGACCTGGTCAAATCCGGGCACGCTAAACTGCGAGACCTCGGCGGCATGCATCATGGGGAACTCGTGCGCACCGCCCTGGAAGTGGTCGTGCGAAAGAATCGAGCCGCCCACGATGGGCAGGTCGGCGTTGGAGCCAATAAAGTAGTGCGGGAACAGGTCGACAAAGTCGAGCAGACAGGTCAGACCCTTGCGGTCCACGTGCATCGGGCGATGCTCGGAGCTCATGGCAATGCAGTGCTCGTTAAAGTACGCGTACGGGCTGTACTGGAAACCCCAGCGCTCGCCGTCGAGCTGGATGGGGATAACGCGCAGATTCTGGCGGGCGGGGGGAGCGCCGCCGTCGGCTGCGGCGGAGCGTCCGGGATAGCCCTCGTTTTCGATGCAGAGCTGGCAGGCGGGATACTTCTCGCCCGTGTTCTTGGCTACACCTGCCGCGGCGATATCGCGCGGGTCCTTCTCAGGCTTGGACAGGTTGATAGTGATCTCAAGATCGCCCCAGTTGGTGGGGGTGCTCCATTTGATGTTGCGCGCGATGGCGGCACGGCGCACGTAGCCGGCGTCGCAGCACAGGCCGTAGAACCAGTCGGTTGCGGCGCGGGGCTCGTTGACGCCCATACGTCCGTTGAACTCTTCGTTTACAACCGAAGGCCTCGGCATGAGCGCGCCCATGATGCGCATGGCGATGCGGTCGCGGCCCGACGCCGTGTCCTCGGCGGTGCCGTTGGCAACGGCGGTCTCGGAAAGCGCGGCAAGCGTGCCTTCAAGGTCAAAGTCGGGCAAGGTATCGGGGTGCAAGAGCGAGAGTTTCTCAACCTGGAGCGCCCAGGCCATATCGAGCGCGGGCCCCGTAGCGCCGATGCACTCCAAAATGGTGTTGTATGCCCAGATGCGGTCGTCCTGGCCGATCATCGATCGGTGGATGGCGTACTCGATCAGGTTCTGTGCGGCCTCGCGCACGTCAGTCATTACAGCCATGCCGCGTAAGCCCCCTTGTCAGAGATGGCGTAGTGACGGGCAGAGCCCTCGCCCAGCCAGCCGTTCATCTTGGCAATGAAGGTGTCGACCAGGTCGAGCGGCACGAAGGCCTGGATGGTGCCACCAAAGCCGCCACCGTGGATACGGACGGCGCCGCGGCCGTCGAGCACGTGCTCGGCCAGCGCCAGGGCATACATGGAAGGCTGCTCGGAACCCAGCTTGGCAACAACATTCTGCAGGTACATGGCAGAGCTGGCGCCGGACTCGCGCGTCAGGACCAGGAACTGGTCGATGTCGCCGGCGTTCAGAGCTGCCCAGCGCTTGTCGACCAGGCCGTTCTCGTACCAGTAGTGAACGGCGCGCAGGCAGGCACGGTCGCCCAGTTTGGCGCGCAGCTCGGGGAGCCTGGCGTCAAAATCGGCAACGTCGACCTCGCACAGGCGTGCCTTGCCAAACTCGGCGGCAACGTCCTGCATCTCGCGCGGAACGGCGGCGTAGTCGTCGGTGGCGGCCACGTGGTCGGCACCGACCTTAACGAGCACGAGCGCATAGCCGTGATCCTCAAAGTTGAGCTCGAGCTTCTGGGTTTTAGGCTGAGCCTGGTCCTCAAAGTCCATGTAGGCAAGGCCGCCCAGGCACACGGCGGCCTGGTCCATCAGACCGCAGGGCTTGCCGTAATAGTTGTTCTCGGTGCGCTGGCTCATCTGCGCGAGCGCGACGGGCTCGATGGCGGGTGCGCCCCAGAGGGTTTCCATGGCGCGACCGTACGCGGCCTCGACGGCGGCAGAGCTGGAAAGACCGCCGCCCGAGGGGACGGAGCAGGTAAAGGCAAAGTCGAAGCCGTGGGGCTCAACGCCAAGGGCTGCAATCTCGTGGGCCATGCCGCGGACGAGGCTTGCGGACGTGCCCTTCTCGGACTCCTGAACGTCTAGCGTGTCGAGCGCGATTTCAAACGTGGGATAGCCCTCGTCGGCTACGCGAACCTTGTTGGAATCGGTTGCCACGGCGATGCCGTCGACGGCGACATCGAGCGAGCCGGCGATAACGTGGCCACCCTCGTGGTCGGTGTGGTTGCCGCTGATCTCGGAGCGGCCGGGCGCGTGCACATAGAGCACCTGGCGATCGCCGATGGGCCCAAACTCCTCCTCGAACAGCTTGGTGAGCGTGGCGAGTGTCTTTTCGTCGGGGGTGGTCATGGGAGTCCTTTCCTTGGCGCATACTGACGAGTTTTCCGTCGTAGTGAGTACGTTAACAATCTGAAGCGGCGTGAACTCAGCATCTACGATGCCGCACGTTACGGGCTATGTTAACGTACTCATAACACAACGCTTATCACTTTTTGAGAATCTGGTAATCGGTAGAAATTCAGCCGTGAACGGTATTGCCGTATGGACTTATAGAGCAGAAGAGTTGCGGATTGAAAAAGTAGAGTACGTTAACATGCGTCCGACGATAGCGGGCCTCGGCGCGGGGTGTATTTCTGCCCGGGCCGGCATGCACGCTATTCAGATCTCGCAACGGTGAAGGTGATCCTGTGGCAAGGCGCCCGTCCAACGATACAGGTACGCGTCCGGTCTCCATGGCCGACGTCGCCCGCGCTGCTGGCGTTTCGCAGCAGACGGTTTCGCGCGTCGCCAACGGCTTGCCCAACGTTAACGAGCAGACGCGCCAGCGCGTGCAGGCCGCTATGCAAGAGCTCGGCTTTCGTCCGAGTTATGCCGGTCGCTCGCTGCGCGACGGCCGCTACCATTCGGTCGGTCTGTGCGTCAACGATGTCACCAAGTTTGGCAACCTCTCAATGATCGACGGCATCGCCAGCGCTGCTCGCGAGCATAATTGCGCCATCACGCTGGTCGAGATGTCCAAGACCGAGGAGTTTTCGCTTGCCGAGGCAACGCGTCGTATGGCCGCGCTGCCTGTGGACGGCATCATTATCGGCATGAGCCGTATGGCGCCCGATTTTGAGACGTTTGATCCACTGCCGGGCATTGGCACGGTCATCGTTACCATGTACGCGCACCCGCGGGTGACCACGGTAGACTCCGATCATTACGGCTGCTCGCTCTTGCTTATGAATCACCTGTTTGAGCTGGGGCATGAGCAAATTCGCTATATTGGCGGCCCGTCGTTCTCGGTCGACGAGCAATTTCGTCGAGCCGGTTGGCAGGATGCGCTCGAGCGTAGGCACATTAAGCCGCAGACGCCGCTCGAGGGCGACTGGTCTGCCAACAGCGGTTACGAGGCCGGCAGATATCTGGCCGAGCACGACCGCACCATGACGGCGATTTACGCGGCAAACGACCAGATGGCAAACGGCGCAATTGCAGCGCTGCGCGATAGTGGCTTGCGCGTGCCCGAGGACGTGAGCGTGGTGGGCGTCGATGATTCGCTCGATGATTTTGTGGCACACAACGAGCTCACGACCGTGCGATTTGATCTACATCAGCGCGGACGCGAGGTATTCGAGCATGCGGTTCCCGAGGCGGGTACGGCGGGCAAAACCGTTGCCATTCGTATTCCCGGCCAGCTCATTATTCGACATAGCACGGCGATACCGCGCGCATAGTTTGCGCAGGTAAACGGCGATTTATCGTATTTCAATAACAATCGGTATGGATGCCGGCAGATAACAGCTGGGATACTGCCGAGTGTTATGATAGACGGGTTCTTTTGTCTATCTAGGAGGCTTTGCCTGATGGAGATCACCAAGGATATCCGCTACATCGGTGTCGACGATCACGACATTGACCTGTTCGAGGGCCAGTACGACGTGTCCGAGAACGGTATGGCATACAACAGCTACGTTATCTTGGGCGAAAAGATCGCTGTCGCCGATTCAGTCGATGGCGGTTTTGTCGACGAATGGCTCGGCAACCTCGAGGCCGCGCTCGATGGCCGTACGCCCGACTACCTGGTCGTCCATCACATGGAGCCCGATCACTCCGCCGGTATCGCCGCCTTTATGGAGCGCTATCCCCAGGCACAGATTGTGGCCAGCATGGGCGCCTTCCGCATGATGGTCAACTACTTTGGCACCGACTACCCCGAGCGTAAGATAGTCGTCAAAGAGGGCGACGTGCTCGACCTGGGTGGCCACAGCCTAACGTTTGTCTGCGCCCCCAACGTGCACTGGCCCGAGGTGATCTTCTCCTACGAGTCTACCGACAAGGTGCTCTTTAGTGCCGACGGCTTTGGCAAGTTCGGCGCCAACGACATCGAGGACCCGGAAGGCTGGGCCTGCGAGGCGCGCCGCTACTACTTTGGCATCGTCGGTAAGTTCGGCAAGTTCGTGCAGGCCGTGCTCAAGAAGGCCGCCGACCTGGACATTCAGATTATCTGTCCGCTCCACGGCCCCGTGCTGACCGAGAATCTGGGCTATTACCTCGACACCTACAACACCTGGTCGAGCTATCAGCCCGAGGACGAGGGCATCACGATCGCCTATGTGAGCGTGTATGGCCATCTGAAGGCTGCTGTTGAGGAGCTCGCTTCTGCGCTCGAGGCTCGCGGCCAGAAGGTTTCCGTTTTTGACCTGGCACGCGACGATATGGCCGAGGCCGTTGAGGATGCGTTCCGCTATGACCGTCTGGTGCTCGCCTCCATCACCTATCAGGGCGAGATCTTCCCGTTCATGAGCACCTTTATCCATACGCTTGCCGAGCACGCCTATCAGAACCGTACGGTGGCACTCGTCGAGGCCGGCTCTTGGGCGCCCACCGCTGCCAAGGTTATGACCAAGGAACTCGAGGGCATGAAGGACATCACTCTGGCGCAGAACAAGGTGACCGTGCTGGGTTCGCTCAACGACGCCTCGCGCGCTCAGATCGAGGCCCTCGCCGACGAGCTTTCCAAGTAGCGACACGTTCACTTTTGACGCTCAACCATCACAACCACCACAAAGGGGACAGGCACCTTTGTGGTGGTTTTTGTTTAAGCGCCGGCGATGACGAGATTTGGGCGGGCGTCGTCGGCGGTCTCGGCGATTGAGGTGGCGACGGCGCCATCGGGATCACGGTCCATCACGATGGTGTCGACATCGGTCAGCTTGGCAAAGCGGTACATGCCGCGTCCGTTAACCTTGCTGGCGTCCATGAGGGCGACGCTTTGACGGGCGGCACCGACCATAGCCGCTTTGGTCTCGGCCATCTGCGGAAAGTCGGTCGTAAAGCCGCAGCCGGGAACAAAAGCTCCAGGGCACATGACGGCAAGGTCGGCGTGGACCATTTGGAGCGCCTGCATGGTAAGTGGGCCGTACAGATAGCGATGACCTTTGCGCAGTGCCCCGCCCAGCATGACGACATCGACCGAGGGCATGCTCTCGTCGATGTAATCGGCAATGGTAATGTCGGCCGTGATGACGGTGATGCCATCGTGCTGGTCGAGGAGCCGGACAAACTCGAGAGCGGTGGTGCCCGAGTCGACGAGCAGGGTGTCACCGTTGCCGACGAGTTCAATGGCGCTTTGTGCGATGGCCTGCTTGGCGGCAACATTGACGTTGATACGGCGATCCTGGGTGGATACGGTCAGTCGCTTCTGGAGCGACACAGCGCCACCATGCGTGCGGCGCAGCTTGCCGGACTCGGCGAGCGCGTCTAGGTCGGCACGGGCGGTAACGGAGGACACACCAAAGGTCTGGGCGATTTCTGCTACCTGCACCGAGGCATTATGCTCAAGCATCTCCATGATGGCGGCACGACGCTCATCGGCGAAGGCTCGGGTTGTTGCATGGGCCATAGCTGCTCCATCCTCAACTGAAATTTGCAGGAATTGTGTTGAGTCCATTTTCGTTCATTTTCTTTTTGAGTAAGAAAACGCCTTTCGATTACTTATCTTTTCTATAAAAGAAAGATGATTCGCTTGAAAACTGCAATGTCGTATAGAGGGATCCGGCGCGAATCCCTTCCGTTTGCTTTTCAAAAACGAGTGTCTTGACCTGTGTGCCGGTGATATCTCATACGTGCGACGCCGTCGATTTTCATACAATGAGCGCAGCAAAACGCAAGGTAAAACGCCTTGTGAACAACTACGCCCGATGTCCAGATGCGGGCGAGGGAGAGGAGCAAACGCTCATGGCACTTGTTACCACCGAAAAGATGCTCAAGGACGCTCAGGCCGGCCACTACGCCGTCGGCGCGTTCAACGTCGAGAACCTCGAGTTTGTTATGGCCGTTCTGGCCGCTGCCGAGGAGACCAAGTCCCCCGTCATCATGCAGACCACCCCGGGCACCATCAAGACCGCTGGTCTGGACTACTTCTACGGCATGGTCAAGGCTGCCGCCGAGCGCGCTTCCGTGCCCGTCGCTCTGCACCTCGATCACGGCGATGGCTATGACCGCTGCATGCAGGCTTTCCGCACGGGCTACACCTCTGTCATGATCGACGGTTCGCACGAGTCCTTCGAGGACAACATTGCCCTGACCAAGTCCGTCGCCGATGCTGGCCGCGCCATGGGCGTGCCCGTCGAGGCTGAGCTCGGTAAGGTTGGCGGCAAGGAGGACGACGGTCCCGCGGTTGAGGGCGAGAGCCCCTACACCGATCCGGCCGAGGCCAAGGAGTTCGTCGAGCGTACCGGCTGCACCTCCCTCGCAATTGGCGTTGGCACCAGCCACGGTGTGTACACGAGCGATCCGCACATCGAGCAGTCCGTGGTCAAGGCCATCCGCGACGCCGTCGACGTGCCGCTGGTTCTGCACGGCACCTCTGGTGTGCCCGATGAGCAGGTTGCCGAGGCTGTGAAGAACGGCATCTGCAAGGTTAACTACGCCACCGAGCTGCGTCAGGCCTACACCAAGGGCTTCATGGCCTACATGGCCGAGAACCCCGCCTGCTTCGATCCCAAGAAGCCGGCCAAGGAGGGCATGCGTGAGATCACCGAGCTGGTTAAGATCCGCATGACCAACCTCAACTCTGTGGGCAAAGCAGAGTAACAACAAGGGTACTCTGATCCCACCGGACGGTTTGGGCGGGTCCCGTACTTAGTTTCCAAAACGTCCTCGCGCATGAAGGCCCCCGTTGTCTCGCTTCTTCGAAGCGTTGACAACGGGGGCCTTCGCGCTGCGGAATGATTTTGGAAACTAAGTACGGGACCCGCCCAAACCGTCCTGCTCAATCGCCCTTGTGGCGTTGGGGCTGAATGGGTGGGACGCGTGGGTTATTTGGTTGTTAGGGTTAGTAGGTCGTTGGGGGTTTTGAGGTTGTAGGTGGCGTTTGGGATATCTTGGTGTGATCCCCATGCTGCTCGGGCAAAACTGACCCCTGCCGAAGTTGCGCATTGTTCGTCGTAGACGGTGTCGCCAACGTAGACGACGTTGCCAGGATTCGCGCCCGTACGCCGGAGATATTCGAGCATGGGAGCGGGTGCGGGTTTATGTTCGGTTGTGTCTTCGACAAGGATGATGTGTTCAAAAAACTTATCGAAGCCAAGGGGTGCAATTTCGTCTGTGTATTCGTCGCGCGCACGTGAGGAGACGATGCCAAGTTTGCAGCCGTTGTTGGCGAGTGTTGCGATGACTTCAAGCAAGCCTGGAAACAGGCTGATGGTGCTTTTAAAGCTGGCAGCAACTTGGCACCAACGATTCAACGTTGCCTGCGAGTAGATTCCAAGTTTCTCAAGGGCATCCTTGCCGGGTATGCCGAGGGCAAATTCAAGCTCGTGTCGGGGGAGCGTTTTGCCGGTCTCTTCTTGGACAATCTGGACAAGCGATGATAGAACGCTTTCTTCTGTATCTGCCAATGTCCCATCAACGTCAAATACGATATGGTCAAAGTGCTTCATATGGTTGCTCCTCTCTGTTGTTTGCCTGCAAGTTTGATGCGGTGACAGAAGAAAGGCTAGCGGGATTTCTGCCTGGTGCTATCGAGATTCTGCCTCGCTGCTCGATAGCTCGAAGGAGTGCACCCCATTTGTTCTTTAAATACCTGGCCAAGATGGCTTGCTGTCGCAAAGCCGCATTGGCGCGCGACTGTCTGGACCGTTCGCGTGGTGTGTGCCAAAAGTTCGCAAGCACGGTTTACGCGGTATGCGCGCAGATATGCCGCCGGGGTCGTTCCTGCGCAAGCTTCGATAATGCGGTAACACTCTCTTTCGCTTACGCCGGCTGCAGATGCCATCTGGGGCACATCTATAGCGGCTGCATAGTTTGCGCGGATATAGTCCAGGATTGCCTTGAACTGTACGTCGCGGTTGGTCATCCAAGAGGCGTTGTCGGAGGCAAAGAGCGGTTCGGCCTTGGCGTAAATCTGAATCCAGAGCTCTGACAAGCTATTCCGAAGCGCCATCTCGTTCTGCGGCCGTTGAAGGTCGTGGTTAAAGGAACTCTTTAGCAAATCGATAAAGGGCATATCGTCGGGGTTGGTGGGCGACCATTTGAGCACATCGACGCCTCGACATTGAAGCAATGGGTTGATGTAGCGCTTTTGGAGACGTCCCGTGGGATCGCCGAGCATCGACGGCTGAAAGATATGCAACATTTGAATGGCTGGTGCCGAATTGGGTGATTGCAGCGTGCTGTGCAAAACGCCGCCGTTGATAAAGCCGGCGGACCCTTCCTCAAAGCGTACGTGCTCATGAGCCGCGCGCGTTCGATAGTCAATCGCTCCCTGCTCCATGTAGAAAAGCTCAACTTCGGAATGCCAGTGCCAGGGGACGGAATTGCCCGGATAGCGAGCGAATTCTGCGCGTTCGGCAATATAGGGCCAGTCTTCGGCGGTCTCGGGAAACGCTTCCTCGCGTCCTCCGCGGTGCAATTCTATGTGATCCATGTTTCGCATGGCATCAGTATAAAGCGCGATGGGCTTAGATTGCTCTTGCCTGTTCGGGGAACGCCTTGTCTAGGGATGCTTGGAGCCTTTCGAACGATGCTCGCAAGTTGTGGCTCTGGTCGGTTGAGCGTTTGGCTTTTGTGGTGGGGGAGTCGAGGAGGCCGTCTCTCTGTGTCGGGGGGAAGGAGAAAAGGTCTGCATGATTTAGGGATGGCTGCTGTGCTGCGTCGTTGGAAGAATGCATGCTTATGCGGCCTCCTCGATGTCCACCAAAAGATTGCGCACGGGGTGTGCTGCTAGGTCCCGTGCGCTGGCAGTATTATGCCGCGGTTGCTGCAAAGAAGCGCTAAAGAAAGGCTTAACCTGGTTTGGTGTTACGATGAAACCGCAGGTCAAGGCTATTGAGTAACACTCTTGAAAGGTTTTGAGCTTAAGGGCTTTCTAAGGTTTGTGGCGCGGATGTGGCTCGCCTGTGTGGGGCGTGTGGACGGCTCGTTCCTAGCGCTGCGGTGCAGCGGCACGTACTTGTTCGATGACCTTTTCCATCGTGGCGTCGATGCGGTCCTTTTTGAGTTCGCATTCCCAGATGGTTATGGGCGTCCAGCCCATTTGAGTGAGTGCTGCCACGGCAGCGCGGTCGCGCTCGACGTTGCGACGGAACTTTGCCTCCCAAAACTCAACGTTGCGCTTGGGCTGGCTGGGGTTGCACTTGGGGCAGCGGTGCCAAAAGCAGCCGTTGACGAAGATGGCGATTTTGCGCCCGGGGAAGGCGATGTCGGGCTTTCCGGGCACCTTCCATTCCAGACGGTATCCCGTAAGGCCTGCGGCGCGCAGGCGCTGGCGAACGAGCAGCTCGGGCTTGGTGTTGGCGCGCTTGTTGCCCTTCATGGACTTTTTTATAGCGGCGCGACGGCGCACGAGTTCACGTTCGTCGGCGGAAAGGTCCGAGGTGTCGATGCCGTCGAGCAGACCGGGCTTGGGACGCTTTTTGCTGCGGCGCTTCGGTGCGCGCTTGGGTTTGGTGGCGGGCTCGTCGGTCGTGGTGGCCTCGGCGTCGTTGGCAGTGCCGTTGGCCTCAAGCCGATCTTCCTTCAACTCAATCAGAGCATCGATAAGCCCCTTATCGGCGGGCATCCATTCCACCGTGGCAAGCGAAGTGCGCGGAATCCAGCGGATATCGAGCTGGCGGTCGTGCTTCTGGGGCTCGTCGGACTCTTTAGCCAGCGAGCAGTAGTAGCACTCCATGGAGAGATGAAAATCGGGGTAGTCATACTCAACGGTGTAGAAATCGCGCAGGTTGTTGACCTTCACCTGCAGCTCTTCCATGAGCTCGCGGCGCACGGCGTCCTCGGGCGTCTCGCCGCGCATGAGCTTGCCACCGGGGAACTCCCAAAGTCCCTGCATGTCGCCATAGCCGCGCTGTACGGCAAGCAGCTCGTCAGATCCTTCCTTGCGAATGATCCCAGCGGCAACATGAACAGTCTTCAACAGGAGTCCTCTCTCAATATCAACACGTGGCAGGGTAGCTACCCGTACCTTACACAACGGTAAGGCAAGCGTAAGCCATATCGATGGTAGCCGACTCGTCTTCTTGCGACTATAGATGCCGTAGACTAATCGCAAGAAAGGACTCGGTATGCAAACCACGCACATGGCGACCCCGGTACTGGAGGTCGCGCATCTCGAAAAAGTATATGGAGCGCTGGGCAACGTGACCCGCGCGCTCAACGACGTCAGCTTTACCGTCAACCGCGGCGAATTTGTTGGCATCATGGGCGCTTCGGGCTCGGGCAAGTCGACGTTGCTCAACTGCGTGTCGACCATCGATAGCGCCACGAGCGGTACCATCCGCATCAACGGGCAGGACGTAACACGCATGAAGCAGGCTAAGCTTTCGCAGTTCCGCCGCGAGGAGCTCGGCTTTATCTTCCAGGACTCCAACCTGCTCGATACGCTCACGGCACGCGAGAACATCGCCCTGCCGCTCACCATCGCCCGCACAAACTCGGCAGAAATCTCGACTCGCGTGCAGGATGTGGCAGCGCGCCTGTCCATCAGTCAGGTGCTCGACAAGTATCCCTACCAGATGTCCGGCGGTCAGCAGCAGCGCGTTGCCGCGGCTCGCGCGCTCGTCACCGACCCCACCATGATCATGGCCGACGAGCCCACCGGCGCCCTCGATTCCAAGAGCGCCCGCCTGCTGCTCGAGAGCCTAGAGGCCCTCAATCGCCGCCTGCGCGCCACGGTGCTCATGGTCACGCACGACAGCTTTGCCGCCAGCTACACGAGCCGCGTGCTGTTTATCCGCGACGGCAAGATCTTCACCGAGCTGCGCCGCGGCGACACCGACCGCCGAGAGTTCTTCGACCGCATTATGGAGGTCGTTGCCATGATGGGCGGTGAGGGCTCCGATGCTCTGTAAACTCGCTTGGGGCAACGTCCGCCGTGCCGGCCGCGACTACCTCGTCTACCTTTTGACGCTCACCCTGGGCGTCACGGTCTTCTATGCCTTTAACACCATCTCGATGCAGGTCGACATCGCCGGAATCGATGAAAAGGGCTTGGCGCAGGTAATGGGCAGCATGCTCGGCGACCTGACGTACTTTTTGGCCGGTGTCATGGCCTTTTTGATGGTGTATGCCAATAACTTCATCATGAAACGCCGCAAAAAGGAGTTTGGCCTGTACCAGGTGCTCGGCATGGGGCGCGGGCGCGTCGCCACGATCATGGCGCTCGAGACCGTGATAGTGTCGGTCGTGGCCTTTGTCGCCGGCATTGTGCTGGGCGTGGGACTCTCCCAGCTCATGACGTTCTTTACGGCCTCGCTCTTTAAAACACAGATCGCCAATTTCCACTTCTTTTTCTCGGTGCATGCGTTCAATCTGACCCTTGCCTGCATGCTCGTAATGTTTGTGCTCACGCTACTGCTGAACCTTCGCGCCGTGCGTCGTACCAAACTCATCGAGCTTATGGGTGCCGAGCGTCGCAACGAGAGCATCAAGACACGCAACCCCTGGATCGCGATTGCCATCTTTGCCGTGGGCGCGGTGCTTGTGGGCGTGGCCTATTACCGTCTGCTACGTGATGGGTTCCCGCTAACCGCGACGGACAGCAAGCTGCAAGAGGCCATGAACCAGTTTGGTATTACGACCGCTATGGTTACAGTTGGCACCTTTGCCCTGTTCTGGGGACTCTCGGGCATGCTCATCAAGCTGCTGCAGAGCCTGCGCGGCGTGTATTGGCGCGGCCTCAACATGTTTACCGTGCGCCAGCTTGCGGCCAAGGTCAACACGGTGTGCTTTTCGATGGGCGTTATCGCGATGCTCCTGTTTTTGGCCATCACCTCGGTGACGTGCGGTATGTCGATTGCCAACGTGATGAACGAAAACCTGGGGCGCTATAACCCTGTTGATGTGTCTCAGACGTATGTCTATTACACGCCCGATACGTTCGACTACTACAAAGAGTACGTCAATCCGTCTGATGAAGCCGATCGCATGGTGCCGGCCGATACAACGGTCGATTTGTACCCCGCATGGCACGGCAGGGACAGTTCGGCGGACAACAACGACGAGACCGGCAAGAAGGTCGATATCGCCGATGTTGCCGGTGAGCATGTGCAGATCGATTCGTATCTGAGTTACCCGTTTGGCAGCTCGAATCCTTCGGTGACCCCAAGTGAGATGTGCAAGATCATGGGCGAAAAGCTTCCCAAGGCGTTCGGGGGTAGCAATGCCGATACGATGGGTCTGTTTGTGACGCCGGCGAGCCAGTACAACAAACTGCGTCAGATGATGGGTGAGGAGCCGGTGCACATCGGTCACGACCAGTATCTGCTCACGTGTGATATGGGCGGCGAGCTGGTCGACCTGTACACCAAGTATATGGCTGGTGGCCATGCCCTTACCTTGGGCGGGCATACGCTCAAGCCCGCAACCGATAAGTCGGACGAAGATACGGCGGCCATCGCCAACTCGGCGATGGGCAGTAATCCGGGTACCGTCGTCGTTGCCGACGAGCTGTTGTCCCAACTTAATCTGCAGCCGTATTCCAGTAGCCTGCTCGTTAACTACAAACAGGGGATGGATACGACCGAGGCAGACGAGAGCATTAAATACACTCTGCTCGACGATCTGCTCGTTGACGGCAAGAAGCCGGGGTCGTGGGGAACCTTCATCACACGCTCCGAGATGTACACGCAAGCAGCGCAAATGAACGGTCTTGTTAGCTACCTAGCCATCTACATCGGCTTTGTATTGGTCGTTGCATGCGCGGCGATTCTGTCGATCCAGCAACTCTCCAACGTGGCCGATGGCAGCCGCAGCTATCGTGTGCTGGCACAGATCGGCTGCGACGACCGCCAGATTCGCCATTCGGTGATGGCGCAGCAAGCGGTATTCTTCCTGTTCCCGCTGGCAGTGGGCCTAGCGCACTCCTTTGTGGCACTTAAGGTGATCATCGAGCTGGTGAGCATATTCGGAAATATGAGCATCGGCGGCACCGTGGGCCTCACCTGTGCGATCTTCCTGGCAGCCTATGGTGGCTACTTCCTGGTGACGTACCTCATGAGCGCCGGCATGGTACAAGCTGCCATCGCCACCCGCTACAGCGAGTAACAAGCGGGCAAAACCGTCGCAAAACCAACGCGAACAGCCGCCGCGAACGGGGTCCGGACCCTTTTCGCGGCGGTTTTTTGTCTATCGGATGCCTCTCAGATGCAAGTGAGTAGACTTTTTTGGACTTGTCGAGCACACCGCGCCAAACGCTCAATAAAACCGCAGGTCAGGGCGGTGGTGTTTTGGGGCGTGCTCGGCATCCCGCCAAAAGCCTACTCACTTGGTTTTACTGCTAGAAAACCGCCGCGAGGGAAAGTAGCTCCCTCGCGGCGGTTTTGGCATTTGCCCAGATAAAACCTGCCAAAATAAACCTGTCCCTTTTTGGTAGGTTATCGTTTCCAAAAGTGGAGGATGAGCGTCGTGCGGTTTTGCTGCTCAGTTTTGACCAGGATGTTGTGGATATGGGTCTTGACGGTGCCCACGGCAAGGAAGAGCTCGTCAGCGATCTCTTGGTTCGATTTGCCCAACACAACCAGACGCATGACTTCGGTTTCGCGGTTGGAGAGCTTGTAGGCGTTGCGATAGAAGGGCATCTGCTCTTCGATGTGTCGATCAAGATCGCTGACGTTCTTTTCCTCGGGCGCCTCCTGCATGCGAATCGAAAGCACGTGATAGGCATAGATGATCAGCAGAATCGCAAAGTAGCACGCAAAGATGTTCTCGCTAAAGTTGCGCTCGGACAGGTACAGCTGCAGCCAAGAGGGTGCCAGGCTCATGGGAACAACAAGGATGTTGTAGAAATCCTCGGCAACGATGCACCCGACCAGAATGGCGCCGATAATGAGGTGCTTTCGTTGATTGTTGACGCGCGCCTTAAGCTCGACCTGCGTGCTTTTATGCGCCGTCCAAAAGATATACAGTCCCACAAATACAAGGAATACCTGACGCATCGTGTAGTAGAGCCATTGATGCATGGGGCCGTAGGGGACAGCGACAATGACCAGCAGCTCGCTCAGGAAGAACGTTGCGACGGGAATAACAAACTGCTTTTTTGAATGTTTGTCGAGCAAGTCCATGGCAATGAGCCAGATAAAAGCTTGTGAAGCGGTCGCCACAAGGGTCCGCAACACAGGCATGGTAATTGAGTAATAGTCGCTGGCTGGAAAACTCTGGTTTTGCAACGTGTATTCAAAAAAGAAGATCTCGGTCATCTCGATGGCATAGCAAATAAAAACGCCGCTGCCATAGATAAAGAAGCGTCGACGAGACGAGGCATAGGCGGCAAGCGAAAGCACTGCCGTCACAATACAGATCACGAGTATAGCTAGGGTATAGAAGAACATCAGGGTGTTCATCTGCCACCGTCCCATCTCATTTCATCTATGGCCGAGCCCTGTATACCTTGTGGGATATAGACGTCTCAACCCTTCGTTCCATTGCGGATTAGGCGCCGAGATACAGCATAGCCGTATACCGTTCGCGGTTCTAGATAGTAAACCCCCTGCAAGCTGGCTACCTGCGGGTTTATATTGGTTTAGAGGGGGTGTAACTCCGTGAACGGTCTTTAATCCCGAATAAACTAGGTAAAAATTGCATACGGGTGAATGATGGTCTTGTCAACACGAGGCGTGATGTTCGAGCGCCTCATAGCAATAGTCGGCACGACCGGCGGAAAGGAATCGACATGGCGCTGCCTAAGGATTTCATCGACACCAACGACTTCACCAAAGAGCAGATCCTGGCTATCGAGGATCTTGGCCTGGCAATGAAGAAGGCCATCAAGGTTGACGGTTATTATCCGCACCTGCTCCGCAACCAGAGCCTTGGCATGATCTTCCAGCAGGTTTCCACCCGCACCCGTCTTTCCTTCGAGACCGCTATGACCGACCTCGGCGGCCATGCTCAGTTCTATGGCCCTGGCACCATCCAGCTCGGCGGTCACGAGTCCCTGGGCGACACCGCTCGCGTTATGGGCTCGCTGCTCGACATCATGATGGCTCGCGTTGACCGTCACAAGGACGTCGTCGGCCTCGCCGAGGGCTCCGCTGTGCCCGTCATCAATGGCATGTCCGAGTTCAACCATCCCACGCAGGAGATGGGCGACCTCATGACCATGCTCGAGAACCTCCCCGAGGGCAAGAAGATCGAGGACTGCACCCTGGCCTTCATCGGCGACGCCACCCAGGTCTGCGTCTCCCTCATGTTCATCGCCTCCAAGGTCGGCATGAAGTTTGTCCAGTTTGGACCCAAGGGCCACCAGATCCCCGACGGCGGCCTGCACGTTGGCACCGTTGAGGAGCGCGCCGAGTTCGGCAAGCAGATGATGGCCATCGCCGAGGAGAACTGCAAGGTCTCCGGCGGCTCCGTCGTCATCTCCGACGACATCGAGTGCATCAAGGGCGCCGACTTCATCTACACCGACGTGTGGTATGGCCTGTACGACGAGGAGGTCTCGGGCGAGAACTACATGGACGTGTTCTACCCCAAGTATCAGGTCACCATGGACATGATGAACTTCGCCGGCCCCAACTCCAAGTTCATGCACTGCCTGCCGGCCACTCGCAACGAGGAAGTCGTCGACGAGGTTATGGACGATCCCGAGCGCTCCCTGTGCTGGGTCGAGGCCGAGAACCGCAAGCACTCCATCCGTGCTCTCCTCGCTGCCCTGGGCAAGCGCACCCCGCTCAACGACGAGGGTGTCGAGTACTCCGCCAAGGCCGAGCTTCACGCCGCTCTCGAGGCTCTCGAGCAGCTCTAAGCCTTAAGCCTGCTAAACGCACGTTTGCGGGCGGCGGATGCTCGTCTCCTGTCGCCCGCTCACCGAGGCTCAGGCAATTGCCTTAGTACCTTGGGCCTCGGATCTGTCCAAGACTGAGCGAAGGAGCTCATCATGAGCGACGGAAAGAAAAAGCTTTCCTTTTTGACGGTCATTTCGACCATCATCTGCGTCGTCTTCGTTTGCGAGGCCGCCGCTCCTGCTGCTGCCATTGGCAACCAGCAGTTCTTCTGGTGGATCTTCCTGATCCTGACCTTCCTGCTTCCTTATGGCATGGTTGTTGCCGAGCTCGGCACCACCTATGACGGCGAGGGCGGCATTTACGACTGGGTACGCGATGGCCTGGGCGACAAATGGGGCGCCCGCATCTCGTATTACTACTGGGTCAACTACCCGCTGTGGATTGCCTCGCTGGCTACCATGTTCCCCGACATTTTGGGCATGGTCTTTGGCGTTGAGTTCAACTTGATCGCCAAGATGGGTATCGATCTTGCCTTTGTGTGGATCGTCTACCTCATGGGCCGCTCCAAGGCGGCCGACTCCGAGTGGGTCCTTAACGGTGGCGCCATCATCAAGGTCGCCGTCGCCGTTATCGTTGGCGCTTTGGGCATTTGGTATGCCATGGAGAACGGTTTTGCGAACGACATGTCCGCTGCCACCTTCCTGCCCGAGCTCACCAACACCAACGCTCTCGGTTACCTGTCGATCATCATCTTTAACTTCATGGGCTTCGAGGTCATCTGCACCATGACCGATGACATGGCCGATCCCGCTCGCGATATTCCCAAGGCTATCATCGTCGGTGGCCTGTCCATCGCCGTGATCTACCTGTTCGCTGGCTTTGGCATCGGCGCTGCTGTGCCGGCCGATTCCATCGACCCCGACTACGGCATGATTTATGCAGTCCAGACCATGGTGGGCGACTCCATGATCTTTAAGGTCATCTGCATTGCCTTCCTGATCACCCTGTTCGCCAACATGGCTGCTTGGTCCTTCGGCGTTAACTCCGTTGCTCGCTACGCTGCCGAGCACGGCAACATGCCCAAGGTCTTCGCCTCGATGATCTCTGATGACGACATGCCCAACGGTGCCAACCTGGTCAACGCCGTCGTTGCCTCCCTGGTGCTGTGCCTGCAGCTCGTTCCCATCGATGCCATCTCCAACGGCGTCTTCTGGATGCTCTTCGGCACCTCCGTCGTCTTCCTGCTGCTGACCTACATCCCGATGTTCCCGGCGTTCCTCAACCTTCGCAAGAACGACCCCGACCGCGAGCGCATCTTCACGTTCCCGTTTAAGGGTGCCATGATGAAGGTCATGCTGGCCATCCCTTGCATCGAGCTGATCCTGGCCATCGTTGCAACGCTGGTGCCGTTCTCTGCCGCTGAAATTGGCGACAAGCTCCCGATGATCGTTATCTTCATCGTGCTTCTGCTCATCGGCGAGGTTGTCCGCGTCGTCAGCGCTAAGGGCCGCGAGACCGAGTACAAGGGCCTCACTCCCGAGCTGGCAGCTCAGCGTCTCGCTGAGGAGGCCGCCGAGGCCGAGGAGAACTAGAGCACCCGGTTCTGGGGCTCCAACCCTCCTCGCGTACCAACGTGCGCTTCGTCGGGCTTGTCGCTCCCGACTCCAGGCACTCTAGCCTCTTCGAGGGCGTGCCCAAAGCGACAAATTTGCTCACTATTTCCTGGGGCGGGGGCGAGCGATAGCTCCGGTAACCACCGCCCGCCCCAACCTCTCTCTCGTATCCTTCGTGCGTTTGTCTCCACGCACTTGGTTACGTTGCCGCTCGTCGGTGCGGCTCCGTGAAAACCGGCACCGGGCGCCCCGACCTTTGCCGGGGGACGGGCGCCCACTATCTCTTGGTTTTAGGCTGCGGGTAATCCGCCCGCGGCAAACGATCGTTCGATTTGGAGGAAATCTTATGCGTACGATCACCGAGTCCGAGTCCACCCCCAAGGCCGACGGCTTCTTTATGCCCGCCGAGTTCGCCCCGCAGGATCGCGTGTGGATGGGCTGGCCCCACCGCACCGACACCTGGGCCCACGGCGCCAAGCCGGCTCAGAAGCAGTATGCCGCCATCGCCCGCGCCATCTCCGAGTTCACCCCGGTCTATATGTGCGCCAACCAGGTCGACTATGCCAACTGCAAGGCCGTCTTCGAGAACGACGAGAACGTCACCGTTATCGAGATGACCACCGACGACGCCTGGTTCCGCGACACCGCCGCCACCTACGTCATCAACGGCAAGGGCGAGAAGCGCGCCAACCACTGGCACTTCAACGCCTACGGCGGCCTCGTCGACGGCCTGTACTTTCCGTGGGACAAGGACGAGCAGATCGCCCTCAAGATGGCTGAGCTCTCCGGCTGCCGTCGCTATCGTCCCGACGACATGATCCTCGAGGGCGGCTCCATCACCGTCGACGGCGAGGGCACCCTTGTCGTGACCGACCAGTGCCTGCTTTCCCCGGGCCGCACCTGCTCTGCGGTTCTGGAGGAGGAAGAGGATCCCGAGTCCATCTGGCCCAAGTTCCACAAGAAGTTTGAGCCTTGGAGCGAGGAGCTTCGCGCCTACATGGACGAGCACCTCAAGGATTACCTGGGTGTCGAGAAGGTCATCTGGGTCAAGGAGGGCATCGACCCCGAGGAGACCAACGGTCATATCGACGACGTTGCCACGTTCATCGCTCCGGGCGTCATGGCCTGCATCTGGACCGACGATCCCGAGTATCCGTTCTACGAGCAGTGCCACGCTGCCTACGAGACCCTCTCCAACGCCGTTGACGCCAAGGGCCGCAAGATGAAGGTCTACAAGCTCTGCATGCCCGTGAACCCGCTGTTCATGGACCAGGCCTCCTGCGACACCATCGACGCCGACGAGAACGCCGAGCCGCGCGTCCCCGACGAGCCGCTGATCGCGTCCTACATGAACTACCTGGTCACCAACCACGGCGTCATCGTCCCGCAGTACGGCGACGAGAACGACCAGCTGGCCGTCGACACGCTCCAGAAGATCTATGACGAGGTCTGGGGCGAGGGCGTCTACAAGTGCGTCGGCGTCCAGTCCGAGCAGGTCGTCTTCGGCGGCGGCAACATCCACTGCATTACGCAGCAGGAGCCGTCCGCGTAATTGTCTGGCTTCCCGAGGCACGGCACCTTGCCCTTCAATCGTCGGGCATGACCCTTAAGGTCTATGCCCTCCTCTTTCAGGGCAATCTGCCGCACCTCGGAAACCCAGCCGATCAATCGGACAGTCGATGAATCGCACCGTGACCATCTCGGGGCATTGATGGTCGGTTTATTCGATGTCTTGGTCGGCTGGGTTTTTCTTTGGGCACTCCGTTGCCTCCACTTCGGAGTGCCCGCCTCTTTGATTGAGTACGCGTCTGATCTGGGATTTATTGCGGGTTAGGCCAATTGTTCGCTTGAATATCCCAGGTCAGACGCGTCTTCAATTGCCAAAAGATTCCGGTCGCAATCGCGGCCGTTTTGATCGGAGTATCTATGTACCAGCGTATCGTTATCTACACGCGCCTGTTCCGCGAGCGTTGGTCCAACAATTGCATCCTCTCTTCTCTTTGGGATGGCACCTGCACCGGTGACGCGGCCTGCAACCCTACCTTGGGCTGCGCCTTCGGTACAGATGCCATCCTTTTTGCTGTAGGGGGAGCGTGTCGTGGCAGGTAAAAAGTTCTCCCTGTTCGAGGTCATCCTCTCGGTTATCTGCGTTGTCTTTACCATCGAGGCGGCCGCTCCGGCATCTGCCATGGGTAACGTGCAGTTCTTCTGGTGGATCTTCCTCATCATTACGTTTTTGCTTCCCTATGGCCTGGTGGTGGCCGAGCTCGGTACGGCGTTCGATTCCGAGGGCGGTCTGTACGATTGGGTTCGCCTGGGCTTGGGCGACCGTTGGGGCGCCCGCTGCTCCTGGTGCTATTGGGTCAACTTTCCACTGTGGGTGGCAAGTATCGCCTGCATGTTCCCCAGTGTCATCAATGCGGTATGGGGCATCGAATTTTCGCTTGGGGTCCGAATTGCCATCGAGCTTGCCTTTGTGTGGGGCGTCACGGTCATGGCAATGCAGCCGGTGGCCGAGGCCGATTGGGTCATGGATGGCGGCGCCGTCATCAAGGTGCTCATTACCGCCGTGGTGGGAATCGTCGGCATCTGGTTTGCCTGCAATAACGGCTTTGCCAACGATATGTCGTTTAAGACCTTTGTCCCCGATCTGGGAGACACTAACTCACTGACGTATCTTTCAATCATCCTATTCAACTTTATGGGCTTTGAGGTGGTCGCGACCTTTGCCAGCACGATGAAGAACCCATCGCGCGATATCCCCAAGGCGGTTATCGCCGGTGGCGTTGCCATCGCGGCGATCTACATTATCTGTGGCATCGGTATTGGAGCCGCGGTTCCCACCGAGCAGCTTTCACTCGATTCGGGCATTGTGGACGCGGTTGCCGCCATGGTGGGGCGCGCTCACCCGCTGACGATGGTCGTGGGCGTGGCCTTTTTGGTGACGCTGTTCGCCAACATGATCTGCTGGAGTTTTGGCGTCAACAACGTGGCGAGCTATGCCGCGCGCCACGGCAACATGCCGCGCCCCTTTGCGCTGGTGTCCAAGAAGACCGGCATGCCCAACGGCTCAGCACTCATTAACGGTTGTTTTGCCAGCTTGGTGCTGCTACTTCAGATTCCGCTGGGCGAAGGTTCCGACGTCTTTTGGGTCTTCTTCTCGATGAACGTCGTCTTTCTGCTCATGAGCTATATCCCGATGTTCCCGGCGTTTTGGCGCCTGCGTAAATACGACGACCGCCCACGTGTGTTCCGCGCGCCCTTCGAGGGCAAGGTGCTTGCGGTAGCGCTTGCGGTGCCGGTGGTAGAGCTCGTGCTTTCGATTGTTGCGACAATCGTGCCGCTTAACAGCTCGCCCGCCGAGATGTCAAAGTTGCCGATCCTCATGGGTGTGGTGATCGGCGTGTTGCTGGGCGAGGTTTCGCGCCTCATATCGCGCCGCGGCCGCAGCATCGACAATCCCGGCGTTGGCGCAAGGGGGACAGGTCGCTTTGCGCCAAAACAGTAGCGCCGCGAGTTGTGCGGTGCTAGATGCATCTTGGATTACTGCTCACGCTGCTCGGGATCAGATGCGAGCTTGGGTGCAAAGTAGGGGACGTGGCCCAGGTAGGGGCAGCTGTCCGAACGCGCCTCAACGGCGCAGGGGACATCGTCGTAGGTCATGGAAGAACCGAGTCGGGTGATGGCCTTGGCGGCGGGCGCGACGAGCATCTTGAGCGGAGCGATCGGTGCCATGGCATCTCCTTTCATCGGTGAGACACAGCTTGTTTATCTAAACGATACAGTACGTTTAATCGGTGAGTCTAATCTTGCGGCAAAGAATCTGTCAACATCCTCACAGCATCTAGACAGGGGAGGCGGGCATGAGTTTCGCGTTCTATATCTACACCACGATTATCATGGGTGTGGCTCTGGTGACCAGTGCCGTGGCATTGGTGGTTTGGCTCATGACGCACCGTCGCGACAGCCTAGTGGCCGCGGCGGGCTTTTTGCTCTACATGCTCGATATGTCGGTCATCTTTTTTGACGAGTACACTCGGCTCAAATATGACTACGCCGTTACCTTTAGCGAGCCGCTGCAGCACCCCTTGCTGCGCTGCGTGCTCGGTATTGCCATCTATGCTTGCATTGTGCTGTGGATGTTTGCGCGCTTGCGCAAAAGGCCGACGTCGCGCATGCTCGGACTTGTTATCGTGCCGTTTTCAATCTTGCAATTGGTGCTGGTGCCTCGCAGCGGTGCTGCCGGAGAGATGCAGCAGTATCTCTTTTGGCTCACGCGTGACCTGGGCAATGTAGGATGTCTTGCCTATGCCGCCTGGCATTACCGGCACAGGGCCACGCGTGTTGAGAAACTCGACCTCGACCGCTCAAAGCTCTTTTGGAAGGTGGCACTCGTTCTTGCGTTTTGCGTAATCGCCGAGGAAACCTACATGATTTTGCTCTGCCGCCCCGACTCTCAAAACCCCGTCATCAGCCTCTTTTTGTGGTATCTGTCCGAGCGCAATATCTCCGAAAACGTGCTGCTCGTGGCATGCGCGGTCCAACTCTTTTGCCAGTTTAGCCATATCCTGCGCGTGTATGCCCGTCATCCGCGTGCCGATGAGGACGTGGCGGCCGAGAGCGCACGCTCTGGGGACGATCTAGCATCACGCGTTGTGATCTATGCCGATGCCCATAAGCTGTCGCGGCGCGAGCAGGAGGTGCTCACGCTGGTGCTGAAGGGCAACGACGCCCAAAACATCGCCAGCGAGTTGGTCATCAGCCCTGGCACTGTCAAGGCGCACTTGCATCGCATCTACGTTAAAAGCGGTGTCTCCAACCGAGATGACCTCATAGATGCCTTTTGGCGTTCCTAGTCCTATTCTTCCTTGCATGCGGGTCTTGCCGTGTGGGCGGGCACGCCGTTGGGCGTAATGACGCGGTAATAATCTCAGACAATAAACCTGCAGGTAAAGCGTGTAAACCTGCTTAAACTGACCGTTTGCGATCCCTGGCCTTGGCACGGATTTGCCCCTGTGTATCAATGGGTGTAGCGCGAAGCCGCGGACGTGGGACAGACGTCCGAGCACGGCTTGTAGGCACGCGCCGATGCGGGAGCGCTACGCTCCCAACCGAGTGCCCACGCGGGCGGTGCGTCCGCGTTGCAACCAAAGATGCCTGAGGAGGCTCACATGGACAAGGCTGATGTAGTTATCAAGAGCAACGCCGTCTTTACCGGCGATGGGCTCGAGCCGTTTAAGGGCGGCGTTGCCGTGCGCGGTGATAAGATTGTTGCCTGCGGTGACGATGCTCACCTGGCACCGTTTATCGGTCCCGATACCGAGGTGCGCGACTTTGGCGACCAGCTCGTCATGCCCGGCCTGATCGACTCACACACGCATTTTGCCCAGGGCGCGTTTATGACCGACCCCGATTTTGCCGTCAACCTCATCGACTGCACCAGTTTTGAGATGGCGATGGAACGTGTCGTGGCGTTTGCGGCCGACCATCCCGATAACGAGTGGATTCTGGGCTGCCAGATTATCCAGTTCCAGTGGGATGTCCCCGAGATGCCCACAGCCGCGATGATCGATGAGTACATCTCGGACCGCCCGGTCTTTCTGCAGCAGGTTGACCTGCATACCTTTAGTGCCAATACCTGCGCCATCAACAAGGTGGGAGTAACTTCGCAGACGCCCGATCCCGCAGGCGGCAAGATCCTTAAGGATGCCGAGGGCAATCTGACGGGCGTGTTTTCCAACAACGCCGGCGTCTTCTTTATGGACGAGGTCTACGACCCAGCGCCCGAGGTTGTTGACGCGTCGTTTGCAAAAACCGCCCGGCGCGCCAATGCCCTGGGAATCACTACGGTCGGCATGGTCAATCCTACGTTTGTGAGCATGGAAAACCCGTATGCGGTGTTGGCAGGTCTTAATGCCAAGGGCGACTTGCCACTGCGCGTGTTCCTGTACACCGATCTGTTCGAAAACGAGTCCTTAACGCTCGAGCAGATCAAGGAGAAATACGCCTTCTCGGGTACGCAGGTCGAGTGGCACGGCTTTAAGCAGTTTCTTGATGGCGTGTGCTCCGACCACACCGCTTGGATGCTTGAACCCTATAGCAATGCGCCCGATACCTGCGGTGAGCCCGCGGAGGATCCAGAGCGCATCCGTGCCGCCATTGTCAGGGCGCAGGAATGGGGCGTTGACACGCGCGTCCATACGATCGGCGATCGCTCGGTGCGTTTTGTGCTTGATTGCTTTGAGGAGGGCGAGCGCTTGCATGGTAAGCGGGGTTGCCGCCACTCCATGGAGCACAACGAGACGGTTCAGCCCGAGGATCTGCCGCGCTACGCGGAGCTTGGTATATGCCCCGGCATGCAACCGTGGCACATGCTGCTCGATATGGCTGACCTTGCCAAGGACGATGCCGTGGGCCCCGAGCGTGCAGCGCTTTCGTGGCCCCTGCACAGCCTGCTTGCCAGCGGTGCCGTGGTGCACTTGGGCAGCGACTTCCCCGTTGTGGGCTTGGAGCCCATGGAGGAGGTGTACGGCGCGGTCTTCCGCATGCTCGAGGACGGCTCCAACCCCGAGGGCTGGTTCCCCCAGGAGCGCATTACCATGGCCGAGGCCCTGCGCGCCTACACCTACGGCAGCGCCTACGCCATGCATGCCGAGGATCGCATCGGTACGCTCGCATGCGGCAAACAGGCTGATATCTGTGTGCTCGACCGCAACCTCTTTGACTGCGAACCGGCTGAGGTCCTCGAGGCCACGGCGTCTCTCACGATGATTGCCGGCAAGGTGGTCTACGAGGCCTAGCGGGGCTGCTGCATCGCTGGGCGGTGCCACAGCCTGTGCGTGCCGCCCATCCATTCATCCATCCATTCATCAATCTCTCATGGAAAGGGGAGAACAATGGCAGAAGAGACAACCGCCGCTGTTGAGGAGGAGCGTGAGCTTGCCTCGCAGCCGATTCCCGGCCTGGTGCGCAAGTACACCATCATCACCGGCCAGGGTATGCTCGCCCAGATTATCATGGTGGTCCTTGAGGGCCTCGTGATGGGTTGGGGCCTGGGTGCACACGGCCTGGCCTGTGTTTCGATCATCATGTCGGTCGAGTACATTAACCTGGCCTTTGGCAACCTGTTTGGCACCGGCGTGCCCGCCGTGGTGGGCAACCTTTTGGGTGCCGGCGACATTAAGGGCGCCAGCAAGGCGTTTAGCCAGGGTTTTTGGCTTACCACGATTGTGAGTGTGCTGCTTGCTGTGGTGATGGCTGTGTTTACCGAGCCCATCTGCGCATTCTTCGGCGCCACGCCCGACATCATGACCGATACCGTTGCCGGCGTGCGCACCTTCTCCGTGCTGCTGCCGCTCACGGTCATTGGTCAGATGGTCACCGCCGTCATGCGTGTGGACGAGAAGGTTCAGATCCAGGCCAACCTCATGACCGTGTCTGCCATCGTCGCTATCTGCTGGTTTGCGCTTTCCACGTTTGTGCTCAAGCTTGGCGTTATGGGAGCTGGCGTGTACTACGGTCTTTCCATCGGTATCTGGGCCATCGGTATCTTCTGGTTCATCGGCGGTAAGAAGTCGCAGCTCCAGATCAACGCCGCCGACCTCAAACTCGACATGGCCATCTGCGGCCAGATCATTAAGATTGGTTTCCCGTTCTTTTTGGTGCAAGCTGCCACGTTCATCTTCAACACCGTTGCCAACTCGTTGCTTGGCCAGCTCGGCGGCGACATGGGTTCGCTCTACATCGCGGCCTTTGGTGTGATCAACGGCTACATCCTCTACATTACCATGATGGTCGCCCAGTGCTTCTCGTACGGCCTGCAGCCCATTGCCGCCTTCAACGCCGGCGCCAAGGCGTGGGCGCGCCTCAAGGAAACGCTCTCCTGCACGCTTAAGTACCAGGTCGTGACGCTTGCTGCGGTGTCTGCTGTGCTATGGGTGGCCGCAACGCCGGTCTGCGCCTTTTTTGCTGGTAGCGACCCGGCGCTCGTCGAGGTTGCCGCCAACGCCACGCGCATCGTTATCCTGGCCGTGGCCCTGGGCTATCTTGCCATGACCATGTCGATGTACTTCCAGGCGGTTGAGAAGGTGGGTATCGCCACGTTCACCGGTCTGCTCCGCTACGTGATCTGCTCCGTGCCGCTTATGTACCTGCTTGGCAACATGATGGGCGTTCAGGGTGTCTGGTTTGCCTTGGTGGCGGCTGACGCCATCACTGGTCTTATCTCCATCGCCCTCGCCGTCCGCGAATCCAAGCGACTTGCCACGCTCTAGACTCGGACACGGCCGGCCCGCGATAGTCGAATAAGTCAACTCGCCTGCAAGCCACCGCAATGGGGACAGTTCCCATTGTGGTGGCTATTGTTATTTAGGGTCTGAGATTTCGGCTCTATAAATAACGTTTTTGAACTGGGCTACTATAAGATTGTGGAAAACACTACTACAAGATTATGGAAAACGCTACTGCGAGATTATGGCAAATGATACTATACGATTATGGTAACAGCGTTATAAGGGGCGTTGATATGGCCGAGTACATTAACAGGGATTTGCATGAGTTGCTCATTCGCATGGCGGGTTGGTTTCCTGTTGTGTCGTTGACGGGGCCTAGGCAGAGCGGAAAGTCTACGCTGGTTAGGCATGCCTTTCCCGACTATTCCTATGTCACGCTTGAGGACCCCCAAACGAGGCGCGCGGCCTTGGAGGATCCGGTGAGTTTTATCCGCAACCGAAAGGGCGGACTCATCATCGATGAGGCGCAATACGCCCCGGATTTGTTCTCGATGATCCAGGTTGTTTCGGATGAGCGGGGAGATGCCGGTCAATACATCCTTACGGGATCGCAAAACTTTTTGATGATGAAAAGCATCGGCCAGTCTCTTGCCGGGCGAGTCGGGATCTTAAAATTGCTGCCATTTTCGTTTCGAGAAGCGGAGAGGGGCCAGCAGGGGCAGTTGGAAGTGGATTTGTTTGCGCTCGAAGGGGGATACCCTCGCCTGCGTTCCGCCGGAATGCCGTCCTCGGTTTATTTCCCCAGCTATATTGATACCTATGTTGAGCGCGATGTTGTGGGCTTGCTTGACGTGCGCAATAAAGCGGAGTTTCATAAGTTACTGTCCATAATTGCCCAGAGCGCCGGTGCTCTCATTAATATATCTTCGCTTTCTCGAGATACGGGTGTGAACGTATCGACCATTAAAAGCTGGTTGTCTATCCTGGAGCAGAGCTACCTGACGTTTTCACTGCAGCCTTATTATGCAAATGCCAGGAAACGTTTGACTAAAACGCCCAAGCTTTATTTTTACGACACGGGGCTGCTCTGCTACTTGCTCAAAATTGGATCACTGGAGCAACTTTTGGAGAGCCCTTATCTGGGGGCAGTTTTCGAAAACCTCATCGTTTCCGAAACGGCGAAGAGCCATCTCAACGTGGGCGAGAATCCCGAGTTGTATTTCTATAGGGACGACGGCAAGCGAGAAATCGATTTGCTCGACTGCACAAACTCAGGGAGTCCCAAGGCTATCGAAATAAAATCATCCAGAACGTATCACGATAAGTACGCCCGCCATTTACAGGCTGTATGCGATGAGATCGACATTGCAAAAGATGCGCGCTATGTTGTGGCCCGCGTGGATTCAACGTATGAGTCGAAAGACTGTAGCGTGGTCTCGGCGCGTGATTGGCTTTTGCGATAACAAGTTCGGCGTATTAACAACTGCCGCGAAGGGTCCGGATCCCTTTCGCGGCGGTTTTTTGCCGATCCGGTGCGCCTCAGATGCAAGTGAGTAGACTTTTTTGGATTTACCGAGCACATCGCGACAAATGCTCGGTAAAACTGCAGGTCAGCGCTGTGGCGATTTGGCGTGTGCTCGGATTCCTGCAAAAAATCTACTCACTTGGTTTTTGCTGTTAGAAGGCCGCCGCGAGGGAAAGTAGTTCCCTCGCGGCGGCCTTGGTGTTTTCCCAGATAAAACCTGCCAAAATAAACCTGTCCCTTTTTGGCAGGTCTCTATTTGGTATGGCTGACCGGTTTGGGCTGTCTTGGAGAAAGCCCATGAGGCGGCACACAGGCTAATCCTGCGTGTCGCCTCCGTACATGTAGACGATAAAGCCGTCGCCGGTGTCTTGGCTGTGATCTTCTAGGATGCGCTTCATGTTGAGGTGCTCGTAGAACTGCCAGTCAGAGTTGCAGTCGCTCATCAGGAAGAACTTGGTGCAGCCTGCCCGGGCGAGCTCGGCGCGGGCAAGGTCGATGAGCGCGCGGCCGAGCCCTTTGCCCTGCCACTCGGGCACGATGATGATGAGCCCTGGGCATACTCATTGCCCGTGGCGGCAAAGCGGTCGGCCGTGGCCTTCTCGCGGCTGTCGCCAAAGAGCGAGCCCTCGAGCTTGGCGTCGGCGGTCTTTGCCATCTCGGTTGCCTGGGCGAACATCTCGTCGTAGCAGGGCACCCACGTGGGATTGGTACGCGGCTTGCCGTCCTCGAAGATGCCGATGCAGCAGGCGGCGATAATGCGGCCCTCGGCCTCGGCGACAAGCGCGATAGGTGAGCGCTGTAGCTGCATGGTGATGTTAAAGCGCGCGCAGAAATCGGCAGCTTCGACGTCACCGCGGTTGCGCAGCGTGTTGCACCACAGCTGGTTGTAGATGGCGGCGATGCCAGCCAGGTCGTCGAGCGTGGCGGCGCGCAGGGTTACGTTGTCAAGGCTCATGGAGGCTCCTTCCAAGGTGGGTCAGGCCACCTCTGAGTGTGACATGGGCGCGCCGTCGCCGCATCAATCATTCGGCAGACGAGTCCCGTTCCCTCGGGGACGGAGGAAAAGGGGCCACGAGCGAGGATTTTCGGACGCTTGCTCGACGAGAGTGGATAATCTCCCACTTTCAGCGCGATCCTAGGCCAAAAACGGGAGATTATCCACTCTCGTGGTAAGCGACCCGCGCGTTATCCATTCCCTTTTTGGTTGGTCGTGCTTGCACTTTAGCGTGCGACAGCGGATAATGCCGAGCATTCGACGATTCAAGCTTAGACTTCTTTGATTGAGGAGGCCCCGCATGGCCATGGAATTTAAACGCAGGCTGCCGATCCCCATGGAGATCCGCGAGGAAATGCCGCTGTCCGCTGAGCTTACTGCTAAGAAGCAGGCATTCGACGCCGAGGTCGCCAAGGTCTTTACCGGCGAGGACGCGCGCAAGGTGCTCATCATCGGACCGTGCTCTGCCGACCGCGAGGACTCGGTCCTCGAGTACATGAACCGCCTGGCCAAAACCGCCGAGGAGGTCAAGGACAAGCTCATCATCATCCCG
The DNA here is from genome assembly GCA_900541675.1 of uncultured Collinsella sp. Lineage (GTDB taxonomy): Bacteria > Actinomycetota > Coriobacteriia > Coriobacteriales > Coriobacteriaceae > Collinsella. The sequence continues at coordinate 1,000 of UQKU01000014.1, read as the reverse complement.
CGCGTCTACACCAACAAGCCGCGCACCAAGGGCACCGGTTACAAGGGCCTGCTGCACAACCCCGATCCCGAGGCGCCCGACGATCTGCTCGAAGGCGTTAAGGCCATTCGCCACATGCACTTGCGCGTCATCGAGGAGACTGGCTTCTTCACTGCCGACGAGATGCTCTACCCGTCCAACTACCAGTACCTCGTCGACCTGTTGAGCTACGTCGCCGTGGGTGCGCGTTCGGTCGAGAACCAGGAGCACCGTCTGGTGTCGAGCGGCATTTCGGTGCCGGTGGGCATGAAAAATCCTACAGCCGGTTCCACTACCGTCATGCTCAACTCCATCTACGCCGCCCAGGCGCACCAGAGCTTTATCTTCCGCAACTGGGAGGTCGAGTGCGACGGCAACCCGCTCGCGCACGCCGTCATGCGCGGCTACATCGGTCTCGACGGTCGCACTTACCCCAATTACCACTACGAGCACCTGGAGCGCCTTGCCGAGCGCTATACCGAGCACGCCGGCTACGCCAACCCGGCGGCGGTTATCGACTGCAACCATGACAACTCGGGCAAGCGCCCGCTGGAGCAGTATCGCATCTGCAAGGAAGTGCTCGACAGCTGTCGCCGCAACGAATCCATCTCCAAACTGGTCAAGGGCTTTATGATCGAGTCCTACCTGGAGGATGGCAACCAGTCGGTCGACGGCGGCGTCTTTGGCAAGTCGATCACCGACCCGTGCCTGGGCTGGGAAAAGACCGACTATCTGATCCACGAGATCGCGGAGCGTGTTTAGTTACGCGGGTTTACCAACCCGCGTAACGGCTCGACGCTGCGCGCCGCCCAGAGCGACAATTTGTCATTCAAAAGGCAAGGCATGACCAGAAGGTCAATGCCCTGCCTTTTTCATGCCAACTTGTACGCTCTGGACGGCGCTCGCTCATATGACCCAATCCACTGTCAAGGGCCACAATGGCCCCGCCGACCGCTTGCAATCGGTCGGCGGGGCCTGCCGT
>UQKU01000013.1 GCA_900541675.1 uncultured Collinsella sp. | reverse complement strand
CCCCCCTGGTGGGCGGCCCCGGGCCCCGGCGGGGCGGGGGGGGGGCCCCGCCGCGTGGCCGCCCCCGCCGATGCCCTGCCGCCGGTGGTAACAGAGCGCCGCGAGCGCTATCGGGCTGCCGGCATTGCGACAGACGAGGCTGAGCTTGCTGCCGGCGTTGCCGACGAGCAGGGGCGTGTGGATGCTGTCGTTGGTGGCTATAACCGCGCAGTGCGCCGTCTGTACGGCCCCGGTACGCCATGGGGCGAGGCTGCCGAGTGGCAGACGGCAACGATGGAGGAGCTTGAGCGTCAGCAGCGCATCAACGAGACGGCGAAGCATCGCGTGGTGGGGCTCGTTATCGAGACGCGCCCCGATGCCGTAACGCCGCAGGCCCTCACGCTCATCCGCCGCCTGGGTTGCACCAAGATTCAGATGGGTATTCAGAGTCTTGACCAGCATCTACTCGATATCAACGAGCGCCGCATTTCGGTGGCGCAGATCGAGCGGGCGTTTTCGCTCGCGCGCCTGTTTGGCTTTAAGATCCACGCGCACTTTATGCTCAACTTGCTGGGCGCCACGCCTGATGGGGACAAGTGCGACTACGAGCGCTTTATGACCGAGGGCGCCTTTATGCCCGACGAGGTCAAGGTCTACCCGTGCGCGCTCATCGAGGGCTCGCGTCTGGTGGGCTGTTACGAGCGTGGCGAGTGGCGCCCCTATACCGAGGACGAGCTGCTCGATGTGTTGGCCGACGACATCGTGGTGACGCCGGCGTTCTGCCGCATCAGCCGCATGATCCGCGACTTTAGCTCCGATGACATCATGGTGGGCAACAAGAAACCCAACCTGCGCCAGCTCGTTGAGAACCGCTTGGCTGCTTGGGGTGACGGTGCGACGGTGCGTGAGATTCGCTATCGCGAGATCAGCACGGCGGGCGCCGACCTGGACGAGTTGACCCTTGACGAGGAAGTGGCGTACGAGACGCCGGTGACGCACGAGCGCTTTTTGCAGTGGGTGACACCGCAGGGCAAAATCGCGGGCTTTTTGCGCCTGTCGCTGCCCGACCGCGCGTTTGTTGCCGCGCATGCGGACGAGTTGCCGACGGTGTCGGACGAGGCGATGATTCGCGAGGTTCACGTGTATGGCATGGCGGCGCGCGTGGGCGATCAAGGCCAGGCGGCGCAGCATCACGGGTTAGGGCGTTTGCTCGTAGAACGTGCGTGCGAGATTGCCCGGGATGCGGGTTATGCGCGTATCAACGTGATTAGCGCGATTGGCACACGTGAGTACTATCGTCATCTTGGATTTTATGACCATGGCCTTTATCTGCAAAAGGAGCTCTAGATGAACAAGCCGAGTGTTTCTGCCGGCGTCGTTGCCGGCGTTGCTCTGGGGGCCGCGGCGCTTGGCGCGGCCGCTGTCGCTGTCCGTGCTGCCTGTCTGCAGGTTGCGCGAACCCGCCATGGGTTGGCGCGTGTGAAACGCGTGCACGATGAGGGAGGCGACGAAGTCCGTGTATTGGTGCAAGGCGGCGTTTACCAAAGCGCAAGCTACGTTGGCGAGCGTTGGGCGGAGCCCGTCTTTGCGTACTATCGCGCGTTTGACGACGTGTTTGAGGCTGAGGACGCAATGCGTGATGCTTACGGGCATGGTATCGACCGTATGCTCATGCTGGGCGGCGGCGGGTTTGCCTATCCCAAGTTTGCACTGATGTCGCACGAGAGCTTGCGCATGGACGTCATTGAGTACGATGCCGAGATTACGCGCCTGGCGCGCCGTTGGTTCTACCTGGACGAGCTGGAGCGCACGGTGGGCGATCGCCTGCGAGTGATTACCGCTGAGGCTCGCTCGTATCTGGGCGTGACGAGCGTGGGTCATCGTCGCTACGACGTGGTCGTGAGCGATTGCTTTGGCGGTGCCGAGCCCGTACGCGAGCTGGCGACGGTTGAGGCATTGCGTTTGGTGCGAGGCAGCCTGAACCCCGGGGGCATCTATGTTGCCAATATCGTGAGTGCGAACAGGGGGAGCGACGTGACGTTCCTGCGCGATTGCGTTGCCGCGGCACTCGAGGTATTCGCCCACGCCTGGGTGGTCCCATGCGGCGACGCGGAGTTCGGCGGCGAGGAAAACTACCTGCTCGTCGCCAGTGACGGCGATTATGCCTTTGCCGAAGCCGTGCCCTTCGACGCCGACTTCCTCGGCACCGTCCTTCACGACAAGTAAGTCTCTCCGTCCCAAAAAGACGGGTTTTAGGCGTGGTCGCTCCAGCTGCGGACACGCTGCTTCATGCCCTCTATGTCGAGCACGCCTTCGGCAAAGCCCTTGCGCACGAGCTCTTCGGGAACAAACTCGTCGTAGCGGTCAAAATAAGGCACCTCGTCGGGATAGACGAGCTCGATGGGATCGAAGTCCTTCTCGGCCTCGGCGGCGAGCACCTCAAAGAACGTCTCCTCGTCGGCCTTCATCTTAAACTGCATAAAGTACGGGCGTGATGGGTCGAGTCCGCGAAGGCCCAACTCCGCGGCACACTTAATCTTGAGCATGCGCTCGAGTGCCAAAAAGGCGTAGCTGCCCAGCCAGGGGAAGAGCACCCAGGTGTCGCCGCCCAGGTTAATGAGCGGCTTGGTCCCCGCACCCGAAATCTCGGCCGTATGGCGAGCCTGCGCCAGACGGGCCCGCGCGTTACCCATAAGGTACGGATACGCCGCGTGCTCGTTGAGCGCCTTGCGCATGCGCTCGAGCACATGCGTGTTAATGTCTCCGGGGCAGTTGCCAAAGTAGGCCGGCACTCGGCCCTTGACCTGCGTGGCAAAGACGGTGTGACGCTTCCAGTCCACTTCCTCGACGATCCAGCAATGGCCCGCGATGGCGATGCGCTCGCCAGGTGGTGGCGGGTTGACAATCGTGCCCAGCTCGGCCGATTCGCTGCGAACGGTAAACTCCTCGTTCTCCTGGAACACGGCGTAGAACTTAAAGTTGTTGATGATGCGCTCGCCCGCGAGACCCACGATGAGCCCGCCACCCTCGGTGACTTGGATATGGTCGATCTTAATGAGGTGACGCAGTAGCACGCGATAGTCATCGGCCGAGATGCGATGGAAATAGCTGAGCGTGAGCACGCGCTGGGCAAGCTCTGCCGGCGTGAGCTCTCCGGTGCTGGCAAGCGTCGACATGGTCTGGTGATAGAGCAGACTGTAGGGGAGTCGATCGAGCTCGGGCGGCTCGACCCACTTTTCCTCGCGATAGAGTTGTACGAGCGCAATGCCCTGCAGGAGCTTCCACGGAATGGTCTCGGGCATCATCGTGCGCGGCTCGGGCTCTTCCTCGCGCATGACAAACCACATCTCGGGCGGAAGATCGCGTCGTCCCGTGCGGCCCATTCGCTGCAAAAAAGAGCTGACGGTAAATGGTGCATCGATTTGAAACGCACGCTCCAGGCGGCCGATATCGATACCGAGCTCCAGCGTAGAGGTGGTGACGGTCGTCTGTGCCTGTTCCTCGTCGCGCATGAGCTCTTCTGCCGTCTCGCGCAGCGATGCCGAAAGATTGCCGTGGTGGATGAGAAAACGGTCGGGCTCGTGTCGGCTCTCGCAGTAGCTACGTAGCATGGAGCATACGGCCTCCGCCTCCTCGCGCGAGTTGGCAAAGACCAGGCACTTGCGGCCGCGGGTGTGTTCGAAGATATAGCCCATGCCGGGGTCGGCGTTGTCTGGTGCTGTGTCGGTGGGGTTGAGTAATGCCTGTTCGGGTGCTTTGGGGATGTCGACTTCGCCCTCGGGGGCCGAGGAAGCTTGGCGGTCCTTGGGAGCGGCCTTGCCCCGTGCCCGCTCACGACGTTGACGGCGCTCCTCTTGTGTGAGCTGTCCGCTGTGACGCATGTCTTGGGCGCCGGCGGGCAGTGCCGCGGATGCCGCCGCATCGATGCGCTCGCACGCAAGCACTTCGGCCTCTTGAGGACCTGTACCCATGAATCCCCGCTGCTGCGCCTGGGGGCCCGAGTTGTAGAAGTGCTCCATGGAGATGCGCCACACGCGACGCGGTTCCTCAAAACGGGGGATAATGCAGTCGCGCCCCGTTCCCTGTGAGAGAAAAGCGCCCGTGCGCTCGGGGTCGCCGATGGTAGCCGAAAGGCCAATGCGGCGAGGCTGCACGCCGGCCATGCGCGAGAGTCGCTCGATAAGGCAGAGCGTTTGCCCGCCACGGTCGCCGCGCATGAGCGAGTGGACCTCATCGATGACTACGTAGCGCAGGTCGCAAAACATGCGCGGGATCGCCATGTGCTTATGGATTAAAAGCGCTTCGAGTGACTCGGGTGTAATCTGCAGGATACCGCTCGGTTTTTTAATGAGCTTAGCCTTGTGCGACTGCGAGACATCGCCATGCCAGTGCCAGACAGGGATATCGGCCTCTTCGCAGAGGTCGTTGAGGCGGACGAACTGATCATTGATGAGCGCTTTGAGGGGGCCGATGTAGAGGGCGCCCACGCTCGCGGGCGGGTTCTCCCAAAACTCGGTCAGGATGGGAAAGAAGGCTGCCTCGGTTTTGCCGGAAGCTGTGGATGCCGTTAGGAGCACATTGTCTTGTGTGTTAAAGATGGCATCTGCCGCCGCAACCTGGATAGAGCGCAGACTCTCCCAATCGTGGGAGTAGATGAAGTCTTGGATAAACGGAGCATATCGGTCAAAGGCGTTCACGGGGCCTCCCCTCAAATACGAACCTCTTAACGCGGTGAGCAGTGGCTTGCCGCATCACTGCCTCGACGTTTGCCCAGATAAAACCAGCCAAAATAAACCTGTCCCTTTTTGGCAGGTTAGATGGTGAACTCGGCGAAATTGCGGTCGCCGCTTGCGGTGCCGGTGTCGCCTGTTGCTGTTGCCGGCGCCAGCGCGTCGCCGCCGACGCTTTGCAGTAGCTCGGCCACGTTGGCGTCGGGGTTTTGGCATAGGATGTCGAGCAGCTCGATAAAGTCACGAATGACCTCACGCGGCGTCAAGTGCGTATCGGCTCCCACGCGGCCAAACTCAATCTTGAGAAAGTCTACCAAGTCGTTCTCGGTAAGCGTGGGCGTCCAGCCAAAGTATCCGGCATGGATCTGCATGAGTTTTTCGATCAGCACCAGCAACTCCTCGTAGGTGAGTGGCTGCAGGCGGATGATGGGCGCGAGCATGTCCTTAAGGTCCTCGCGTGCAAAGCGGCCCTGAGCGAGTCGACTTCGCAGGGCCTCGTAGGAGAACACGCCACGGCGGCGGTCTTCGATGGAGGTTGGCGTGCCGCCCATGATCATGCCCAGGTACTGCGCCTTGCCCTGGAGCGTGTCGTTGTACATGGTCAGGATCTTCTCGTAGTTGTATTGGCGCGTGATGGCGTTGGGAATCTTATACAGATTCACGAGCTCGTCGATGAGCACCAGCATGCCCTTGTAGCCGCTGCAGACCAAAAAGCGCGCAATGAGCTTAACGTAGTCGTACCAGTCGTCATCGCTGATGATGGTCGAGGAGCCCAGCTCGGCGCGTGCCTCACTCTTGGTGCGGTACTCGCCACGAATCCATTTGGTCACGCGGCTCATAGCTTCTTCGTCGCCCTCGGATACGGCCGCGCGGTAGCGGCGGAGCATACGGGCGAAGTCGAAGCCGTGGACCATTTCCTCGAGCGGGGCCAGTTGGGCATTGACGGCAGACTCATCGGCATCGGCACACGAGGCGACCCAGCGATCCAGGATAAGGTTGAGCGCACCGCCCTCGGGGCGCGTTTTAGTCGATATGTTGCGGATGAGCTCACGGTAGGTGGCAAGGCCCTGCCCCTGGCCGCCCTGCAGGCGGCGCTCAGGGGATAGGTCGGCATCGGCGACGACGAATCCCTCACCCATGGCGTGCGTGCGGATGGTCTGGAGCAAAAAGCTCTTGCCGGCTCCGTAGCGACCGACCAGAAAGCGGAAGCTCGCGCCGCCGTCGGCGATGAGACTCAGGTCGGTGAGCAGGGCGCGGATCTCTACCTCGCGCCCTACGGTGATGTAGGGAAGGCCGATGCGCGGGACCACGCCGCCCTTGAGCGAGTTGAGAATGACGGCGGCGACGCGCTTGGGCACACGGGGTGCTGCGGATGTGGTATCACTCATGGTCTAGGTATCCTCTCACGTCTGCTTCGTAGTCCTCGATAATGTGCGGTCCTGCCGCGCCAAATTCAATTACGGTGTCACCCACCAGGTCAAAGAGCGCCTCGTTGATGGTATCGACGAGCATGTCCTCGCTTTTGCCCGACTGTGCCACCGCCAATGCCGTCTGGGCCGTGTTCTGCTCGAGCAACGCGCGGAGATAGGCGTCTGCGGCAGGCGCGAGTTCGTTCGTGGCGTCAGCGGGCGCAGCAGCTGCGAACACGGGCGTCGGTGCGAGGAGCGGTGCCACGACGCCAAACTCTTCGGTGGAGACAGTCGGCTCGTCGGGTTCGTCTTGCCGTGTGGCCATCTCGCCAGGTCCGGCGGACATGCTGGGCGTAGACTCGGTGTTCGGTTGCTCGATAAGCGTCGCCTCGGCTTCCATAGGCACATCATCCTCGCGCTCCTCATCAATCAAAAGCGCTTCACGCGTTTGCGCGGCGGCGCTCCGAATGTGCCCCAGCTGACTCAAATCGATATCGATCTTGACAGGCTGGTGCGCGGCGTCCCACGAAAGCCATGCCACGATCTCGTCATCGATGATCTTGGCCAGATATTTGGGGACCTTCTCCTCCTTTAGGGGATGGGTGGGGTCTAGGGCCAGGCGCAGGCGTTGGTCGCAGGCGCGCATCATCTCACCGAGCTTGCTACTTTTTTGTCTGCTGCCGTGGATGCGCATGCATTCCCAAAAGCCATTTTGGCAGCGATAGATGTGAATGGGGTCCAGGCGATATTCGCAGTCCTCGTGGCGCTCGGGCGCAAAGAACACGGCCGAGGCAAACATGGTGTAGGGCATGGCCGTCTCCTCCCCAAACAAGCTCGCTACGATGCCGGTCTTTCGGTGCGTGTCATAGTAGCGCGCCATACGGACATACACGGCGCATGCCACGTGGCGCAGGTCGCGATGGTGGGAACGGTCGAGCCGTGAGTTATTCAGGTTGTACGTGGAGAGGGCATTTATAGCGGCCATGAGTCGCTCCTCGCCTGCCTCGTCGGGCGGAAGGGGGAGCGTGGGCTCGGAGGTCTTGCGACGCGCAGGCGCCAGGTCTGACGGCGTTGGCGCGGGCGCAAGGTCTCGCGCCGCACGCCGCAGCTCGATAAGGGCGTTATCGAACATGACGGTTTTAGAGTCGCGAAGCAGCTTGGGGTCGAGTCCGTGGAACACGGCGTAGTCCTGCAGCCACACGCGTGCGAACCGGTCGATGCCGGGTTCAAAGGCGCGATAGGCATCCCAAAAGGCCTTGATTTTGTTAAAACCATCGAGTGGGTCATCTACGCCAATGCCGCAGATCAGCTCATAGAGATACAGAAAGGCAAAGGACGTAGACGTTTCCTCGACGGTTCCGCGGCGCACTTGGGTGCGCCAGGTAAAATAGCCGCGCAGCTGCCGATCGCTCATGGCGTTATAGGTGGGAAAGTACGACTTGAATGTGCCGTTGTAGGGACAGTCGTCCTCAAAGTCGGCCATCAGCAGGCCTTGGCGGTAGAAAAGCTCGGCTTCCGAAAGCCAACGTCCCGCGCCACCCTTGGGGTCTTCTTGCCAACGCGATATCTCACGCATTTTGCGGTACTGGTCGGGAAGGAAGTTCTGCATCTGACGACCGGTTTTGAGAATCGGCTCGTCAGCATAGACTTCGTTTGAGAAGCGAGCAGACTGATGGGTCCGGGCCTCGGCCATAATGCGCTCGATGAGCATCTTGATGTCCTGGTCGGCCACCGTTTCTCCTCTCCTAACGCAGCTTCGGTGACCTCATATCATAGCACAGCATCAAACAGGTGTTCGAGATACCGCTACGTAGATAGATTTAGAACAGGAGGGCGTAGATGACGGCTATGACAACGGAGGGGAGCATATTGGCCGTGCGGAAGATCTGAGGACGGATGAGGTTGACGCCGACGCAGAAGATGAGTATAGAGCCCACGAGCGATAGACTGTCGAGGGCGGCGGCGGTCATGATGGGGGAGAGCGCGCCGGCAAACAGCGTAATCGTTCCCTGGAATACGGCAACGGGCAGGGCGGAGAAGATGCAGCCGCGGCCGAGCGAAGCCGTCATGGTGCAGACGATGATGCAGTCCAACGCGCCCTTGAGGGCAAGCGTGGACCAGTCGCCGAGCAAGCCGTCTTGGATTGATCCCACGATAGCCATGGCACCGATGCAGACGGTCAGCGATGTCGAGACAAAGGCATTGGTGAACTCGTTGTCTCCCTCGCTGCCGGTTTTGCGCTTGAGCCATTCGCCCAGGTTTTCGATGCCGGCTTCCAGGTTAACGGCCTCGCCGATGAGCGAGCCGAGGGCAAACGAGACGATGAGCATGGTGGTGCCGGTGGTCTCCAGCGCTTTCCCGTCAATGACGAGCATCTTTTGCATGGTGCCGCCCAGTCCGATAAACAAAACGCACAGCCCCGACGCCTTCATGAGCGTGTCTTGGATGCGGGGTGTGATAAAGCGTCCGCCTATAAGGCCCAGCAGTCCGCCCGCAATCAAAAGTGCGACGTTGATGACCGTTCCCAAACCCGGCATGAACCCTCCCATATTGATGCCAACCTGGCAATCGTAGCAGAACGGGCTGCAGGGTGCGTCATGCCTCATCCTATACGTTATATAAGTGGTATTAATGACGGCATTTGATGCCCGAGCCTCAGCCTCCCATCACGACATAGGGGCTGTAATCGAAGCACAGCGTCATGAGTCGCTGCGGGGACTCAATGGCCGCGGCGATGATATCGGCATCTCGAGCTCGGTCAAATCCCACGAGCTCAATTTGATACGAGACGTCTTCCATTTTATGGAGTATCCGGTTATTCAGGAGATTCTCACCGTCGAATTCCTCGGTTTTGCCTCCGTCCGAGGTTACGGCATACAGGTGCAGTTTTGCGGTGGTCGCAGGGTCGGCGACCGTGAGGTTGTCGATTTGGTTGGCCGTGCCCTTTGCCCCAAGCAGGGTGAGCAAGGTGGGGGCTACGACCTCGCCCGATGGCAGAAAAACAACTTCGACGGTTTTAGGGAATGCGATAATGGCTGCTTTGCGGACGGGCTTATCGGCAGCGGTGACCTCAATGCTCGCGGCGTCGACGGTTTCCGTGCGGTCGAGCGCGACCATCATGCAACAATTGCCCTCGTCGATGTCTGCCGGCATGGGACACCCCAAGTTTTCGCCAGCTTGCGTGCCGCCCACTGCGGTGGCTGTTTCGCTTGGCTCGCTGAAAGTGGCTGAAGGACCGCTCGATGGCGGTGTTATGCCGCCTGGTGCGCCATTGTCCCCAGGCGCTATTTCACCGCTGCTCTCGCTGGAGTCGCTTGCGATGTCACCTGTCGAGGGGGCGAGTCCGACCGCTCCTACTCCGCTCCATTCCATCTCGAGGAGCGCCGGATCGACAAGGACGTGATGCACATCTTGCGTTTCGGTACTGATATCGACAGGACCGGGATCTGCCCCTCGCGTCAGGCTGAGCGATCCGGTCCGCTGTTTGCCCCGAATCTCCTGGCTTTCTGTGCCGCTCGCGTAGAACATTAGAGCGATCTCGCCATTTGCCGTGGCGTCGGTGCCCGCCTTGGTCATTTTCAGCGATGCGGTGAATGAGATAGCGGGCTGCGTGCCATCGGCGCTCGAGGGGACGCAGCCCAGGCATACACCCCCTCCGTTTTCGAAAAACGTGCTGTCGAAGGCGACTGTTGCCCCGTCCGCCGAGTCATCGGACAGGGTGATGTCGAGGCACAGCTCCACGTCGCAGGAATCGCCATCGGCATCAGTTGCAGCTGCGCGCCATGTGCAGATAACGCATCCCGTTAGGGGGCCGTCCGCTGTGCTCGAGTGCTCGGTATCCACGACTATCGAGCTGTTCGTGCAGCGACGGAGGCACCCCGAGGCCGAAATGCTTGCCTGCGCAAGCGAGAAGCGTTGGCGCGCGATGGTGCTCATCTGGTTTGTGGCGAGACAGTTGACGGCAGGTAAGGGGGCGTCCACGGCGGGTGTCGCTAGAGCGGCAACGGGCATGCCGGTGGCAAGCGCACTACAGAGCGCGGCAACGGGCAAAAGGTTCTTTGATGCCATGGGTTCTCCTTACCTATGCTGGACGGTCTCGATTCGTGTGGCTACCGGCTGCGTTTGATGTGCAGGCCAAGGCCGATGGCGCTAGCGCCTGCCGTGGCGATTCCTGCTGCCAGGAGCTGTCGCGTGTCGCTCGTTTGCGCGAGGGGTTCATGTTGGCCACTGCGTTCGAGTTCCGATAGATCGACAGTTACCTGCGTGGCAGCCTGCGCCTGCTCTTGTTGGGCAAAGGCGGCGATCGGGGCAAACGTTGCAACGCCGATGATGACGGCAAGGACAATCGCCTTAGGCCGTGTGCGCACCGGGCTCGACCGTCCACGTAATGCTTGCGACCTGGTCGCCCTCGCCAGTCACATGGAAGATGTCCCGCGTGACGCGGGCGACATTGCCGCTTGTCTTGAGCTTAATCTTGTCCGTACCATCGGCGATGCCCTGGTAGCCCATGTCGAAGGATGCATTTTTGGAAAGGTCGAGGCCCGCTTCCTGCGTCGCGGCGTGGGCGTCTTGGAGTGCCTTGTCTGGGCCGACCTTAAAATCGATGGAGTTCTGGGCGGTCCCCGTCTTGGCGTCGGCGACGATGCTCCAGGACTTCTGGGCGGCAATCTTCATGTTGGTAACGTGGATGCCATAGGCCGAAAGATTGTCGATGGTGGTTGTATTCTCGGAAGGGCCCTGGAGCGTGCCATCGGCCTTGGCGACAAATGGGATGACGGTCGGGGCTTTGAACTTGATGTTGTCGATTTGGGTCCTGATAGTCACGTTGGTGGTTCCAGTGCGTCCCTCCGCCAGGGCGGGGGTCGGCGCGGCACCCATTGAGAGTGCAAGCATCAGCCCCGCGCCCACGACGAGCGCCCTGGTTCCGCTCAAGTTCCCGGTGATGTCCATAATCGTTCCTTTCTATTCGTCACGGGCCGTTTCCGTGAGGGTTAGACGAAAGCGGCACGGGTGCGCATTTTCATAACAGGTGGCAGGTCTAGTCTTCTGTCTGCGCAACCCGCACCTTGACGCGCGTGGGATTGCCATGGGCGTCGTAGGTCTTGGCGTCGAGCGCTTGAATCTCGATATACGCCTCACCTTCTTTGATGTCGCCTGCGGGGCAGGTCTCAACGGTCTTGCCGGTCTCGACCACGCCCGATTCATAGATGGTCTCGTCGTTTTGGATCACGCGGAAACGCTGGGGAAACTTGTTATCCTGGACGTTTTGCACGTTGACGCGCAGCTTGCCGCCTTTTTGTAGCTGGGCGACCGGTGCGACCGAGATCGTCATCATGTTGTCGCGGACGATGGCATCGAGCTCGTCCTGGATTTCCTGGCGCGACTTACCCTCCGCCGCTGTGACCGAGGCACCTGTCTCGGCGACAGGCTTTGACTGCCAGGCGTAAAGGCCGACGGCGATAAGGGCGCAGGCGATGGCCAAACAGACGGCGCCGAGCCTTTTTCGATGTTTTGACCCTAGGGGGCTCGACTGCTTCCTTACGCTCATGCGGCATCCTTAGTGGTATAGACGCGCGCGAACGTGGACGGATCGGCGCCAAAGAGCATGTGGAGCATGAGGCGTCGCGAGTAGATGAGCTCGTCGAAGTTTGGGTCGAGTTTGATGTCGTGGATGTGGGCGATGTGGTGGGCGAGTGCCGAAAACGATTCGGGATCGCAAATCACGTCGGTGGTGACGTGATAGACAGCCGCATCGGGAAATGCCTCCTCATCGAAGGGCAGAAGATATGGGTCATCGTCAACTTCGATGGCGATGCCGTACTGGGGCCAGTAATATGCCATGGGAACCTCCCTGTTTTTGGGCCAAACCTTCTATTGGTTTTGGCTGTCGATGCCGACCGTATCAGCCACAACTTGACCAATTTCTGACCAAATGCTTGACGGGTTTACATCGCCGCAGGTGAGAGACGCTAAAAAATATCTCAAGTTTTTTCGAGCGCCAATTGTGTGCGTGGCTGCGATGGAAAGGAGCGCGTTAAATAGAGCGCCTGCCGAGAAAACGCCGCCGCTCGCCGAATTGCGCAAACGTAAAATTCGCCAATTATGGAGACGGTCTCAGTCACGTCGACGAAACGATGCGGTAACATCTCCCTGCAAACACTGTAGTTAACTAAAGGGGGAGTTCGCGTGTCTGCAGCCATCAAACCCTTCGGCGACGAGTTCGAAGAATATGGTCGCGATGAATCTCGCACATCGGGCGAGGCGTCGAGCATCTCGTTTCCGACAACGGAGGACGAAGTCCGCGCCATTCTGCGAAAGCTCCATGCCGAGCATGTTCCGATAACGGTCCAGGGTGCTCGGACCGGTCTGGCTGCCGGTGCCGTGCCTCACGGCGGGCATATCCTCAACACTTCTCGTATGAATCGCTACCTGGGTCTCCGCCGCGACGAGCGAGGCCGTTTTCTGCTGCGCGTGGAGCCGGGCGTCGTGCTTTCGGAGTTGCGCAAGCAACTGGGTAAGAAGGCATTGCCGACCGCTGACTGGGATCAGGTATCGCTTGAGGCCTATGAGGAGTTCCAGGCAGCTCCTGAGCAGTTCTTTCCCACCGATCCCACCGAGGCATCTGCCTGCCTGGGCGGCATGGCGGCGTGCAATGCCTCCGGTGCCCGCAGTTACGCCTACGGCCCCATGCGCCCGCACGTTACGGGGCTTCACGTGGCACTGGCGGACGGCGACCTGCTTGAGCTTCATCGAGGTCAGGCGCACGCTGACGCACGCCACTTGTCGCTCGTGACAGCGGAAGGCCGCGCGCTCGAGCTGGATCTTCCTGGCTATACCATGCCCAAGACCAAAAACGCGTCGGGTTATTTCGTTTCGGACGATATGGACGCCGTCGACCTCTTTATCGGTGCGTGTGGCACACTCGGCGTCATTACCGAGCTCGAGATCGCCTTGCAGGCGGCACCTTCGGTCGTATGGGGTGTGAGCTGCTTTTTCGACAGCGAGGACAAGGCGGTGTCCTTTACCGATTCCGTGCGCCCCGTGCTGTCCCATGCCGCCGCTATTGAGTATTTCGATGCCGGCGCCTTGGATATCCTTCGCCGCCAGCGCGAGCAGTCGACCGCGTTTGCCTCGCTGCCGGCACTCGACGATGAGGCAAAGGTCTGTGTTTACGTGGAACTCGACTGCGACGACGAGGCGCAAGCGACCGAGGAGCTGTACCACCTGGGATGGGTTTTGGAGCTTGCGGGCGGCCACGACGACGCGACCTGGGTTGCACGCACCGAGGTCGATCGCGAATGCCAGCGGTTCTTCCGCCACGCCGTTCCCGAGAGCGTCAACATGCTCATCGACGAGCGCCGCCGCACCGACCCCAGCATTACCAAGCTGGGGTCGGATATGTCGGTGCCCAACACGCGCCTGGCCGATGTCGTTGCCCTCTATCGCCGCACGCTGGCCGAAAGCGGGCTTGAGTCTGCCGCCTGGGGACATATCGGCAACAACCATCTGCATGTGAATATCCTGCCTCGCGATGCGCAAGACTACCGTCGCGGTGGCGAGCTGTTTGCCCAGTGGGCTGCGGAGGTAACGGCTATGGGCGGCGCCGTCTCTGCCGAGCACGGCGTCGGCAAGATCAAAGCGGGCTTTTTGGAGACGATGTACGGCCACGAGGCCATGGTTGAATCGGCTCGACTCAAGCTGCAGCTCGATCCTGCCGGGCAGCTGGGCCGTGGCAACCTGTTTTCGGAGAAGCTCTTGGATGAACTCGTCCAGAAAGGGGGCGCGTGAAGATGAGTGATTTCCATATGGTGGTGTGCGTCAAGGCGGTACCGGGAAGCACCGAGGTCAAGATGGACCCCAAAACCAATACCATCGTGCGTGATGGCAAGCAGGCGGTCATTAATCCCTTCGATGCAAGTGCCCTCGAATGCGCGCTGGCGCTCAAGGACGACTTTATCGGCTTTGGCATGGATGTGCGCGTGACGGTGGTGTCGATGGGTATCCCTGCAACCGAATCGCTGCTGCGCGACTGCATTGCCCGCGGCGCCGATGATGCGCTGCTGCTGACCGATCGCGCCTTTGCGGGCGCGGACACGTTGGCGACCACCTATGCCCTCAAATGCGGTATCGAGGCGCTCGACGAGGACTTCGACCTGCTCATCTGCGGCAAGATGGCGGTAGATGGCGATACCGCCCAGATTGGCCCCGAGCTGGCCGGCGCCTTCGAGATTCCCTGCGTGACCGATGTGAGCTGCGTGCAGAGCGCAGGTTTTACGACGTGCGGTGCGCTTTCGCTCGTTCACGGTTGCGATGCCGGCGAGGAGACGGTCTATCTGGAGATGCCGTGCGCGATGACGACCGCCAAGGAGATCGGCCAGCTGCGCATGCCGAGCATCGCCGGCATTCGCGCGGCCGAAGATGCGGATGTGCGGGTGGTCTGTGCTGCCGATGTACATGCTGACCCTTCGCGTTGCGGCCTTACCGGATCGCCGACGCAGGTCGTGCGCTCATTTGTGCCCGACCGCGACCAAACGTGCGAGGCCATCGAGGGCACGCCGGTCGAGCAGGCGGCAAAGATTGCCAAGATTATCGAGGGGATGGCAT
The DNA here is from genome assembly GCA_900541675.1 of uncultured Collinsella sp. Taxonomy (GTDB): domain Bacteria; phylum Actinomycetota; class Coriobacteriia; order Coriobacteriales; family Coriobacteriaceae; genus Collinsella. The sequence goes on along the minus strand of UQKU01000013.1, from coordinate 35,490 downwards.
AGATGAGCGGACTGATAATCGATAGCGAGGCGTGCGTTGGCTGTGGCCGCTGCGTTCGCGCCTGTGCCTCGGGTGGCATTGTGATGGAGGGCGAGCGCCCCAACCGCTGCGCCCATGTGACCGACGGCTGTATCTTGTGCGGCGGGTGCGTCGACGCCTGCCCCGTCAATGCCATTTCGATCGAGCGCGACGAGGCCGCCGGCGCGGTTGACCTCGATGCGTATCGAGACATATGGGTATTCGTTCAGACCGACGATCACGATGTCGTGGCTCCGGTGGCCTACGAGCTCATGGGTAAGGGGCGCGAGCTTGCCGATGCTCGCGGTTGCCGTCTGGTGGCATTGGCCGGCATGGGCCCCGAGGGCTCGCTTGAGGACCTGGAACATCTGGTCTGCGCCGGTGCCGACGAGGTCGTGGTCTGCCGCGACGAGCGACTGCGCCAAAACGATGCGGAGATCTATGCTCGTCTCATCTGCGATTTGGTGGCCGAGCGCAGACCCGAGGCCATTCTGTACGGCGCGACCGCCTTTGGTCGTGAGCTAGCGCCCGGTGTGGCCGTACGCTTGCAGACGGGCCTTACGGCCGACTGTACGGTGCTTTCGATGGATACGGAGACGGGTCTACTGCAGCAGACCCGCCCGGCGTTTGGCGGCAACTTGATGGCCACCATTATCTGCCCCAATCATCGTCCGCAGATGGCAACGGTGCGCCCCGGCATCTTTGGGGCACCCAAGTTTGACTACAGCCGCTCTGGCACGATTACCCAGGTATCGCTTGCGAATGATGTTAAGGCCCGTGTCGAGATCTCGATTCCCGCCGAGGAGTGGGGGCAGCAGGCATCAATTGCCGATGCCGAGCGCCTGGTCGTGGTGGGCCGCGGCATCGGCTCCAAGAAGAATCTGCCCCTGATGCGAAAACTCGCCGATGCCTTGGGTGCCGAGCTTGGTTGCACGCGTCCCGTTGTGGAGGCAGGCTGGTTGGAGTATCGCCACCAGATTGGCCAGACCGGCGTGTCGGTTTCGCCCAAGCTCCTTGTGAGTATCGGCGTTTCGGGCGCTATCCAGCATCTTGCCGGCATCGGCGGCGCGGAGTGCATCATCGCTGTCAACGAGGACCCGGATGCCCCCATCTTCGGCGCTGCGCAGTACAAAGTTGTCGGTGACGCCGTCGAAGTTGTCGAGGAGCTTCTGGCCCAGCTCGAGCGCTAGGCGCTGGCCAGCCAGGCTCGCATCTCTTTCTTTAGGCGTTCCCAGGTCGCTTGCGTGGCGGGGTCGGTAAAGGGCCGCACGATACCAAAAGGTGCGTCGAGCAGGCGGTAGATATCGCCCTGCTTGCGCGTCAGCGCGCGGCTTGCCGGATAGACGAGCTCAAACATAAAGCAGATAAGCCCCACCAAGTAGTCCGCGGGCTCATCGCGCTCATCGCGCGTGACGCAGCGGTGCTCGTCAAAGGCAGCCAGCGTCGGTGCCGAGAAGTGGCTGGCAAGAAACACGTCCTCATCCACTTTGAGGATGGTGTCGACGGTGCTGTCGGCGATGGTGCGCATAATGTCGACCTTGTCGCCATCGCGCACAATATCGCAGAAGCGCCGCGTGCGCTCGTCGAGCTGCGCGGGTAGACGGAAATCGCTGTGATAGGCAATGCTTGCGCGAATCAACTCGTCTTCTACCGGATCGTCGATAAAGTCGCGGATACTTGTTGTCGCGGGCGCGTCTGCAGGGTTTTCGCCAAAGAGAACCTCGACGCCCAACGCCGCATGGCTCATGCTCTCGGCATCCTTAAACGTGTCCCAGCGTCGCAGCTGCTCAAAGCGACCCATATCGTGCAGCAGGCCGCAAAGCCACGCTAGGTCAATGTCCTGAGGTGACCAGCCCTGTTCGCGTGCCACGGCATCGCATGCCTCGGCAACGTGGTACGTATGCTCGATTTTGAGCGCGATACGCGGATTGGCGGCATCGTAGGCATCGGTGTAGGTTTTGAAGGCCGCGGCAGCCCGCGTTCGATCGATAGCTGTCATAATGACTTCCTAAAAAGTTGTGTCTTTCTGTGTCTTTCGATCCGGTGGCAATTGTAGGTGAACTCGGTTGCCATCGGGCGATGGTTCTGCCGCGTCGTTGAATGCGGCTCGGAAATCTTGTCGGGACGAGGAACGTTATGGTGCTCAAAATCGTTAAAACCGTCTGGCCGGTGATGCTTACCTATGTTGCGATAGCCGCGCCGTGCGGAATGATTATGGCGCAGACGGGAATGGAACCCTGGATGGTTTTTGCCCTGAGCAGCACGTTCGTGACGGGCAGCGGGCAGTTTATGGTCTGCAACCTGTGGCTGGCAGGTGTGCCTGCGGCATCGATTGTCGCAAGTGTGGCCGCAATCTCCTCGCGCTTTGCGCTTTACTCGGCATCGATCGCACCGCATTTGAGGGGTGCTTCGAAGCGTCAGACGCTGGCTGTTGCCGCGACACTTACCGAGGAGGCATACGGCATTTCGCTTGCCAAGTTGGTTAAAGGGGAGGATTGGGGTCCGCTCGAGTCCTTTGTGCTCAACGTGATCCTCATCGCAACATGGGGCGTTTCGTGTACGACGGGCGCCATCGTCGGCGCCGTTGTTGATGTTCCCACCGCTATTGCGGGTTTTGTCTGCACATCGCTCTTTATCTGCCTACTCTTTTCGCAGCGACTGTCGCGCGGCAATGTCGTAGCTGCCGGTTTGGCTGCGGTGTCCGTCGCCATATGCAAGTTCTTGGGGTGGACGAATATCGCCGTGCCGGCAAGTGTGCTCGTCGGCGTTGTCACGGCACTCGCGTGCGATGTCCTCGCCGAGGGAAGGGGCGCTCGCGATGCCCGTTAATGAGTTTTTGGTTCTATGGCTGTCGTCATGGGCGGCCATCGCGTTTTTCCGCATTGCCCCGGCGTTTGCCTTGCGCGGGAGAACGCTGTCGCCCCGCGTTACCGAGGCCTTGGGTTATATTCCGCCTGCCGCCTTTGCGGCGCTGGTCGCCAACGATTTGATAAGCCCTGGCGCTTTCGACGCCGGCTTGTGGCAGGGCTTGATTCCCTGGATTGCGGCCGCCGGCGTCGTGGCGGTGGCAATCAAGACAAAGTCGATGTTGTGGTGCTGCGTCTCGGGCATCGTGTTCTATATCGTTTTGAGCTTCATATAAGAGCGGAGCACGTTTAGCGTCCCGGCACACGTATCGAATTTCTCCCCGAGCCGGTCTGCTTCTTCTGGTACCATGGTCAAACTTTACTGTAGCAAAGTATGACGTGGGCTTTTGTTCTGCGTCAGCGGAAATGGGGGTTTCATGGCACAGGAAGCGACCGCCAACGAGCAAAAGAAATTCAAAGTCCCGCGTATCCCGGGTGACATCATGATCTACCCGATGATCGTTGGCCTTTTGCTCAATACCTTCTGCCCGCAGGTCTTTGAGATCGGCGGCTTCTTTACCGCCGCCTGCCGCGGTGGTTCCAACACCATCGTTGCCGCGATCCTGCTGTTTGTGGGTGCCGGCATCAGCTTTAAGTCCACGCCGGGCGCCATCAAGACCGGCATCGTCGTGCTGATCCCCAAGCTTGTTGTTGCGGCCGCGTTGGGCCTGGGCGTCGCGTACTTCTTTAACGATAACCTTTTGGGTCTGAGCTCGGTCTCCATCATCGGCGGCATTACGTTTTGCAACATGGCGCTCTACACCGGCATCATGGGCGAGTTCGGCGACGAGTCCGAGCAAGGCGCCGTCGGTATCCTGTTCTTTACGGCCGGCCCCGCCGTCACGATGATCATCCTCGGTGTCTCGGGTCTCGCCAACATCCCCGTCGGCACCATCATCGGATCCATCCTGCCGCTTGTTATCGGCATGGTTCTGGGCAACTTGTTCCCGTTCATCAAGAACCTGCTGGTTCCCGGCGCCAATCCTGCGATTGCCGTTATCGGTTTTCAGCTCGGTGCGTCCATGAGTCTTTCGAGCTTTATCACCGGCGGCATTTCGGGCATCCTGCTGGGCCTCATCACGCTCTTTATCGTCGGTCCCATTACCTTTGCCTTCGAGCGCCTGTGCGGTGGTAACGGCAAGGCGGCCGTTGCCTGCTCCACTATCGCCGGCACGGCTATGACCACGCCGGTCGCCCTCGCCGAGGTCGCTCCGCGCTATGCCGAGCTTGCGCCCACCGCGTATGCGCAGATCGCCACCGCCGTCATCATCACGGCAATCATGGCCCCGATTCTGACCGGCTGGGTCGACAAGAAGTTTTGCCAGGGCAAGGAGGATCTGTCGCCTGCCGGTGTCGAGGCCATCGAGGAGGCCGTCGCGACCGACATCGATGGCGAATAGCAATCGCTACCCATCAATGATGCCGGAGTGCAATTCGCGCCGTTTGAGCGCCCGAACGATGACTGTTTTGCAGTGACGTTCGGGCGCTCTGCTATGATTCCCCTTACCCCTGCGGGTAGGGGGTGTTTGTTGCCCAGACCAGAATCGGGCGATTCTGACCACTTGAATATTGAATGGATGGCGTCTAGTGGTTAAGGCACTCAAAATTGAGATATTCCTGCTATGCATGATTGTTCTTATCGGGCTTGCCGCACGAAGCCGCCGCTCCTTGTTCTCGAGCACCCAGCAGCTTCTGTTTAGCATGCTGGGCTACACGTCTGCAGCCTACATTTTCTTCGATATGATCTGGACGCTCTCGGACGGCGTGAGCACTCCTGTAGGCATCACGGCCAACTGGATTTCCAACGCGGTCTCGTTTTCGCTGTTCGCCATCGCGTGCCTCATTTGGTTTTTCTATTCCGAGACAGTGCAGGGCTCATGCCTTTTGACCGCGCGCTATAGGGTGGCGCTCGTGACGTTGCCAACCGTATTGGTGGTCGTGCTGGCATTTACCAGCTACTGGACGCACACTATGTTCTATATCGATGCACAGGGCGTATATCGTCGCGGAGCGCTTTATATGATTCAGCCTATCGTTAGCTACTGCTACATCATATATACGTCTTTGCATGCCTTTATTCAGACTCGAAAAGTCGAAAGTCTGCAAAAGAAGGCCATTTATCGCACCCTCGCCTTTTTTGCGGTTCCCGCTCTGGTGGGCGGTACCTTCCAGGTTTTGTTTTCGGTACCGGGCCTTTGTGTCGGTATAACGCTGAGCATCCTGCTGCTCTACATCATCTACCAGGAGCAGCTGATCTCGACCGACCCGTTGACTGGCCTCAACAATCGCAACCGTTTTGAGACCTATATGCTGTCGCTCTTTTCAAATGTGGATCAGGCCGAAGATGTATATCTGCTTATGATGGACGCTGACGGCTTTAAGCAGATTAACGACCGGTATGGACATGTTGAGGGCGATCATGCCCTCCAGGTCATATCTGCTACGCTCAAAGAGGTCTGCTCGGCGTCTGGTGGCTTTATCGCACGTTATGGCGGCGATGAGTTTGTGGTGCTTCAAAAGGCGACGGCGGAGCAGGACATCATGTGTCTGTGCGCGGCAATCAGCGACGAGCTCGCGCGCGCCGAGGTCCCGTATCTGTTGCGGATGTCCATCGGCTACGCACGGGTTGGTGATGGCGTCGATACCTGGCAAGACTTGCTTCGCGCTGCCGACGCGGAGCTTTACCGCGTAAAGCGCGAGAAGAAGAAAGCCGGCGTCCAGATACGCTAGAAAAAAAGGGCGAACGCTGGCGTGCGTTGCGGCCCTCAGCTCACCGATGTACTCCATTAAGCTAAAGCATGTGAATCTCCTCTACTAAATAAGGGCGGTTCGCTAGGCTTTTTTGGGTTTGTTGACGATGATGATGCCGCCGCAGACCAACAGCAGGGCAACAAGTACGGTAACGGGGCTCGTGCCAGCGCCCTCGCCGAGCAGCAGTGCGCTCAACAGCACGCCAAAGACCGGGTTCATAAAGCCAAAGACCGAAACGCGGCTGACGGGGTTGACGGCGAGCAGGCGGGACCACAGCGAGTACGCGACGGCGGAAATGAGCGCCATATAAATGATGAGCGCGATGGCGGGGGCGATTTCGGTGGGGGAAAACGTGCCGCCCATCAAAAACCCGATTGCGGTAAGGACCACGCCACCGACTAAAAACTGCCAGCCGGCGAGCAAGACGCCGTCATGCTCGCGCGAGAAGATGCCAATGAGGCAGGTCGACAGGGCGCCCGCAACAGTGGAAGCCAAGATAAATCCCTCGCCGTCGAGCGTAAAGCCAAAGGTGCCATCCGCGCTCGAAAGGTTGACGAGCGCGACGCCTGCAAAGCCCAGCACACAGCCAAGCACCTTGGGCGTATTGAGCCTCTCGGTGTGAAATGCCAAGGCGGCAAAGAGAATTGCGAGGAAGTTGGCGCTGGCCTCGATGATGGAACTCGACATGGCGCTGGCGCGCGAGAGTCCTAGGTAGAAAAAGAAGTACTGCCCGATAGTCTGGAAGAGTGACAAGACAAAGATGGGCTTGATGTCACGAGCCTGCGGAATGAGGGGGCGGCGTTGGGCCGCACTCATCCCAACGATAACCAGGGCGCCGGCAAGCGTGAAGCGCAAGCCCGCAAAGAGCAGCTGTGAGGCGCTATCGTGCGCGGGGATGCCAAAGAGCCCGTAACCGATCTTGATGCAGGGGAAAGCCGACCCCCAGAGCGCACAGCAGACGAGGCAGCCCAGGATGAGCCCGGGTAGGGTGGCGAGATACGGCTTGCGGCTTTCCATGATGTCCTTCCTGTATGCGCGAAGCAAAAAAGAACCCGCCACCGGGTGTGCCGGTGGCGGGTGTTGTTACCCGAGGGGATTGTACCCGATGGGACGCATTAAGCGAAGTAGGCCACGCCGCTCTCAAAGATCGGCATGAACTTATCGCCGGGGACATGCTCGGGCACGTTGCGGTACAGGTTGTCGCCACGACGCTCGGCATGGCCCATCTTGCCCAGGACGCGGCCGTCGGGGCTCGTGATGCCCTCGATGGCGAGTGCGGAGCCGTTGGGGTTGACGGAAAGGTCCATGCTGGGCTTGCCGTCCTCGCCCACGTACTGCGTGGCGACCTGGCCGTTGGCGATGAGCTGGGCGAGCACCTCGTCGCTGGCGACAAAGCGGCCCTCGCCGTGGCTGATGGCGACGGTGTAGGGGTCGTCCAGGCTGCACTGCGATAGCCACGGGGACAGGTTGGACGAGATGCGGGTGCGCACCAGACGGCTCTGATGGCGACCGATGGTGTTGAACGTCAGCGTGGGCGCATCGGGCGTGGCGTCGACGATGTCGCCGTAGGGCACCAGACCGAGCTTGATCAGGGCCTGGAAGCCGTTGCAGATGCCCAGCATCAGGCCGTCGCGGGCCTTGAGCAGGTCGCGGACTGCCTCGGTGACCTCGGGAGCGCGGAAGAACGCCGTGATGAACTTGGCGGAGCCATCGGGCTCGTCGCCGCCCGAGAAGCCGCCGGGGATCATGACGATCTGGCTTGCACGGATGCGGCGGGCAAGCTCGTGGGTGCTTTCGGCGACGGCCTCGGGCGTGAGGTTGTTGATCACGAAGGTGTCGGCCTCGGCGCCGGCGGCGCGGAAAGCGCGGGCGCTATCGTACTCGCAGTTGTTGCCGGGGAACACGGGGATTACCACGCGCGGGCGGGCGATCTTGGCGCCGCTGTACACGTGGATATCCTTGGCACGGAAGTCGATGGTCTCGACCTTGGCAGTCTCGCCGGCGCTGCGGTAGGCAAAGACGCCCTCGATGCCGCTCTCCCAGGCCTCCTGGAGCTCGGCGAGCTCGATGACCTCGGAGCCGGTGTCGATGACATAGCCCTCGACGGTGGTGCCCAGGGGCTCGACGACAACGCCGTCGGCGATCTCGGGCAGCTCGGCATCCTCGGCGAGCTCGACGATAAAGCTGCCGTAAAGCGGGGTGAAGAGGCTCTCCACGTCTACATCCTCGGCAAGCTCGATACCGATCTGGTTACCGACGCACATCTTAAAGAGGCTCTCGGCGCCGCAGCCGTAGCCGGGCGTGGAGACGGCCAGGGCGTCGCCGGTGGCGGTGAGCGCCTCGACGGCGTCAAATGCGGCGAGCAGCTGCTGGGCATCGGGGCGGTAGTCCTCGCCATAGGTGGCGGGGGCGACACGGACGACGCGATGCGTGAGACCCTTGAACTCGGGGGAGACAGCGCGGTCCGCCTTGCCAACGGCGACAGCGAAGCTGATCAGGGTCGGCGGAACGTTGAGCTCGCCGGCTTCGTCTTCAAACGAGCCACTCATGGAATCCTTGCCGCCGATGGCGCCGGCACCCAGGTCGACCTGGGCCATAAGGGCGCCCAGGACGGCTGCCATGGGCTTGCCCCAACGCTCGGCCTCGGTGCGCAGACGCTCAAAGTACTCCTGGAAGGAGAGATAGGCGCGCTTGTGCTCAAAGCCGGCGGCCACGAGCTTGGCGATGGACTCGACCACGGACAGGTAGGCGCCCGCAAACTGGTCGGCCTCCATCAGATAGGGGTTGAAGCCCCATGCCATAGCGCTCGCCGTGGTGGTCTCGCCGTCCACGGGGAACTTGGCGACCATGGCCGAGCTTGGGGTGAGCTGCGTCTTGCCGCCAAAGGGCATGAGCACGGTCGCGGCGCCGATGGTGGAGTCAAAGCGCTCGGAAAGACCCTTGTTGGAGGCGACGTTAAGGTCGGTGACGAGCGAGGTCATGCGCTCGGCAAGCGTGGTGCCGGCCCAGCTGGGCTGCCACACGCTGCGGGCGCAGACGTGGGCGACCTGGTGCTTGGGCGCACCGTTGGAATTGAGGAACTCGCGGGACAGATCGACGATGGCGACGCCGTTCCAGGCCATGCGCATGCGCGGCTCGGCGGTAACCTCGGCGATGACGGTTGCCTCCAGGTTCTCCTCGGCGGCGTAGCCCATGAACTCCTCGACGTCACCGTCGGCGACGGCGCAGGCCATGCGCTCCTGGGACTCGGAAATGGCGAGCTCGGTGCCGTCCAAGCCGTCGTACTTCTTGGTCACGGTATCAAGGTCGACATACAGGCCGTCGGCAAGCTCGCCCACGGCGACCGAGACGCCGCCGGCGCCAAAGTCGTTGCAGCGCTTGATCAGACGGCAGGCATCGCCGCGGCGGAACAGACGCTGCAGTTTGCGCTCGACCGGGGCGTTGCCCTTCTGGACTTCGGCACCCGAGGTCTCGATGGACTCGGTGTTCTGGGTCTTGGAGGAGCCGGTGGCGCCACCGATGCCGTCACGGCCGGTGCGGCCACCCAGCAGGATGATCTTGTCGGTGGGGGCGGGGCACTCGCGACGAACGTGGTTTGCCGGGGTGGCGCCCACGACGGCGCCGACCTCCATGCGCTTGGCCACGTAACCGGGGTGATAGAGCTCGTTGACCTGGCCGGTGGCAAGGCCAATCTGGTTGCCGTAGCTGGAGTAGCCGGCGGCAGCGGTGGTTACGAGCTTGCGCTGCGGCAACTTGCCCTCGAGCGTCTCGGAAACCGGGACGGTGGGGTCGCCGGCGCCGGTGACACGCATGGCCTGGTACACATAGCTGCGGCCCGAGAGCGGGTCGCGGATGGCGCCGCCCACGCAGGGGGCGGCACCGCCGAAGGGCTCGATCTCGGTCGGGTGGTTATGGGTCTCGTTCTTAAAGAGGAACAGCCAGTCCTGGTCCTCGCCGTCGACATCGACCTTCACCTTGACGGTGCAGGCGTTGATCTCCTCGGATTCGTCGACATCGGTCATGACGCCGGTCTTCTTGAGGTACTTGGCGCCGATGGTGCCCATGTCCATGAGGCAGACGGGCTTGGCGTCGCGACCGAGCTCGTGGCGCATCTCCATGTAGCGGTCGAAGGCCTGCTGCACCACGGCGTCGTCGATCGTCACGTCATCTAGGACGGTGCCGAAGGTGGTGTGGCGGCAGTGGTCGGACCAGTAGGTGTCGATCACGCGGATCTCGGTGATGGTGGGGTCGCGGTCCTCATCGCGGAAGTACTGCTGGCAGAAGGCGATGTCCGCCTCGTCCATAGCAAGACCGCGATCGGCGATGAAGACGGCAAGGCCGGCCTCATCGAGCTCGCGGAAGCCGTCGAGCACTTCGACGGGCTGGGGCTCGGGGGTCTCCATGTACAGCGTCTCGGGCAAGTCGAGCGAGGCGATGCGCGCCTCGACGGGGTTCACCACGTAGTGCTTGATGGCCTTGATGGCGGCTTCGTCCAGAGCGCCCGAGATCATATAGACCTTGGCGGAGCGCACGGCGGGGCGCTCGCCCTGGCTGATGAGCTGCACGCACTCGCTGGCGGAGTCGGCGCGCTGGTCAAACTGGCCAGGCAGGAATTCGACGGCAAAGACGGCGCCATCGCTTGCGGGGAGCTCGTCGTAGGTCACATCGACCTGGGGCTCGCTAAAGACGGTCGGCACGCAGGAGCGGAAAAGCTCCTCGTCGATGCCCTCGACGTCGTAGCGGTTGATGATCCTCAGGGCCTCGATGCCCTTGATGCCGAGAATCTCGGTCAGCTCGCCCTTGAGCTGCTGAGCCTCGACGTCGAACCCGGGTTTCTTCTCCACGTAGATACGAGAGACCATTGGTTCCTGCCTTCCTGATCGGTTGGGCGTACGGTACGGTATGCGGCAGCGGTCGGTTTACGGGGCAAGCCTCGCGGTCGCCTTGAGCCACATGTTTGTAAACCTCACTATGATACGACAGCTCGCGGCGCGTTGAGGACGGCGAGGGTGCTACAGTGAAGCGCAAACAAGAGAAAGGCATCACATGGCATTCGTTTCGCTCGCCATCATCGCACTCGTGGCCTTCGCAAGCCCCTTCATCGCCTCGGCGATTCCCGGAAAACCCGTTCCCGAGACCGTCTTTTTGCTCGTGCTCGGCGCGGTGCTGGGACCCCATATGCTCGGCGTCATCCATGTAGATGCCGAGGTCTCGCTTGTGTCCGAGCTCGGCCTGGCCTTTTTGTTCCTGCTTGCCGGCTTTGAGATCGACCCCAAGAGCATTACGGGCGTCGAGGGGCGCTACGGCTTGGCGACGTGGGTCGTCACGTTTGGTATCGCCTGGCTTGCCGTGCGCTTTACCCCGTGGTTCTCGGTCAGTCATTTCGACGGCATCGCCGTGACGCTTGCCCTCACTTCTACGGCGCTCGGCACGCTCGTGCCCATCATGCGTGAGCGCTCGCTCACCGGCACGCGTGTGGGCGACTCGATTCTCGCGTATGGCACTTGGGGCGAGCTCGGTCCCGTGCTCGCCATGTCGGTGCTGCTGTCTGCTCGCACTGGCATCCAAACGCTCGTAATCCTTGGCTTGTTTGCGGTGGTTTGCGTGTTGCTGGCCGTGGTCCCAAGCCGCTCCAAGCGCGTCGGCAGCCGCTTCTTTGCGTTTGTCGAGGAGCGTGCCGATACCACGTCGCAGACCTTCGTGCGCCTGACGGTGCTCATCCTGGTCACGCTCGTGGCGTTCTCGGCCGTCTTTGATCTCGACATCGTGTTGGGTTCTTTTGCCGCCGGCTTTGTCCTGCGCTATATCATCCCCGAGGGCAACCATACGCTCGAGACCAAGCTCGACGGCCTGGCCTACGGCTTTTTGATTCCGGTGTTCTTTACCGTATCGGGCGCAAAGATCGACCTGACGGCCGTGGCGTCACGCCCCGGGCTGCTCGCGGGCTTTATCGTGGCGTTGCTTATCATTCGCGCCGTGCCCATTCTCATCTCTATGAGCATTTGTCCTGCGACGCGCGATGTGTCGGCGTATGGTCGCATTACCGTGGCCCTGTACTGCACCACGGCCCTGCCGATCATCGTTGCCGTGACGAGCGTTGCCGTCAACGTGGGCGCGCTGTCGCAAGATATTGCGTCGGTCATGGTTGCCGCCGGTGCCATCACGGTGTTCTTGATGCCATTGCTCGCGCAGCTCTTCTACCGCGTGGTCGATGCCGCGCCGGTCGCCGCCGTGGCAGAGGTTGCCGAGCATCCATCCGATGCGCTTGACATCCTGCGCGCCCATCACGATTTGGCGAGCCTGCTCGCACGCGAGCACGAGCTGCTGACCTCACATGGCCATGGTCGCGTATTCGAGGGCCTGCCTACGCTCGATACGATTGCCGAGCGTCTTTCCGCCGAGGCGGCGAGCGGCCACATCGATGCCCGCATCGTGGACGCGGCGCGTCTTCTTGCCGATAAGACCTATGGTGATGAGGTTGACCCGTCCGAGCTGACTCCGCGTGAGCGCCGCCGCCTTGAGCGCGCCAAGCTCGCCGTACACGAATACCGCCGCCGCATGCTGGAGCTCTACGCGCGCGATGAAGCCCAGGACGACGACGGCAAGTAGCAAGGAATGTCGGGATACGGGTTCCGTCCAAATAATAGAAGGCGCGCTGCCTGCGGTTGATGCGGACAGCGCGCCTTTTGCGTTGAACTCTGTTGAGGTTCGAAGCCGAAACTTTCGACCTTTAGGAGCGGGCTGCCCCGTCGACGGGGAGGATGGCGCCCGTGACATAGGAGGACATGTCGCTCGCAAGGAAAACGAAGGCGTTGGCAACGTCCTCGGGCTCGCCCATGCGACCGAGCGGAATAGTGGCGATGATGGGCTTGATGACCTCTTCGGGCAGGTTGGCGACCATATCGGTCTTGGTTACGCCTGGGGCAACGGCGTTGACGCGAATGCCCATGGGGGCGAGCTCGCGCGAGAGCGACTGGACCATGCCGTTGACGGCAAACTTAGACGTGGGGTAGCCGACGCCAGAGGGCTGGCCGTACTTGGCGACCATCGAGCTTGTGGTAGTGATGGTGCCGCCGTGGCCGGCCTCGGTCATGATCTTGGCGGCAGCCTGGTGACCGTTAAAGACGGCGACGACGTTGAGGTCCATAACTTTGGCGAACTCCTCGGCTGTATAGTCCAAAAGGGGTGAGCGCTGGGAGATTCCGGCGTTGTTGACGACCGTATCGAGACCGCCCATATCGGCTGCAGCCTGGGTAAAGGCCTCGGTCACGGCTTCGAGTGAGGTGAGGTCGCAGGAGCGACCCCAGACCTTGGCGTCGGGATAGACGGCTGTCAGCTTCTCAACGGCCGCATCGGCGGTCTCCTGACGCGAGCCAAAGACGGTGACGGTGGCACCCTCCTCGATAAAGCGGCAGGCGATGGCATAGCCGATACCGCGCGTGCCTCCGGTGATGATTGCTTTCTTGCCCTCGAGCAACATGGTGCCTCCATTCTTCGGGGGTGGACGTACGCAGCACAGGATAGCGGCGGACAAAAGCAAACATGCCTGCTTATCGGTGAGCGGTATCCCTGGTTGACACCGAACGGTCAAATTGTTCAAACGCGGATCGCGTCAATGCGCCCCGAGCGTGCAAATAAAAGGGCTCCCGTCCAAGACCAGACGGGAGCCCTTCGAGCAAATGCGTTGTGGGGTGTAAACCGAACTAGTTGGCCATGACGCCTTCGGTCCAGGCCTCAACGTCCTCGATGCGCAGGACGTTGGCGACCTCGGCCACGCAGTCGACGCTGGCAAGCTCCGCGGCGGCAGCCTGGACGTCCTTCTCGAGTGCGCGGTGCGTCAGGAAGATGACCGAGCAGGCATCGCTGACACCCGACTTGCCGTCCTCGACTTGGTTGATGAGCGAGATCGAAATGTTGTGCTTGGCAAAGATGTCGACCGTCTCGGACAGGGCGCCCACGCGGTCGGCGACCTTCAGGCGCACATAGTACTTGGTCTGGAGCTCGTCCATGGGCTTAAAGGCGAGGTTGTGACCATAGGGCTCAATCTCGGGCAGCGGAGCCACGCCCCGGCTGATCTGCTCGGAGAGCGACAGGATATCGCCCACGACGGCGCTCGCGGTGGGGAAGGAGCCTGCGCCGGCACCGTAGAACATGGTCTCGCCCACGGCATCGCCCACTACGTAAACAGCGTTCATGGCGCCGTTGACCTTGGCAAGCATGTGGTCGGCGGGGATCAGCGTGGGATGCACGCGGACGTCGACGCCGGCGTCGGTGTTGCGGGCGATGCCGAGCAGCTTAATGGTGTAGCCGAGCTCGCGGGCCTGGGCGATGTCCTCGGCGCCGATGGTGCGGATACCCTGCTGGTACACATCATCGGTGGTAACGCGGGTGCCAAAGCCGATGGAGGCGAGGATGGCCGTCTTGCTGGCGGCATCGAAGCCGTCGACGTCGGCGGACGGGTCGGCCTCGGCATAGCCCTTGGCCTGTGCATCGGCGAGCACGTCGGCGTAATCGGCGCCCTCGGCGTCCATGCGCGACAGGATGTAGTTGGTGGTGCCGTTGAGGATGCCGGCGATGGTCAGGATCTTGTTGCCCACCAGATCGTGCTCAAGCGTGCTCACGATGGGGATGCCGCCGCCGCAGCTGGCCTCGCACTTAATCTGCACGCCGCACGCGCGCGCCTTCTCGGCGAGTGTCTCGACATGACGGCCCAACAGGGCCTTGTTGGCAGAGACGACGTGCTTACCGTTCTCGAAGGCGGTGGTGAAGATCTCGGTCGCGGGGTGCTCGCCGCCGATCAGCTCGACGACGATGTCGACAGCGGGGTCGGTGACGACGTCGTGCCAGTCACTCGTAAAGGCCTCGCGCTCAATACCGGCCGCCTCGGCCTGCTCCCAGGCAAGCGCGCAGGCGCGAGTTAGCTTAAGGTCGATGCCGTAGGCGGCCAGGTACTCATCGTGGTGGCTCTTAATCAGACGGGCCACGCCGCCGCCGACGGTTCCCAGACCGATCAGACCGACGTTCACGGTGCGCAGGGGTTCGCTCATAGATAGCTCCTTCGTGCATCTTATGGATGGATTACCGCTTAAAGGTTGAGTGCATTCTAGCGTGAACCGAGGGCGCGTGCTCGCCAGGCAACAGGAGTCGCACAAAACGGCACCCCCCGAAACGCTGCGGAAACATTGGAAACATGCTCGCTACAAACGGAACTCCGTAACAAACTGTCAACGTTTACACCATAAGGTTCGCCCTGTGCGACTGGGGCATGCAGGCGCTCGTCGACTCCGTTACCACTGGTGCCGCCGTCGCCGTCTCGGCCGAGATCGCCGATGCCTTTGCCGAGCAGGCCAAGGCATCCAAGCTCGACATCGTCGATACCGAGACCTTTAAGGACGACTCCTCCACGAGCTTTATCAACCAGCCGACCAAGGCCATGCGCAAGATCAAGATCGAGGGCCTGACTGGCGAGCTCACGTGGAACGACGAGGGCCAAGTCGAAAAGCCCGCTACGGCCTATGTGATCCAGGACGGCAAGTACATCGCCGCCTAAGCGCGCATAAAGCGCGACCGGTGAGGCTGTTTTATTCAGGGCGGGGACGCTTGTAACAGAACGGAAACATTGCTTTTACAAAATAAAGTGGCTTTACTGCATAAAGTAATAGAAATACGCAGAAATATGGATAAATGAACAAATCCAAAGAAAAGTCGAAATAACCGCCACTTTTCCTAACTAAAGCGTCTACTATTTTGCGAACGCCGAACACGGCGAAGGATGGCCTGTCGGGTAACCAAAACCCGACGAGATTTGAGAGGAGAGCCGCATGTCGAGCCTCACCGGTAAGTCATTGAACCCTGTTATGAATCGCAGGAGCGTTATCGCGAGCGCAGCAGGTCTGGGGGCGATGTCCATTCTAGCTGGCTGCTCCTCCAACGGCGGCGACAGCGGTTCCGCTTCGAGCGACGCTTCGTTTAAGATCGGCACCATCGGCCCGCTGACCGGTGCCGCCGCGTCTTACGGCAAGTCCGTTACCCAGGGCGTCGAGCTTGGCTGCAAGGACTTCTCCACCAAGGAGCTGCCGCTTGCCAGCAAGGCCGAGGACGACCAGGCCGACGGCGAGAAGGCCGTCAACGCCTTTAATACCCTGCTCGACTGGGGCATGCAGGCCCTCGTCGGCCCGACCACCACGGGTGCGTCGGTTGCCGTTGCCGCTGAGTGTGGTAACGACCCCAAGACGTTCATGATCACCCCGTCCGCGTCCTCCGAGGACGTCACTGACGGCAAGGATTGCGTCTTCCAGGTTTGCTTCACCGACCCCAACCAGGGTGTCAACGCTGCCAAGTTCCTGGCGCAGAAGTATGCGGATGAGAAGTTCGTGCTGTTCTACAACTCCGGCGACGCCTATTCTTCGGGTATCGCGGATTCCTTTAAGGCCCAGGCCGCTGAGTCCAAGCTCGAGATTGTCGACGAGGAGACCTTTAAGGACGATTCTGCCACGAGCTTTACCAACCAGCTGACCAAGGCCAAGCAGGCCGGCGCTACCATGATCTTCGCGCCGATCTACTACACGCCGGCGTCCGTCCTGCTCAAGAACGCCAAGGATATGGGCTACGACGTCAAGATGATGGGTTGCGACGGCATGGACGGCATCCTGGGCGTTGAGGGCTTCGACACCTCTCTTGCCGAAGGTCTGCTGCTCATGACCCCGTTCTCCGCCGACGACGAGAAGAACGCCGACTTCGTCAACGCTTACAAGGATAAGTACGGCGATACCCCCGACCAGTTTGCCGCCGACGCCTACGACGGCGTGCACGCGGTGGCCGAGGCCCTCAAGGAGGCCGGTCTTGGTGTCGACGCCGACCCGACCGAGGTCTCCGAGAAGCTGCCCAAGGCTATGCTCAAGATTACCGTTGACGGTCTGACCGGCAAGCTCACCTGGAACGATAAGGGGCAGGTCCAGAAGGAGCCCACGGCGTACGTCATCACCGACGGCAAGTACGTACAGGCATAATAGGCCGCCTTACATAGAGCGGTTTTGATCCCAAGCAGGGGAGGTTGTGGCCTTCCCTGCTTGCTTGGTATCTAGGGACGATGTAACGTCCCTGTTTCATACATCAACTGGAAACCTATTCGAAAGGGGGATGTGGAACATGACGGTCTTTATCCAATACCTGGTCAACGGCCTGTCCATGGGCAGCGTCTACGCCATCATCGCGTTGGGCTACACCATGGTCTACGGTATCGCCAAGATGCTGAACTTCGCTCACGGCGATGTCATCATGGTCGGTGCCTATGTCTCGTTCTGCGCCACGTCGTATCTCGGCCTCCCGGGCTGGGCATCTGTAGTTCTCTCTTGTGTGGTCTGCACGGTTCTCGGTGTCCTCATTGAGGGTCTGGCCTATAAGCCGCTACGCCAAGCAGGTCCGCTGGCCGTTCTGATCACGGCTATCGGCGTGTCTTACTTCCTGCAGAACGCCGCGCAGCTTCTGTGGGGCGCCACACCCAAGAACTTCACTTCGCTCGTCACCTTTCCGGTGCCGGAGTTCTTGGCCAAGTTTAACGTAAGCGCCGTCTCGCTCGTCACCATCGTCGCCTGCTTGGTTATCATGGCCGGCCTGATGTTCTTTACGGGTAAGACCAAGATGGGCAAGGCCATGCGAGCCGTGTCCGAGGACAAGGCCGCTGCTCAGCTCATGGGCATCAACGTCAACCGCACCATCTCGATGACGTTCGCCATCGGCTCCGCCCTCGCCGCCATCGCCGGCGTACTCCTGTGCTCCTACTCGCCGGTGTTGCAGCCCACCACGGGTGCCATGCCTGGTATCAAGGCTTTCGACGCTGCCGTCTTCGGCGGCATCGGCTCCATTCCCGGTGCCTTTGTTGGCGGTATTCTTATCGGCATCATCGAGGCGATGGCACAGGCTTACATTTCCACGAGCCTTGCCAACTCCATCGTCTTTGGTGTTCTGATCATCGTCCTGCTCGTCAAGCCTGCCGGCCTCTTGGGCAAGTACGTCCCCGAGAAGGTGTAGGTGAGCGTTATGAAGTTTCTTAAAGACAAGCAGACGCGTCACGACTTTGTTACGTACGCCATGTGCCTTGTGGCGTTCGCCATCGTGTTCTTTATGCAGTCTAACCACATGATTCCGCGCATGATTGCCGGTCAGCTGGTCCCCATTACGGCCTATATCGTCATGGCCATTTCCCTCAACCTCGTCGTCGGTATCGCGGGCGACTTGTCGCTGGGCCACGCGGGCTTTATGAGCGTCGGCGCCTATACGGGCATCGTCACCGCCGTCGCGCTGGAGAGCGCCGTTCCCTCCGATCCGGTGCGCCTTATCATCAGTATCGTGGTCGGCGCCATCGCTGCCGCCATTCTGGGCTTCTTGATTGGCATCCCGGTCCTTCGTCTGAGCGGCGATTACCTGGCTATCGTGACGCTGGCCTTTGGCGAGATCATCAAAGAGATCGTCACCTGCCTCATTGTGGGTGTCGACTCCCGCGGCCTGCACGTGATCTTTAACATCACGGGCAACTCTACGATCGACGACCTGCACCTGCTCGAGGACGGCACCGCCATCATCAAGGGCGCCCAGGGTGCCTCGGGCGTGTCGACGTACTCGACCTTCCTCGCCGGTGCCATCCTGGTTATGGTCGCGCTCGTGATTGTACTCAACCTGGTTCGCAGCCGTACCGGCCGTGCCATTATTGCCGTGCGCGATAACAAGATCGCTGCCGAGTCCGTGGGCATCTCCGTCACCCAGTACCGCATGATCGCCTTCGTGGTTTCCGCCGCCCTCGCCGGTGCTGCCGGAGCTTTGTTCGGCGGTAACTTCTCGCAGCTTTCCGCTACTAAGTTCGACTTCAACACGTCGATCCTCATTCTGGTGTTCGTGGTTCTGGGCGGCCTGGGCAACATGCGCGGTTCCGTTATCGCCGCGGCGCTGCTCACGGTGCTCCCCGAGTTGCTCCGTCAGTTCTCGGACTACCGCATGCTCATCTACGCCATCGTGTTGATCCTGGTCATGGTCTTTACTAACAACCCACAGCTCAAGGCATTCTTCGCACGCATTAAGGACCGCTTTGCTTCCAAGAAGGAGGTGGCAGCCGATGCCCAGTAAGTTTGAGTTCAACAAGGGCAAGATGGTCCCGTATCCTTCTGGCGCTATCGTTCCCGACCGCGACCTGGGTCAGCGCCCGGCGCTCGAGTGCATCCACTTGGGCATTGAGTTTGGCGGCCTTAAGGCAGTAGACGACTTTAGCCTGACCATCGGCAAGACCGAGATCGCCGGTCTCATCGGCCCCAACGGCGCTGGCAAGACCACGGTCTTCAACCTGCTCACCAAGGTGTACCAGCCCACGCACGGCACCATCCTGCTCGACGGTGAGGACACCTCGGGCAAGTCGGTCTACCAGGTCAACCGCATGGGTATTGCCCGTACGTTCCAGAACATTCGCCTGTTCAACACCATGACGGTGGAGGACAACGTTAAGGTCGGCCTGCACAACCAGGAGCGCTACTCCGGCTTTGAGGGCGTTCTGCGCCTGCCGACGTATTGGAAGCACGAGAAGGCCGCCCACGAGCGCGCCATGGAGCTGCTGTCCATTTTTGACATGGAGCACCTGGCAAATGAGCAGGCCGGATCGCTGCCTTACGGCGCCCAGCGTCGTCTGGAAATCGTCCGCGCGCTTGCCACCAACCCCAAGCTACTGCTGCTCGACGAGCCTGCCGCCGGAATGAACCCGTCCGAGACCGCAGAACTCATGGCGAACATCGTCAAGATTCGCGACACCTTCGGCATCGCCATCATGCTTATCGAGCATGATATGTCGCTCGTTATGAACATCTGCGAGGGCATCTGCGTGCTCAACTTTGGTAAGGTCATCGCCAAGGGTACGGCCGAGGAGATCCAGAACAACGACGCTGTTATCGAGGCATATCTGGGCAAGCAGGATAAGGGGGAGAACTAAATGGCAGAGCCGATGCTTTCCGTCTACAACATCAACGTCTGGTACGGCGCCATCCACGCCATTAAGGACATCTCCTTTAACGTCAACGAGGGTGAGATCGTGGCCCTGATTGGCGCCAACGGTGCCGGCAAGTCCACGACGCTCAAGACCGTCTCGGGCCTGCTGCGCTCTAAGACCGGCTCCATCAAGTTTATGGGCGAGGACATTACCCATACGCCCGCCGACAAGCTGGTTGGTAAGGGCCTGGCTCAGGTGCCCGAGGGTCGTCGTGCCTTTTTGCAGATGACGGTCGAGGAGAACCTGGAAATGGGTGCCTATACGCAGCCCAAGTCAACGGTGGCTCCGGGCCTCGAGCGCGTCTACGAGCAGTTCCCGCGCCTGAAGGAGCGTCGTCGCCAGGTCACCGGTACCCTTTCGGGCGGCGAGCAGCAGATGCTCGTTATGGGCCGCGCCCTTATGAGTAACCCTAAGCTGCTCATGCTCGACGAACCCTCCATGGGTCTGGCGCCGATTCTGATCGAACAGATCTTCCAAATTGTCGAGGACCTGCACAAGGCCGGCACCACGGTGCTCCTGGTCGAGCAAAACGCACAGATGGCTCTTTCCATCGCCACACGCGGCTACGTGCTCGAGACCGGCAAGATCGCCATGACCGGCACCGGCCAAGAACTGCTGCACGACGATAACGTGCGTAAAGCCTACCTGGGCGGCTAGATAGTTACGGCGTTTTGCCAAACGCCGTAACCAGCCGACGCTGCAAGCCCGCCAGAGCGGCAATCTGCCTTTCAACTTCGGCGGCATGACCAGAAGGTCAATGCTGCCTTGTTTCAAGGCACCTTGCTCGCTCTGGCGGGCTTTCGCTGTCGTTGCCAAAACATCGGCGTTGTGGCAGATGCCAACGACTACCCCCTTTATGTTGCGATGGAATAGGGACTAAATGGGAGCCTCAGAGGCCAAAACAGTCCCTATTCCACCGCAACTTCATGGGGGCGTGCGACAATGCCCATCGGAAAACGTTTGCCATCTGGGGGTCTATCTATGCTGTACGAGTTTTGTGCCGAGAACTTTGAGCGGGTGCCGGCGGCTATCGATGCCGGTGCAAAGCGCATCGAGCTGTGCGACAACCTTGCCGTCGGTGGCACTACGCCCTCGGCTGGTGTTATCAGCGCTACGGTCAGCTATGCTCACGAGCATGACGCACGAGCGATGTGCATGATTCGCCCGCGTGGCGGTGACTTTCACTACAACCAGGACGAGCTGCGCATGATGGAGATGGACTTGGGTCTTGCCGTGAGCGCCGGCGCCGATGGCTTGGTCTTTGGCTGCTGCAAGCCTTGTGCCGGCGGCTGGGCGCTCGACGAGCTTACGTTGGGCGCCCTCGTGATGGCCGCGGGCTGCGCGACCGAGGAGTGCAAGCGCGAGTCCCTTGACATCACCTTCCACATGGCGTTTGACCAGCTCTCGCCCGAGGCTCAGCTCGATGCCGTCGACACACTCGCCGACTGCGGCATCACGCGTATCCTGACGCATGGTGGTGCTGCCGGAACGCCGATCGAGGACAATCTGGAGCACCTATCGCGTCTTGTCGAGTATGCGGGCGACCGCCTGACCATCCTTCCCGGCGGCGGCATTTCCACGGCCAACCGCGATACCGTGGCGGCGGCATTGGGCGTCTCCGAGCTCCATGGCACCAAGATCGTGCCGCTGGAGGCGTAACCCGTGGCGCTGGTATTTGACGTTCAGCAGGCGAGCGGCAAGCCCGACGACAACCGGCGCCCTGGCACCGCGTGCCCCTTTTGCGATACCGAGGGACTCGCCAATATCATCCGGCGCGACGGCGACTGCATCTGGCTCGAGAATAAGTTCAAAACCCTGCGCGCCACCCGTCAAACCGTGCTGATCGAGTCAGCCGATCACGATGCCGACCTGGTGACCTATGAGCCAGATGAACTCCACCATGTGATGAGGTTTGCCCTGGATTGCTGGCAGCAGATGATCGATTCACGGCAGTATCGAAGCGTGCTCATGTACAAGAACAAGGGTCCTCTCTCGGGCGGTAGTCTCGTTCATCCGCACATGCAGATTGTGGGTTTGGAGCAGGAAGACGGCTATGCTTCGTTGACTTCCGCCAATTTCGAAGGCATCAATGTCTGGCAACAGGGGAGAATCGCGGCCAACATCTCAACCGAACCGATCATGGGGTTCTTTGAGGTCAACGTTTCAGCCCCGCAGGGAATCGCCGCCAGCGATGACACAAGAGACCAAGCCGAGGCAGATCTCTTCGCCGATGCGATCCAGGTGGCTCTGCGCTATATCCTGAACGAGCACCACGGTGGTCGCGCAGAGTCGTACAACTTGTTCTTCTATCACCTGGGCGGTCGGACCATTGCCAAGGCGCTGCCGCGTTGGGTGGTTTCGCCCTACTTTGTCGGCTATCGTTTGGCCCAGGTCAATGCCGAGACAACGCTCGATATCGATGCTGAGCGCTTGCGTGCGCATCTGGAAACGCTCGTATAGCAAGATTAACACCCGTGTAATGCGGACAGTCTAGCGCGCCATGGCGTCGCGGCCGGCCTCGACACGCTTGCGCTGGGCGGCGCGCTCCTCGCCGGTCAGACGCTCAAAGAGATGCCCGATAAACGAGGCGAGTATCTGCTGAAACAGCGTTCCGCACATGACGGGAAACACGACTTCGCCTGGAAAGTACTGTGTGGCGATGACGGCGCCCGAAGAGATGTTACGCATGCCGCAGGTAAAGCACATGGTAGTCGTCTCGCTATATGGCAGATGCAGCGCACGGGCGACCAGAAAACCGACGACAAAGTCGCTGATGGCGAAGGTCAAAATAAAGAGGGCGACTTCCAGACGCATCGCGTTCATGTGCAGGACGTACTCGCTCATGGCGGTGGAGTTGGAGGCGATAATGCCCATCATCATGAACTTGCAGGCGGGCGAGAGCGCGGGGGAGAGCTTCTCGTGTCCCCATCCACGTGTGAGCTCGTTGATCACGATGCCGAGCACGGCGGGGATGGCGATCATAAAGGCCATGTCCTGCATCATGCTCGGCACATCGATCGAGACGGTGGCACCCAGCAAGAGCTTCAGCGTGAGCGGAATCGTCACAGGCGAGATAACCGAGGACGTCAGGATGATGGTGAGCGCGAGCGGGCCGTTGCCGCCGAACATGCTAATCCACATAAAGGCAGTGACCGCCACGGGTACGCTGTACTCGAGCACGATGCCGCAGACAAGGTTGGGATTGGAGCCAAAGAACAGCGATCCCATGGCATAGGCTGCTATGGGAATAAGCACCGCCGAGACGAGCAGCGCCAAAATCAGGTGCAGGGGACGGCGGAACACCTCAGCGACCTGGTGGAAGGTGTTGCTGAGCGCACCTTGGAACGTCATAAAGGCGAAGAGGGCGGGAACGATGGGCTTGAGTACGCCGATCTGCTGGGGAAAGAGCACGCCGAGCGTTACGCAAATCGGAACGATGACCTGCATATGCCCCGCGAGGAACTTTCCCAGTCCAACCCATTGCTTCATATGCCCCGTGACTCCCTTTATCCGCGAACTCGTTTGAATGGATATGCTAGACGCTCGCATGCGTCCGTGCGTCAGAAACGCTCGATTATTTCGAGGCTATTACCGGCCTCGTTTACCGAAACCAGGGCGTGCCGCGAGGCTCTGCGTCCGTGCCGCACGGTATAATAAATCCGTTCAACAGATCTGCCTGCCGAAGCGGGCATACACAGAGGACTCATCGCTATGAACCGTGAGAGGTATCGCGGCGACCTGCCCCTATCGGGGGTGAGCGCCTATGTCATCGCTTAAGACGACGCATCGCTGGGCGGTCGCTCAGCAAAATCCCGAGCTCGAAAAGGAGCTTTCGGCTGGTCTGGGCATACCCGGGCTGGTGGCGCGCATTATGGTTGCGCACGGCATTACATCCATCGAGGAAGGCCAGCTGTTTTTGACGCCTTCGCTCGATCGCGACTGGGCGGACCCGCTTGTTATTCCGGGCATGGCGGTCGTCGCCGACCGCGTTGAGCGTGCTATTCGCAACCACGAGCGTATCGCCGTCTTTGGCGATTTTGACGTCGACGGCATTACGTCGACTTGTCTGTTGACCGAGGCGCTACGTTCGTTTGGCGCCAACGTCACGCCGTTTATTCCGCACCGCTTTGACGAGGGCTACGGCCTGTCGCGTGCGGCGCTCGACCGCGTCAACGAGCTTGCTCAACCCAACCTGATTGTGACCGTCGATAACGGTATTGCTGCCAAGGAAGAGGTCTCCTACCTGGAGAGCCTGGGGATTGATTTGGTGGTCACGGACCATCACGAGCCGTCCGACCAGGTGCCGCAGGGCGTGCCCCTGACCGACCCCAAGCTCGAGGACGAGGGCCCCTCGCGCGAGCTTGCCGGTGCCGGTGTGGCGCTTAAGCTGGTACAGGTCCTGGGCGAGCGTTTGGGCAAGCCGTCGTATTGGCGTTCGCTGATAGAGGTCGCGGCGCTGGGCACCGTGTCCGACATGATGCCGCTCACGCCCGAGAATCGCGCACTGGTCGCCGAGGGCATCCAGCAGATGCGCGTGACGGCCCGCCCCGGTTATATCGCGCTTGCCGCACTTGCCAAGGCCGACCTTTCTACCATTACGGCCGACGGCCTGTCGTTTTCGCTCATCCCTCGTCTGAATGCTGCCGGCCGCATGGCTGATCCCAAGCTGGCGCTCGACCTGCTGCTTGCCCGCGACCCCATCGAAGCGAGCGCGCTTGCCGCCGAGCTCGAGGAAATCAATCGCCAACGCCGCGAGATCGAGGCCGAGCTTACGCGCGATGCCATGGCGAAGGTCGAGGAGACTTATGACGGCGGGCGCGCGATTGTCGTGGGCGGCGAAGGTTGGCACGAGGGCGTCAAGGGCATCGTGGCGAGCCGCCTGACCAACCGTTATCACGTGCCGGCGCTGCTGTTCTCGATCGAGGACGGTATCGCTCGCGGTTCGGGTCGCTCGGTGGGCAAAGTCAACCTGTTCGACGCCGTAGAACGCTGCTCCGACCTGCTGATTCGTCGCGGCGGGCATGCCGGTGCGGTGGGCGTGACCATCGAGGCATCCAAGCTCGATGAGTTCCGCCGTCGCCTTTCGGCCGTGCTATCGGAGCTTCCTGCCGATGACTTTGAGGACACTGACGAGGTTGCCGCCACCGTTGACCTCTCCGAGCTGAATATCGAGACCATCGAGCAGATTTCCCGTCTTGAGCCGTTTGGCCAGGGCAATAAGGTGCCGCTTCTGGCCGCCGAGGGCGTGACGATGTGCGATCGCGCCGTGGTGGGCAAAACCGGCGAGCACATGCGCTTTGTGGCGACCGATGGCGCCGCGAGCGTGCCGGCCATCATGTTCCGCGTGCCGCAGATCGATAAACTCATCAATTGCGACAGTGCCGTCGACTTGGTGTTCGAGGCCGTGGCCGAACATTGGCAGGGACGTGTGAAGCCCAAGCTCATGATTAAAGATGTCTTGGTGCGCGATACCGCGGCGCCCAATATCGACGATCCGGCATGTGAGCTTCGCCGCGGCGTGCAACCAGCGGATTCTGGCCTGCGCCTGGAGTCGCGTAAACGTGAGACGCTCGCCCAGCTTTCTTATACCGAGCTCACGCGCTCGCTTATCCATAGCTTTATCGGCTCGAACCAGCCGCATCGCGCGCAGGTCGAGGCACTCGACGCGCTCGCCGACCACCAGAGCGTCTTGGCCGTTATGGGGACGGGGCGCGGCAAGTCGCTCATCTTCCATGTGCACGCCGCGCGCGAGGCGGTCCTTCGTGGGCGGGCGAGCATCTTTGTCTATCCGCTGCGCGCGCTCGTTGCCGACCAGGCTTATCACCTCTCGTCGACGATGGCTGCGCTCGGCATTGGCGTGGGCGTGTTGACCGGCGAGACCGTGGAGGCAGCGCGCGATGACGTGTTTGCCGGCCTGGCTTCGGGCCGCACCGGCATCGTTCTCACGACGCCGGAGTTCCTGTCTATCCATCGCGATCGCTTTGCACGTTCTGGACGTATTGGCTTTGTCGTTATCGATGAGGCACACCATGCCGGTCTTGCCAAAGGCGGCGACCGGAGCGCCTACCTCGACATGCCCGATATTCTCAAAGCCCTGGGCGACCCCGTTGTCATGGCGGCAACGGCTACCGCGACGGCCCCGGTCGTGGCGGAGCTTGCTCGTGTATTGCCGATTACCAGGACGGTGGTCGACGAGACCGTTCGCGAGAACCTGCAACTCGAGGACGACCGTGACCTTGCGAGCCGCGAAAATCGCCTGGTGTCAATCGTGGCGACGGGGGAGAAGACCGTCATCTACGTCAACTCGCGCGACCAGTCCGTGGCGCTTGCCAAGACGTTGCGCAAACGCGTGCCCGACTGCGCGACCCATATTGCGTTCTATAACGCCGGGCTTGCGCGCTCCGATCGCCGCCGTGTCGAGGAAGCGTTTCGCGACGGAAGCCTCAGTTGCATCGTTTCGACCTCTGCCTTCGGTGAGGGCGTCAACCTGCCCGATATCCGTCATGTCGTGCTCTACCACATGCCGTTTGGTGCGATTGAGTTTAACCAGATGAGTGGCCGTGCCGGCCGCGATGGACAGCCCGCCGTGATTCACCTGCTCTATTCGTCGCGTGACGCTCGTATTAATGAGCGCCTGCTCGATTGTTACGCGCCCGAGCGCGATGAGCTTGTCACTCTCTATCGAGCGCTGCAGACCATGTGGCGCTCCAACCGTGGCAAGACGGGGGACGATTCATTCTGCGCGAGCGATATCGACATTGCGCAGATGTGTCTTGCCATCGATGCCCGCACGCCGGTCGACGAGCGCTCGGTGGAAAGCGGCCTGGGAATCTTCGAAGAACTCGGTTTCTGCCGCGTTTCGGGGTTTGACGATACGCGTCGCATCGCGATGGCGGAAAACCCCGGTCGCGTGCAATTAAGCAGGTCAATTCGCTATTTGGAGGGCTTGCGCTCGCGCATGGAGTTCACGGCTTTTCGGAGCTGGGCACTCGATTCGTGCGCTTCTGATATGCTAGCCAAAGTTAACCGCCCGATCGTACCGCGGGCCTAGGGGAAGGGGACCTCGATGGACGCCGCAGCCCGTACCGCCCATGATTCCACCCTCCAGCCGTTTTCGGAGATGGAGCACTATAAACATGCCGATGAGCTGCCGCCCGAGATTATGGCGGACAGCTACGACAAGCTGGAGCGTCTGTGCCTCAAATATATGAACGAGGACGACTTCTCCAATGTGGAGCAGGCCTACTGCTTTGCTGCCGAGAAGCACTGCAACCAAAAGCGGCGCTCGGGTGAGATGTACATTAACCATCCCGTCGAGGTAGCTATCATTCTGGCTGACCTCAAGATGGACTGCGATGTGGTGTGCGCCGCGTTGCTGCACGATACCGTCGAGGACACCGAGACCTCGCTTGCCGATGTTTCGGGTCTGTTTGGCGAAACCGTGGCAGGGCTCGTCGACGGCGTGACCAAGCTCACCAACATTGAAGTCGACAGCATGGACGAGAAGCAGGCGCTTACGCTGCGCAAGATGTTCCTCGCCATGTCCAAGGACATCCGCGTCATCATCGTCAAGCTCGCCGACCGCCTGCATAACATGCGCACGCTTGCCGCTCTGCGCGAGGACCGCCGCCTGTTTAAGGCACGCGAGACCATGGACGTGTACGCGCCTTTGGCCGACCGCCTGGGCATGAGTTCAATCAAGTGGGAGCTCGAGGACCTGTCCTTTTTCTACTTGGAGCCCGATGCCTACCAGCGCATCGCGCGCATGGTATCCGAGTCGCGCGAGGTTCGCGAGCGTTATCTGGCCGAGACCATCAAGACGCTCACCGATGAGCTCAATCGCATTGGTCTTGAGGGCTTTCAGATCAACGGTCGTTCCAAGCACTATTGGTCCATCTATCAAAAGATGAAGCGCAAGGGCAAGGAGTTCTCCGAGATTTACGACCTGGTGGCGCTGCGCGTCATCACTCATTCGGTGCGCGATTGCTATTCCACGCTTGGTGCCGTGCATACCCTGTGGCATCCCATGCCCGGTCGTTTTAAAGACTATATCGCCATGCCCAAGGTCAATAACTACCAATCGCTTCACACGACGGTTATCGGCCCCACGGCCCGTCCGCTCGAGATTCAGATTCGAACCTACGAAATGCACGAGCAGGCCGAGTATGGCATCGCTGCCCACTGGCTGTATAAGAAGTCGGGCGGATCGTCTGCCTCCAAGACTAACGATGCGCAGCGTCTGGACGACCAGATCAACTGGCTCAAGCACTCACTCGACTGGGCGGCGTCTGACGAGATCACCGATGCCAAGGAATACCTGCATTCGCTGAAGGTCGACTTGTTCGACCAGGAAATTTTTGTCTTTACGCCCAAGGGCGAGGTCATGGCGCTTCGTGCCGGCTCTACACCGCTCGACTTTGCCTACGCCGTTCATACCGAGGTCGGTAACCACTGTGTCGGCGCCAAAATCAACGGTGCGGTGGCGCCGCTCACGCACGAGATCAAGACGGGTGACCGTGTCGAGATTCTGACTAACAAGAGCTCTAAGCCGTCGCGCGATTGGCTCAAGATCGTCAAGACACCTTCGGCCAAGTCAAAGATTCGCCGTTATTTCACCGCCGCGACCAAGGATGACGACGCTGCCGCCGGCCGCGATATACTGGCCAAGGACCTGCGTAAGCGCGGGTATGGCATCTCTACGCCACGATCCACGCGTGCGCTCAACGCCGTGGCGGAGCAGTTTAACTTCAAGCAGCTCGAGGACCTTTTTGCAGCCGTTGGCGCGGGCAAGGTCGCCCCGCGCGCTGTGGGCAATAAGGTCGAGCAAATCTTGGACCCCAAGCCCGAGGAACAGCTCACCAAGGCCGAGGCTATCGCCGAGGTCGTAAAGCAGCCCGCTCGCGGCTCCAACCGCAAGCCGCAAAAGCGCGGTAAGAGCGCCAGTAACGGCATCATCGTCAAGGGCGAGAGCAACAGCGGCCTGCTGGTCCGTCTGGCTCATTGCTGCAACCCCGTGACGGGCGACGACATCGTCGGCTTCATCACGCGCGGTCGTGGCGTTTCGGTGCATCGCGCCAACTGCCCCAACGTCAAAGGCCTTATGGAACATCCCGAGCGCATGATTGACGTAGAGTGGGATGGTGCTGCCGATACGCTTTTCCAGGTCGAGATTGTGGTCGAGTGCCTGGACCGCATGGGCCTGCTCAAGGACGTCACCATCGCCATTGGCGATGCAGGCGGCAATATTCTTTCCGCCGCCACGTCGACCAACCGCGAGGGTATTGCAACCTTGCGCTTTATGGTCGAGATCTCGGACGCGAGTGGTCTGGATCCGCTGCTGGCCTCTATCAGCAGCGTCGACTCGGTCTACGACGCGCGCCGCCTGATGCCCGGCGAGGGTGGAGCCCAGCTTAAGCGCCGCGTTTAGTCGCGACGAACGTGTCACATTATCGATATTCGCTACACTCGAGGCATCGTTTGATGCCTCGAGTTCTATAGAGAGGAGAGGGACATGAGTGCTGTGTCCTTGGATTTAACTCCCAAGGGATCGGTCGAGATTGAGACGCTCGTAAACGGTCCCATTCAGACCAATAGCTATGCTGTTATTTCGGACAATGAGTGCGTGATTATCGACCCCGCATGGGAAGGCGAGCGTTTGGTGGAGCATATTCGAGCCGAACATGCCGGTGTACGCGTGCTTGGCGCCGTATGCACTCATGGCCATGCCGATCATGTTGGTGGTGTTGCCGGCGTGCGAACCACCGTTGGCGAGGGCTGCCAGTATGAGCTGTGTGCCAAGGATGTGGCGGTGCCGCATGCGAACATCGAGGAACAGCGAGCTATGTGGGGCATTGAGACGCCTGACCCCGGGGAGCCGACGCGCCTGCTCGCCGAAGGCGATGCTATCGAGGTGGGCGATATCTGCCTGCAGGTGATCGAGACGCCAGGGCATACGCCGGGCGGGATCGTCTTGTTTGCTGCCACCGAGCAGGGGAACATTGCCTTTGTGGGCGACACACTATTCCCGGGCAGCCACGGCCGCACCGATCTTTCTGGAGGAGACGAGGCGGCGATTCTGCGCTCGCTCTCCAAGCTCGCCCGGCTTCTCCCGCCCGATACCGTTTGCCTAACCGGCCATGGCGATTCGACCACCATGGCACGCGAGCTCATGCAGAACCCTTTCATGCAGGTGTAGCTTTATAGTCAGCTCCTGAAGCACGAGAAGCGTCCAAACGTCAAGCTATTTTTCCCCAACGGGTCGATTCCGTAGGGCAAACGGTCAAAAAAAGTCTGTTTGGACGATATTCGTGAACAAACGAACGTTTATGCTCGGGTACGCCGTGGTAAAATCTCAGGCGTTATCGGAGCAACCTTACAGGAGGTTTCTTTTATGCTCGTCAACGCAGCAGACATGCTCAAGAAGGCCGAGGCCGGCAAGTACGCTCTCGGTGCCTTCAACACCAACAACCTCGAGTGGACCCTGGCTATTCTCCAGGCCGCCGAGGAGGCCAAGTCTCCGCTGATCCTTCAGTGCACCGCTGGTGCCGCTAAGTGGATGGGCGGTTTCAAGGTCTGCGCCGACATGGTCAAGGCTGCCGTCGAGGCCACGGGCGTTACCGTTCCCGTCGCCCTTCACCTCGATCACGGTTCTTACGAGGACTGCTTCAAGTGCATCGAGGCCGGCTTCACGTCCATCATGTATGACGGCTCTCACGAGGAGACCTTCCAGCTTAACCTCGACCGCACCAAGGAGCTCGTTGAGCTTGCCCACTCCAAGGGCATGTCCATCGAGGCCGAGGTCGGCGGCATCGGCGGCACCGAGGACGGCGTGACCTCCAACGGCGAGCTCGCTGACCCTGCTGAGTGCAAGCAGATTGCTGACCTGGGCGTCGACTTCCTCGCCTGCGGCATCGGCAACATCCACGGCGTGTATCCCGCCGACTGGGCTGGCCTTTCCTTCGAGCGTCTGGGCGAGATCAAGGCTCAGACCGGCGACCTGCCCCTCGTTCTGCACGGTGGTACCGGCATCCCCGAGGATCAGATCAAGAAGGCCATCTCCCTGGGCATCTCCAAGATCAACGTCAACACCGACCTGCAGCTCGTCTTCGCCAAGGGCGTCCGCGAGTACATCGAGGCTGGCAAGGATCAGCAGGGCAAGGGCTTTGATCCCCGCAAGCTCCTCAAGCCTGGTCGCGACAACATCGTTGCCCGCACCAAGGAGCTCATGGAGGAGTTTGGCTCCGTCAACAAGGCGTAAGCGTCGTTAAACTTCCCGCCGGAAGCCCCGTCCCCCTACACTGTTTCCTTTGCGCTCACCTGGCTTTGCCAGAAGTCACGCCAAGGAAACAGTTCCGGGGGACGGGGCTTCCTTCGTTTAACGCCGCAGGGTTACGAGTCTGAATTAAGGTGGCTACTGGCTTCGCCAGAAGTCGCGCAATGGGAAAAGCTCCGGGTGAACGGGGCCTCCTTTGTTAACTCGCTACAGGGTTACTGGGCTGAATTCATTTTTATAGGTACCGTTCAGCGGCGTTGATGGCTCCCTTGTTGGGGCTTTCTTTCTATCTCGTTACAATGGACTCCAGGAGTTCGAATGACTTGGAGTTTGGTGTGGCTGTTATTGATGTGCTGCCTTCGGATGGGAAGGTTATTGACGAGGGTCCTGTTGGTTGCTCTGTTGATGTTTGCTGTGATGATTTTCGCCATCTCGATATTGGGCTACCGCCTGAGATTCTTCGTCTTAAGGATGCCGGGTATTTGACGCAGGCTGTTGCCGCCTGCGATCGCCTTTTGGAGCAGAACCCTGAGCCTTCGCTGGCTGCCTGCGTTCGCGCCGAGCGGTATCGCATGATCGAGACGCCGCTTCATTTTTCGGTGTCGCGTGATCGGGCTATCGAGATGATCCGCGAGGAGTGGCCTGAGTTTACCGAAGAGCAGTTTGACGACCTGATTGACCGCAAGCGTATCGATTGGCGCTTTATCGATGGCGAGCTGTTCGTTCTTGACAACTTCCTTGATTCTTTGCGCGTGTATCCCAAGGAGGTTCCGGGTCTGCGTCCCGATTCTGCGGATGGAATTGCGCTGCGCAACCAGATGCTCGAGGAGATGGAGTCGCAGGGCGGGCTGTCTCGCACCATTACGCTTAAGGCATGCGTGTCTGTCCCCGGTGCTTTGGAGGGGGAGACCGTTCGCGCGTGGCTTCCCGTTGCCGCCGCCTGCCGCCAGCAGTCCCAGGTCGAGATACTTGATATGACGCCGGAGGGGGCCATTGCTCCTGCGAGCGCCTCGGCGCGTACTGCCTCGTGGGTCTCCTCGACCGATCGCACATTCTCGGTGACCTATCGCTATCAAATCGATGCCGCTTATCGCGATATCTATGGGGGTGCACTTCCAGCGCATCCCTGTATGGACGCGCCGTTGCCCGAAGATATTTCCGAGGACCGTCCGCACATTGCATTCACGCCGTATCTGCAGCAGCTGACGGCCGGTGTTGTTGACGGACTCGAGGATCCGCTCGATCGCGCCCGTGCTATCTATGATTACCTGACGCAGCATATCGACTATCGCTATCAGCCGCCGTACCTGCTTTTGGGATCTATTGCCGATGACTGCGCGCATTCGCTCCGTGGCGATTGCGGCGTTATGGCGCTCACGTTCATCACCATGTGCCGTATCGCGGGCGTGCCTGCCCGTTGGCAGAGCGGCCTGTATGTTGCGCCCGATTCGGTGGGGCCGCACGACTGGGCAGAGTTCTATACGCCGCAGACCGGTTGGCTCAACGCCGACGTGTCATTTGGATCTTCTGCTCGCAGGATGGGGGAGGAGTGGCGCCGCCATCACTACTTTGGCAATCTCGACCCGTGGCGTATGGTGGCCAACAATCGATTCCAGGCAGAGTTTGAGCCCTCTTTCGACGGCATGCGCGAGGACCCTTACGATAACCAGATGGGTGAGGCTTCGGTCGACGGTCGCGGATGCCGTCAGCGTGAGATGCTCCGCACGGTCGAACTCATCGAAATGCTCGAAGTTCCATTTTCGGACTAATCAACAGAAAGCTGTGATAAACTAACTCACGCATTACGTGCCCGAGTGGCGGAATTGGCAGACGCAGTGGACTCAAAATCCACCGTTGGCAACAACGTGCGAGTTCGAGTCTCGCCTCGGGCACCATACATGCAACTGAGCGTTCAAGGGGGTCAAGACCCCCTTTTTCGTGTACGTAATGTGATAGCGCACTATACGTGTTATTATTCGCAAGGCGTTGTTCCCGCAATGCCCTAAAGAGGAACCCGAGGGTTCCCACCTTTTGGCGCCAATGAGCAGCTGACTGGTCATACAACTTAGATTCCCTTCCTCGTATCGAGGATGTCTATGTGTACGACCTGGTTGCAAAGAAGCGCCGGGTTATTTTTTTATGAATGGAGGTAGGGAAAATAGCTAAGTCTGATGACACCCGCATCAACGACGAGATCACTGCATCTTCGTGCCGTTTGATTGGCGTCGATGGCTCTCAGCTCGGCCTGTTCGCCATCCGCGATGCCCAGCGCGTCGCTGACGATCAGGGTCTCGACCTGGTCGAGATCGCTCCCAACGCGGAGCCGCCGGTCTGCAAGGTCATGGACTACGGTAAGTTCAAGTACCAGCAGGCCATGAAGGCCAAGGCCGCTCGTAAGAACCAGTCTAAGGTCGAGGTCAAGGAAATGAAGTTCCGACCCAAGATCGACGTTGGCGATTACGAGACCAAGAAGGGCCACGTTCTGCGTTTCCTCAAGAAGGGCGCACGCGTTAAGATCACCATCATGTTCCGCGGCCGTGAGATGGCTCACCCGGAGCAGGGTCTTAACGTTCTCGAGCGTCTCGCCGAGGATCTCAAGCCTTACGCTACGGTCGAGTCCAAGCCTAAGATGGAAGGCCGTAACATGCTTATGCTGCTCGCCCCGATTAAGGGCGCCTTCGATGAGGATAAAGCGGCAAGCGATACCAAGTAACTAGTGTTCTGTAACCGATTAAGGAGTATTTCATGCCTAAGATGAAGTCCCACAGCGGCACCAAGAAGCGTTTCCGCAAGACTGGCACCGGCAAGCTTATGCGCGCCAAGGCTTTCAAGAGCCACATCCTGAGCAAGAAGTCCACCAAGCGTAAGCGTGGCTTCCGTCAGGAGACCGAGATCGCCGCTGCCGACCGCAAGGTCATCAAGTCGCGTCTCGCCTAAGTTCGCGTTCCCGTTTTTCGTTTTACCGTCTAGGAGTTGATAGAACATGGCACGTATTAAGCGCGCTGTTGCCGCCAAGAAGAAGCGCCGTACCGTTATGCACCGTGCGAAGGGTTACTACGGTGCCGCTTCGCGTACTTACAAGCATGCTAAAGAGCAGGTCCAGCACTCCCTGCAGTATCAGTATCGTGATCGCCGCAACAAGAAGCGCGAGATCCGCTCTCTCTGGATCACCCGCATCAACGCTGCCGCTCGCCTGAACGACATCTCTTACTCTCAGTTCATGCACGGCCTGAAGGTTGCCGGCATCGAGCTCGACCGCAAGGTTCTGGCTCAGATGGCTTACGAGGACATCGAGTCCTTCAACGAGCTGGCTGCCATTGCCAAGAAGGCTCTCGAGGCTTAATTGCTTCTTGCATCTTAAAGGGGCGCTTCCAATCCGGAAGCGCCCCTTTTTGATTGATTAGGGATGTGATCGATTTGGGACGTAGCCAAACCGATCAATTCGATAGCGTCCGAGTTGCAAGAAAGAGCAGGTAGCGTATGTGTCAAAGATTTTTGACACTCTAATCTGCGCGCAGCCATCCGTATGGGTTTGATTTTGGGATTACGCTTTGCTTGCCGGCTTCTGTTGTGTAGCCGCCCAATAAGAGTTGAGATGCATTCGAAGGGAACGCCATGCAGCTGCCAAAACACCTTAAACAGTATCGACTCGATGCTGGTTTGTCCCAGGAGGATCTTGCAAGGCGCATTTTTGTAACACGTCAGACCATCAGTAATTGGGAGCGCGGTAAAACGTACCCCGACATCCAGAGTCTCCTACTGCTGTCTGAACAACTGGATGTAACGATTGACGAGCTTGTTAAAGGCGACATTTCAATAATTAGAGAAAGGGTTGAACGCGATAGGGGCACGCTCTATCGCTTGGGTGCGGGGATGTTGGCTGGGCTTCTTGCGTTTACCGTCTCTATGGCCTGGCTCATGTGGCAACAAAACCACGGGTGGGGGATGGTCCAGTGCGTTCCGACGATGGTGTTGGCAGGCGTCTTTGGTGCTGGCGCAATGTGCTGCGCGCTTGCAGCGGAACATATCAAGAAGAAGAATGATTTGGTGACGTATCAAGAGATATCCGACTTCTTGGACGGAAAGAAGGCGGACAGCGAAGAGACGAGGACGGGCTGGGCTTACGAGCATCCACAGCTTGCGAATGCCATCAAGTTTGCCGCAGCGGCTCTTATTGGACTAATCGTTTTTGAACTCGTTAACGCTGCTATGTCCCATTTCTAATGGGTATACAGCCATTAATGCGGCCGAAGCTTAACCGTTGGAAAACCGAAGGGCCGCTCTAATAGGGGGGCCGCGGCCCTGTTCTTTCTAGTCTCTCACAGAGAAGGTCCCATCCTCATTTGTGTAGGAACCGTGGAGGCCCAGATTCCCGCCACCGGGGCCCCTCCGGTCTGGCAATATATCTCCTTGCCGCGCGGCCCGGTCGAACCGGATGGACCGCAAAGCGTGCACCTTGAGAACCGGATACTGCGAGGATGGACACAATCAGTGTCGCATCCGGGCAGACATCGAAC
>UQKU01000012.1 GCA_900541675.1 uncultured Collinsella sp. | reverse complement strand
GCCTCTCGGCGGCCTTGCGAAAAACAAATCCAAGTTAGACCATTTCAAATGGTTCGATGTCTGCCCGGATGCGACACATCTGGTGTGTCCATCCTCGCAGTATCCGGTTCTCAAGGTGCACGCCCCGCGGCTGATCCGGTCCCACCGGGCCGCGCGGCAAGGAGATATATTGCCAGACCGGAGGGGGCCCCGGGGGCGGGAATCATGCACTCCATATTTTGTTCACAAATGAATAGAACCCTCAGTTGCTTCACTGAGGCCGTATTCGAAGCAGCAGCTTCTGATATTGGCGATGACCAGCTGGTTTATAGGTGTTAAGGCATCGGTCATCTCTGGTGCGCCACTTTACTCCAAAAGCATCAGCTATTTGTTTCCCGTCGGTAAAAGGCAGGTTTTGTTCGCCAAGCGTTCTTATATATAGAGAAGTTCGGGTTCGAACCCGTACACCGGCAACAAAAAAGCGACCAACCGAAGTTGATCGCTTTCAATTCTATGCTGGAGCATCTAGAGGGTGTTTCCGAACTCATTTTCTCGCTGCCATTCATGCTTTCGAAGCATCGTTCGACCTCCGCAGCCTCATGTTTTGAGGATCTGCCGTGTTTATCACTGTTATTAATGAGTGTGTGGAAGTGATCCTCATACAGATACGTCGATCCGCCAGATAACTGAGAAGCATCTTTCTGCAGCCCTCGTTGTCTATCCTCACATCTCTCAGGTCTTCCGGAAATTCACAAGCAGTCTTAGGGTCAATTTGTTTCTGCTTTCAGAGACTTGTTTGAGAGTTTTTAAAGACAGTTCAAAACAATAAGTGAGACACCATAAAGCAGAGCAAGATGTGCCGGATAGAAAATGTAGAAGAAATATTTCAGCTTCAGCCCTCGCTTGCCATTATAAAGATTGATAAGCAGCAACGAAACGACCGCGGCGGCAACATCAGGATTTAATACATTAGCTGTAGCAAACTCAAATCCGCCGCCAACTATATGGCACGACGAAAGGAACACTGCGCATACTGCAGCAAAGAACATCTTGGCCTTGTTGTCGTGGAATAAATAGAACGCAGCCACAAGCAGAATGCCATACACACCGCCATCTAGTTTAGTGTATTCAGCTGCCAGTGCCGTCAAAACAATCAGAGCAATTTCTGCGATGTGCCTCTTCCATTTTGAAAGACTTTGTATCTTTTCCAGAATAATCAAAAAGACCAAGGAAAGCAGGAGCTCATACATAACATTCTGTTGCCGAAGGTCAAATAGCTGCCCGGTTTGAACGAAATCGTATATGGGCTCCGCAATGATTGCGAAGACAAGCATATTTCGCAGGTACTTCTTTATGTCATGAGTATGCAAAAATCCCTCAACTATCAAAAAGCAAAATAAGGGAAATGCAATTCTGCCAAGAACATGAAGCACATCCGAAGCCTCGCTTAGAATCGCCCACTGTTCGTCTGATATCTGATTGTACGATGCGTGAGTCATGATTCCATTGGTCAGGACGATCCTGCTTACATGATCGAGAACCATCGAGATGGCCGCTATTATCTTTAATGTGCTGCCGCTAATTCCGTATCTATCTGTTTTCATTTCTTTTTCCTTTCTTTGGGTGGGCCGTCAGGGGTTCAGCCTGCTCCGCAGGCGGCCGCTGCGGCGCTTCGCGCCTTGCGCGCTGCGCTGGCAAACGCTCACGCGTTTACTCAGCTCCGCGCCCCGACGGGTTCGAACCCATGCCTTGGCAACAAAAAAGCGACCAACCGGAGTCGATCGCTTTCTATTCTATGGTGGGCCGTCAGGGGTTCGAACCCTGGACCTTGGGATTAAAAGTCCCCTGCTCTGCCAGCTGAGCTAACGGCCCGCGGGTGGCATTGTACCACGGTCTGGGACTATTCCCAACTCCATTGGCCGTTCTGGAAAATCACAACTTCGCGTCCATCGGGCGTAATGCCCACAATATCGATGTCGTCCGTACCGATCATAAAGTCGACGTGCGTGCTCGAAACGTTGACGCCATGCTCAATGAGCTCCTCTTTGGACATATCATATCCACCCTCAATGCACTCGGGGAAGCCGACTCCCAGTGCAAGATGGCAGCTGGCATTCTCGTCATAGAGCGTGTCATAGAACAGGATGCCGCTTTCGCGAATCGGCGTGTTCTTGGAAATGAGCGCAACCTCTCCCAGATGAGCAGCGCCCTCGTCAGTATCGATGATACTTGCGAGTGTCGCCTTTCCCACACGGGCGTCGTAATCCACCACACGACCGTTCTCGAACTTGATCCAAAAATCGTCGACCTTGTTACCGTGATGGATAAGCGGCATTGCGGAATAGACGATTCCGTCAGCACGCATACGATCGGGCGAGGTGAAGACCTCCTCGGTGGGGATGTTGGGGAAGAAGGGGTGACCGTCGGGGGTCTCGCCCTTACCGCCGGCCCACTCATGCCCCTTCGTCATACCAATTACCAGGTCGGTTCCATTCGAAGCGGTATAGCGCAGGCAGTCGAAACGATTTTCGTTCAGAAAGCGCAGGTTCTTTTCAAACGCCGCATCGTGAAGCTCCCAGTCACTCTCCGGATCTTGGCCGTCAGCACGGGCGGTATGCAGGATCGCAATCCATAGTTTATAGATTGCAACCTCATCGGCGTCTCCCGGGAACACCTCGCGCGCCCAAGCCACGACCGGCGCTCCGGCAATGCACCACGGGTTGATGTTGTAATCCAGTCCGCGGCGGAAAATCTTGCACTGCGTGTTCCTCGCCTTGGAAGCGGCAGCGGGCTTGGCAGGATCGATGCCCTTGAGAGCGGCGGGGTCAGCACCCTCGATAAAGATAAAGCAGGCACCGTCCTGGGCCAGAGAATCCAGCTGTATGCGCTTCCACTCGGGCGTCTGCCCAAAATAGCTTTTCTCGACATGCTCGTACGCAAGCCTCGTCACGGCGTCGTCGGCCCAGATGACCGTCACGTGACCGGCACCGGCGTCATAAGCCTCCGCAACCACCACGCGCGCAAATGATGCGCACTCGACGGGAGACTGAACGACGACCTCCTGGCC
This sequence comes from uncultured Collinsella sp., assembly GCA_900541675.1. Taxonomy (GTDB): domain Bacteria; phylum Actinomycetota; class Coriobacteriia; order Coriobacteriales; family Coriobacteriaceae; genus Collinsella. The sequence goes on along the minus strand of UQKU01000012.1, from coordinate 48,151 downwards.
GGGCTTAACGTTTACACCCTTGCGGATAACGAGACGCGCATAATTTTTAATCTTGGGCTCAAGGGTCTTCATGCCCTCAAGAGCTTCCTCGACCGTTAGGGCAGCTCGAATCATGTGCCACTCCATCTATCTATAGAACAGTAAAAAGGCGCGCCGCAAAAACGACGCGCCTTATATCTTAGCGATATGTATGGATACAAACGCTACTTCTTCTTGGAGTCCTTCTTGTCCTCCTCGGCAGCCGAGCGCTCGATAAGAGCGTTGAGCTTGTTCTCGGACATGCCCTCGGCCTGCGCGCGGTACATGTTGCGCAAGGGACGAATACGAACGAAGTCGTAGATAAAGTCACCCAGGATGATGACATAGGACAAAACGATGCCGACCATCTGAACAGGACTGGACACCGTGCCGCCGGGAGCGAAGTAGAGCGAAGCCCAAATTGCCACGACGAGTACCATGCCGATGGCGAGCACGGCCCACCAGATACGACGGCGCTTGGTGTAGTCCTCATCCTGCTTGAGAAGAATATTCGACACCGTATAGATACGATCCTCGCGAGCACGCTGCTTGGCCTTGCGGGCGCGCTTCTCCTCCTTGGAAAGGCCTTCCAGGTTTTCACCCTTCTCGAGCTCTTTGCGGCGAGCTTTAGACGAAGCCGGCACGACGCGAACGGAGCTCGCTGCTTGGCGGGCGGGTTTAGCAGATGCGGCGGACTTGCGCGCAACCCCGGTAACTTCGTGGGATTGCGTGCGCTTGTTCGTGGCGCTACGGGTACTCACTTATGCGTTCTCCTTCATGCTTGTGAACTGGGAGCCCGTGATGATCTGGAAGGCCTCGCGATAGCGCTCGGACGTGCCATCGATGACCTCGGCGGGCAGGTGCGGGGTCTCCCCCGTCATATCCCAGTTGGCCTTGAGCCAATTGCGGACGAATTGCTTGTCGTAGCTAGGCTGGATCTTGCCCTCCTCGTAGCTGGCGGCGGGCCAGAAACGGCTGGAGTCGGGCGTGAGGCACTCGTCGATCAGCGTGACCTTGCCATCGATAACACCAAACTCAAACTTGGTGTCGGCAATGATGATGCCACGGGTCGCTGCATACTCGGCAGCAGCCTTGTAGATCTTGAGAGACAGATCGCGAATCTGCGTGGCGATGTCCTCGCCAACGATCTCGCAGCAACGCTCAAACGAGATATTCTCGTCGTGATCACCGATCTCGGCCTTCGTGGACGGCGTGAACAGCGGCTCGGGAAGCTTGGAGGCCTCGGTCAGACCCTCGGGCAGCTGGATGCCGCAGACGGTGCCGTTCTCGTCGTAGGTCTTCTTGCCCGAACCGGTCAGATAGCCGCGGACGATGCATTCGATGGGAATCGTCTGGGCCTTCTTAACCAGCATGGCGCGGCCTGCGAGATAGTCACGATACTCGGCAAACTCCTCGGGGAAATCCGCCGGATCGATGGAGACGAGGTGGTTGGGGACGATATCGGCAAACTTATCGAACCAGAATGCCGAGATGCGGTTGAGCACCTCTCCCTTAAACGGAATCTCGTCGGGGAGAATAAAGTCGAACGCAGAAATGCGATCGGTGGCGACCATCAAAAGGTTTTCGCCGGCATCGTAGATATCACGAACCTTGCCACGGGAATCCGGACGACGCTCCATCGTTGTCACGTGAGTCACTCCTTACCTAAATACGACAGAAATGCGGGTTCTTTCCCGCATGTTTTCGCAAACTCGGAGCGGCAGGAACGCGGCCCCTCCTTCACCGAATAGCGAAAAGCTAGTGCTCCATTGTAGTAGATGCCGCGTCCGCCGTGTGCTCGCGAGGCAGATGAATCGTAAAAGTCGTACCCTTTCCAAGCTCCGACTCCACGGATATGTAGCCATGGTGACGCTCGACGATTTGCTTGGTCACGGCGAGGCCAACGCCCAGGCCGCCGGCTTCGCGGGCGCGGCTGGCATCTGCGCGCCAGAATCGCCCGAAGATGCGCGACAGGTCGTCCTTGGCAATACCGATACCGGTATCCGAAACGGCAATACTGACATGCTTGCGGTCACTGAGCACCGACACCACGACCCAACCGCCCTCGGGGGTGTAGCGCATGGCGTTGCTCATGAGGTTGATGACGCACTGCGTGATCATGTCGGGATCGGCCTCGACGACATCGTCGTGACCTTGGGTCTCGTCAGCAAAGCGCAAGCGCAGATCGCGGTCAACAAATAGGCGCTCCTGAGCGTTGACGATAGACCGCACAAAGGGAACCATGTCCACCGGTTCGAGATTGAGCGGCGCCGTGCTGTTTTCCATACGCGATAGGTCGAGCATCTGCTGCACCAAACGAGCCAGGCGGCGCGTCTCGGAAGCGACCGTCTCCAGATGCTCATCGTCGGTGGGATACACGCCGTCCTGCATGGCCTCGACCGTTGCAAGCATGGCCATGAGCGGCGTGCGAAGCTCGTGTGCGACATCCGAGGTCAGGCGCTTTTCGTGCTTCATATCTTTCTCGAGCGAGGTGGCCATCTCGTCAAAGGTCTCACCCAACTGATCGATTTCATCGTCGCCGCGCAAACCGGTACGAGCGGACAAATCGCCGTCGCGAATTTGCTTGGCTGTGCTGGTTATACGATGAATCGGTCTGGTAAGCATGCGCGACACGAACGATCCGATAACAACTGAGATGCAGACCGCAACAACCGCGGCAAGGGCCATGGCGTTAAAAGTCTTTTCCCTAAACGCAGAATCCGCCTTGGTGAGCAGGGCATCGGAGCCGATAGCCCATAGCTTCACCTGTCCGACATGCTCGCCAGAAGACGTTATGATTTCGACGTTGGCAACGCTATCGGAGTCGGTGGGCGCCGACGAGACCGGGCTATGCGAGGCCTTTTTACCGCTCGAGCTGCTCGACGCCGATTCGCTCTCGCGCACATCGGCGGTCGCACTTGCCGAAGGCCATGAGTCGTCATAGACGACAACGCCCTTTTTGTTGACAACCTGCATACTCAGGTCGTCGGACACCAAGCTCGATGTCGCGACCGTGCGTAGCTCGCCCGCAGTCCAGTTGCCGTTTTCCTCGTACGACGTCGCAAGCTTTTCGGCGGCAGAATTGGCAATCTCGACGATATTGGAGCGCGTGTAATCCGAAAAGACGGTACCCCACACAACGGAGACAACGCCCACCAGCACCAATACCGTCATGAGCGACGTCAGGGCAAAAGCCAAGGCCATGCGCGAGGGATAGCTCATCGCTGGCCGTGAATCGGAACGAGGCGTGTTCCAACTTGCCTTGGAACCCGCCTCGTTCTCCTGCTTATGCTTTTGCCCAATTTCAAAGCGCGCAGGTGTCATATGTGATTTCCCTATTTCTCGTCCGACTTATCGGTCTTGGCCGGAGCCTCGAAGCGATAACCGACGCCGTGAACGGTGTAGAGCCACTTAGGCTTCTTGGGGTCGTCGCCCAGCTTGGCGCGAAGGTTCTTGACGTGACTGTCGATGGTGCGCTCGTAGCCCTCAAAGTCATAGCCGAGCACCTTCTCGACCAGCTCCATACGGTTATAGACGCGACCGGGATGGCGAGCAAGCGTGGTGAGCAGCTTAAACTCGGAAGCAGTCAGGTCTACTTCCTTGTCCTCGACCAAGATCTTGTGGCCCGAGATATCGATGACCAGATCGCCAAAGTCGAGCACCTCAACGGCGGGCTCGTCTGCCTGGTGAGCACGACGGAACAGGGCGCGGACGCGGGCGACGAGCTCACGCGGCGAGAACGGCTTAATCAGGTAGTCGTCGGCACCAAGCTCAAGGCCGATGATGCGATCCTCGATCTCGCCCTTGGCCGTCAGCATAATGATGGGGACATCCGAGGTGTCGCGAATGGTGCGGCAAACGCGCTCGCCGGGAATCTTGGGGAGCATAAGGTCGAGCACAACCAGGTCGAACTGGTGCTTCTCGAACTCCTCGATCGCAGACTGGCCGTCCCCGACGCCAACAACCCAGTAGCCCTCGCGCTCGAGATAGGCAGCGACAGCGTCACGGATTGCCTTCTCGTCCTCGACCAGCAGAATCTTTTTTGCATCTGAAGCCATAACACGGCCCCCCTGTCTCAATTAGCTAAGAACAAGCCCATTTTAACGCACCTATGCCCGCCGAGCACCGCTACAGTGCGGCGGCTCGGCGGGCGGCACTCACAATTACAACGCGTTTATTCCCCCGTTGGCGCCCTTTTAACCCCTCGGCGCTAAAGAGAGAACAGGCGGGCGGTAACCGTCTCGGGAATTCCTTGGCTATTACGCACCGTGGCATAGGTTAAAAACGTATTCGATTTACCCGCCGTAGCTGGATAATCGCCATATTCGAGAGCGCGGTCGGGCGACAGCAGCGAACCATAGGTTTTGGCGGAGGTATCGATCAGAAAATGCGATGCCTGAACCTTAACCAGATATTTGCCTTTTCTGCCGGCAGCACACGCAAGCGGCTCGCGCGACAGGAATAGGAACGTCCCATTCTCGTTACCGATATAGGTGCCCATGTTGCCTAGGCTCCCCACGCCGCTATAGGTGGCCTCGATGGAGAACACAAACGTGTCGCCCATATATACGGCCTCGAAGGGAGACACCGATGAGGGAAGGACCAGCTGAGCCCTCTTGGTATTGTTGCCGTCCGTCAGGTCGATCGCCGTCATGCCGTAGTAGACGCCCTCGTCGTTGCGCACACGCGGGGAAATGGTCAAGATGCCGTCACTCACACGCGGGGCGGATGCAAAGCGGCCCGTTGACTTCCAAATGGCCTCGGCCTTTGCCTCGTCGAGCGAGCGGCGGTAGCAATACGAGTCGTGACTCGTCTTATTGCCGCCTGCAGCAGGCATCTTGTACCAAATGACGGACGATTCGAACGCCGTAAACAGCGGCGGGTCGTAGTCCTTGCCGCCTCGGTCGAGCTCGACCACATCGCCGACAAGCGACGCACCTGCCGTATTTTGCGCATAGAGTTTCCATGATGCATTCGCAAAGTTCATCTCGACCCAAGCAAATACGCCATCGCCGGCGCGGACATCGTAAAACGAATACCCCGCACCTTCCACGGGATCCTCGACGAGCGTCGTGAGTGAGCCGTCGCCCAGGTTGAGCATGCCGAGCGTATTGGCATGCCGCGCCGATGCGGGCGCCATCATCGCCGCGGCGTAATCACCGTCGCAGTAATACAGCAGCGTACCCAAAGGCAATGTCCATGAAGCTGCAGGCTCGAGGTCGATTTCGACAGCCTCGTACTCATCCGTAATCGAGACGATTTTTGAGTCATCTTTGATAACCTGCGGCTCGCCGGCGGCATCGTCGCTGGTGCCCGTTTTTTTCGAGCATCCGGCAAGTACCGTGGCAGCGCCCGCGGCAGCTCCACCGAGCACAAAGCCGCGGCGCGATATTCCGTTCTTGATGTGGTCGGCGATACCCATTAGGCGATCTCGGCGCGAGCGGCCTCGATAGCGCGGGTAAGCTGGTCGGCGCAGGAGGTCTTTTTCATACCGCAGGTATTACCGGCGAGAACCTCGATTACGCGATCGGCAGGAGCACCCTCGACCAGCTTGGAGATAGCCTTGAGATTGCCGTCGCAGCCGCCGGTAAACTCGACGCCCAGCACTTTGCTGCCGTCATCGGAAAGATTGAGGTGGATATTGCGAGAGCATACACCCTGAGGCTTGTAGTCAAAACTAATCATTGAGATCCCCTCTCAGAAAGAAATTTCAGACGTCTATTATCCCCGCCTGGCCCGACTTATTATCGTAAGCACCGATTCAACATCCTACGATGCATAGATTAGTGGGGGCAAGATTAGCAGCCCGTACCCCGTGCGTGGACTGTGCGCTTCTCCCGATACATATTGTGGTCGGCGACACGATATACATCGGCCAGCGTATTTCCAGCCGTCTCGACGGTCGCCACGCCAATCGATGCGCTGACCGTCAGTGCCTCATCGCTTACCGCGGCAAGACCGAGACGAAGATCCTGTTCCAGCCCGAGCGCAGACTCGTTGTCAGTATGGGGGCAAACCAGCAAAAACTCGTCGCCGCCAACGCGCATCGGCAGGTAATCCGCACCAGCCACCCGCCGCAGCACGGACGCCGTCCGTCGCAGCAGTTCATCCCCCATCTCGTGACCGTAGATATCGTTGGTCCGCTTGAGATAATTGCAGTCCAACATAATCACGCTCACGGGCAAGCCCTCGTTTACCAGGCTATCTCCGCGCGATTCAAGGTAGTTGCGGTTGCGAAGCCCCGTCAGTTTGTCTTGGTATGTCAGCTCCTCGGCATGTTTGACCATCGATATGTTGTGCGTCGCCACGACGACCGACTCCAGCCGGCCTTGCTCATCGCGATGCTGGGGGACAACCTGTAGCGAGTACCAAGCGCCTCGACAATCTCGCACCTCGGCAGCCAAGTACGGTACGCCCTCCATACGTTCGCGAAGCGTACTTATATCTACGAGTCCCACAACCGCTTCGCGGCTTTCGGGGCTCACGACATCCCGGCAGACCGTGTCCATAAAGTCATATGCCTCGCTGTGCTCGGCAAATATCTTCGCTATCGTCGGCGACATATTGATTCCCTCGATCTCGAGGGTGTCGAGATGCAAAAGGAAGGTCGAATCGTAGATGGCGCTTATGGCATTGATAATGCCGAGCTGTTTATCCTTTTCGACCAAATTGCGGCGATCAACGATATTTCGAGCCAACAGTACCACGACCCAAAACGCAAGGCACACCAAGACGCCAGCGGCGACAAATGTGATCCTGCCAGACATGACCTCAGATTTGGGATACAGCGCAAACAGGCGGTAGTCCTTGTATGCCGCACGCACCGCGTACCATTTGTCTCCTCGATATTCGATGCGCGTTAGGCCATCGTCTTTCCACTCAACCCCTGCGCTGGTGAGGAATCGGGCGAGCGACACGTCAGCATCGGCGCTGTTGGGTGAGACAATCTCCGCATCTTCCATAACAAGCACCGTGGGGCCCTGGTGGAAGGTGCTGTTCGAAAGCACGTCGGCTATGGCATATGAATAGTCGTCCGCTGGATCGGAAACAAATGAGCGGTATGCCAAGGCAACGCCGTCGCCATACGGGATAGCGCAGACGGCAAAAACGACACCACGGCGCTCGACGACAGTTGAGTAGGTCACTTTGGAACCTTGATACATCGATGCGACCGGCGCACAGGCCAGCTCCTCTCGCCACAACATGAGCGGATCGCGACCATCGATGTCGTAGTGGGCAGCCATATGGCCATCGGAGTCCATGACCATCAGCCCCGAAAGGTTCTCGGCATGGACAAATTGCTCGATAAGATCGTCGTTAACCTCAACGCGATCAGAGGACAGGAACGTCGCAAACGATTCGATCGCGGCGAGCAAATCGTGCGTCTCTTCGGTTTTTCTCCCCTGTTCGTAGCGGTCATATTTTTCGCAAGCGTTTTCCAAAAACGCCATGGTTTCTTGGCCAAACCCAAGCGTTTTTTCGAGGCAGCGATGGGTTCCAACCGTATACAACAGGCCTAACAAGACAGCGCTGACAATAACGCCGACAGCTATGACGGTCAGAGTCTTTCGACGCAAGCGGTGCTCATCATTTGTCATGGATTTGCTCCTTGCCCGCCCGTCGTCGCTCCTGTCTTGTAATTGCCCACAATACGGTCAATCGTGCCATCTCGGTCCATGGCAAACAATGCGGTATTGAGATCCTTTACGATCGGTCCTTCATAGCTGTCATCAAACGCGACGCCCAGATCAACCGTCATAACGTTGTCAGCGAACACGCGGTAAAGGCCGGGATACCGGGCGACAAGTCGGTCAAGCGGCTGAACGTCCGCCATCCAACAGTCGACATACCCTTTGGCGAGGGCGGCTTTGCAGAGTTCGGCAGAACCATACGATTTGATTTGCACGTTCGGCGAGATTTCCAGATCCCCTGCGAGCAATCGGCGTTCACTCACCGAGCCCGCAATTACCGCGATGGTCTTGCTTCCATCGAGATGCGCCAAGGACTTGATGCCACTCGTTTTCTTGGCGGCAACCGAGACCGTCACGGTTAGATACGGCTCGGTCCAGTAATACTTATCCTCGCGATAACAGGGAGAATAATCACACCACAGGCAATCGATATCACCGTTTTCGAGCAGCCGGTCGCGATCGTTCCAGTCAATATCGACAAACTGTGGCTTGAGCCCCGCACGCTCACACGCCTCGCGGGCGATGTCGATATCGATACCGGCGTAATCGCCCGTGGTATCGACATACACATAGGGGTCGTTATCCGTAACGCCGATTTTGAGTACCGGGAGATCTTTGTCGGCTTCATTCGAGGAGGAAGAACTGCTTCGAACGGTATACGTCAGGGCGGCCACACAGGCGGCAACAAGGAGCATGAGCGCAAACGAGACGATGGCGGCTCGCTTGATACGTCCGGGCACAAGCCTCCCTTCATCGAAACAGCAGTCGGATTTCATTGTATACCCGGGGCTGATGCGGCGATAAAAAAGCGCCTCACCCAAGATGGGCAAGGCGCCAAAGGTTGGAATGCATCCGCAAACAGCCGAATTAGGTTAACCCTACTCGAAGCTCACCTGCTCCAGGCGATCGAAGACCGTGTCGATGCGGGTGAGGAAGTCCCACGGATCAAAGATCTCGTCGAGCTTCTCCTGGCTGACGGTGCAGCGCGGATCGGCCTCGAGACGCTCCTTAAAGGTGGGACCGGAAACACAATCCTGCACTTCGTGCCAGGTGGCCATGGCGTTTTCCTGCACGATAGCGTAGGCGTCCTCGCGGGTGATGCCCGTGTCGACGAGGGCGAGCAGCACCTTGGAGGAGAAGATGAGGCCGCGGGTCTTGTTGAGGTTGGCCATCATGCGGGCGGGATACAGCTGCAGGCCGTCGATAACGCGGATGAGGCACTGGAACATGTGGTCGAGCGCAATGAAGCTATCAGCCTGGGCGACACGCTCGGCGGAGGAGTGTGAAATGTCACGCTCGTGCCACAGGGCGACGTTGTCGAAGGCAACCTGCGCGTTGGCCTTCACGACGCGCGACAGGCCGCAAACCTTCTCCATGGTGATGGGGTTGCGCTTGTGCGGCATAGCGGAGCTGCCCTTTTGTCCCTTGCGGAAGGGCTCTTCGGCCTCGAGCGTATCGGTCTTCTGCAGGTTGCGGACCTCGGTCGCGATGCGCTCGCAGGTGGCCGCTGTAGTGGCAAGCACGCCGGCGAGGTAGGCGTGGTGATCGCGGCTGATGACCTGCGTGGACAGCGGATCGTGAACCAGGCCCAAGTGCTCGCAGACGTACTCCTCGACGAACGGCTCGATGGAGCTGTAGGTGCCGACGGCACCGGAGATGGCACCGAAGGCAACGTTCTTGCGAGCGTCCTCAAGACGATCGAGATCGCGCTTGAGCTCCCAGGCCCAAGAGCCAAACTTCATACCGAAGGTCATCGGCTCGGCATGGATGCCGTGAGTACGGCCGGCGCAGAGCGTATTGCGCTCTTCGAAAGCGCGGCGCTTGCAGATCACGCCGAGCTTCTTGACGTCCTCGATAATCAGGTCACAGGCCTGAGTAAGCTGATAGCACAGAGCCGTATCACCCAGGTCGGAGCTGGTCATACCATAGTGAACCCAGCGGCTAGGCTTGGGCTCGCCCTCCGGAACATCGGCGTCGATGTACTCCTTCATGTTGGTCAGGAAGGCGATGACATCGTGGCGCGTGACTTCCTCGATCTCGTCGACCTTTGCCTTCTCAAAGTTGGCATGGTCGCGGATCCATTGGGCCTCGTCTTTGGAAATACCGATCTTGCCGAGCTCCGCCTGGGCCTCGCAGGCCAGGACCTCGATCTCCTGCCAAATGGCGTACTTGTTCTCGAGGGAGAAGATGTGTCCCATCTCCGGGCGGGTATAGCGATCGATCATAGCGGCTCCTTTTTGGTTATTGGCACGTTGGTCGTAACTCGACTATTGTACCGTGCGCAGGCGCCCGTATGAGCAACGGGCATCAACCTAACATGTTGCAGATGGAGCGGTCATGAGGACGTCCGCGTATTTGCGAAGCAAATACGCGCCGGCTTCAGGCGAGCCCCTCGGCCTCACGAAGCCGCGGGGGAAACTTTGTTGAATTGGCCGTCCCCATGTCTCCCGTGCCCGGTGGAGCGGGCAACGGGACGTCCGCGTATTTGCTTCGCAAATACGCACCGGCTTTAGGCGCCTGCCGGCGCCTTCGCCTGCTCGCTACAAACGCTTCGCGTTTGCTTTACGCTCACACCCTGGCGGGTTCGAGTCCCGGCACTTTATTGAAAAAGCACGGCACCGTAATGGTGCCGTGCTTGTGCTTTTAACTGGAGCGGGCAACGGGACTCGAACCCGCGAGTGTCAGCTTGGGAAGCTGATGCCTTACCACTTGGCGATGCCCGCATATGTGGAGGATAGTATAACGCGGTTGTCTTGTTCGATACAAGGGTGACGATGCTTGTTTTAGCTGTGGAGAATCGTCCTAAAAACAGGCCAATTGTGAAGATAGGGACCTGTACGTTCTTCTATTTACCGTTGTCTACCTGCAGATTTATTCCATTATCTTTCATAGGCGCCATTTGTCAGATATCGGGCAAGCATTTGGTCAGGTTCCGGTACTTACCCGCATGAACCTTGGGGATAGCCTCATCCTACGCGCCGCGGCCTCCCCGTGCGGCGCACGAGGGATAAGGAGCAGCCATGTCCAACGCACCCACGCACTCTGTCCACAGCGCAATCACAGCAGGATCGCTGCTCCTAGTCCTCTTTTTACTTTTAGGCTGCATGACACCGGATGCCGCGCTCGCCGTCGACGGTTACGAATCGCTCGGATTCCGCACTATCAGCAATGAATGCGGTCCTTTTGGAGTTGGCAAATACGAGGCACAGGATTCTTCGACTGCCTATTGTATGAACCAGGACCGATTTGGCCCCAGCACACCGGGCGGACCCTGGCTCACCTACAATCAGGGCTGGGTATGGCTCGAAGACGAATTCGCGGCCATCATCTGCCATGGCTACCCCACCGCCACATCCTTTGGCGGGCATAACCTGTCCCCCGATCGAGCGCGCGCCGCAACCCAACTTGCCGTCTGGATGCTCAACGGCACCACCCATACCGACGGATCATTCTCATATACAACCGCCCAGGGCGTCACAAAGAGCGGAAACTTTTCCGGCGACAATGAGGTCGTTGCCGCAGCGCGCTGGCTCCACGACAGCGCCAAATCGGGAAGCATTAAAGCCGCACCGCATCGCGCACGGCGCTATTTGGGAACTGTGTCGGGCGGCAGCAAGCGTCAAGACATGCTCTACGTGCTCCCGGCCGTCTCCGCATCCTTCCAAAAACAGTCAGCCAACGCCGCCATCACGAGCGAAAACGATACCTACAGGCTCGACGGAGCGAGGTTCGACATCTATGAGAGCGCCGGCGACAAGCGTGTCGGCAGCATCCAGATGGACAGCAGCGGTCGCGCACAGGCGACACTTTTGCCCAATACGGCATATTATCTGGTCGAAACCAAAGCTCCAGCGGGTTATATCCCCAGGAGTGACCGCATCGCCTTTTCCACCGGCAATGACGGCGGGAATGTCGTCATCGATGAGCAGCCCGGTACCATTACCCTGCGCATCGCAAAGGTCGATGCCGCGACAGGGGCAGGTCCTCAAGTCGGCGCGTCACTTGCCGGCGCTGAGTTCACCTGCGTCTCACAGTCTACCCCGGGCTGGTCGCACACCCTCACGACGGATGAGGACGGCCGGGCAACACTTACCGACATCCCCCTGGGCACCTTTACCATCTATGAGTCAAGAGCTCCCGAGGGCTATCTGCCCTCCGATGAAACCTGGAGCTACACCATCGGTGCCGATCAGCTCGGAGACGCGGGCGTCGTTGAGCTCGAGCGCCGCATCCCCAACATCCCCATCGCTTTTGACCTCGAAATTTCAAAGTTCAAGGACTGCGGTAATAGTGACGAATCTGGTGTAGAGCAGCCGGCGGAAAGCGTGGTCTTTGAAGTGGTAAGCAACACTTCGCAGCAAGTTGTTGGAACGCTGACCACCAATATCTACGGTTTCGCATCGACCAAAGACCAGGCTGGAGCATGGTTTGGCGCAGGAAAGCGCCCCGATGGCGTCAGCGGAACCATACCGTATGACCGTGCCGGCTACACCATTCGTGAGGTTGTCGACACTGTGCCCGACGGCTTTAAGCAGGCAGGGGAATGGACTATCACGGCAGAGCAGATCACGGACGGCGCAGAGCTTCAGTACATCGTAGACAACCACGCCCTGTCGACACATCTTCAAATCGTGAAGCGCGATGCTCAGACCGGCAACGCTGTACCACGTGCCGGGTTCACCTTTCAGTTGCTCAATGGCGACCGTGAGCCCATCTCGCAAACATCCTGGCATCCCGCCCATACCGTTATGAATACCTTTGCGACCGATGAAACCGGTACCGTCACCCTGCCCGAATCGCTTAACCCGGGCACGTATTACATACGAGAGACTTCCGCCAAGGAACCGTATCTTGTTGATGAAGATCTGGAGATAACGATTCCCGCCGACATGAACTTAACGCCCGTCGCGGTCGCCTCGTTTTACGACGACGCGGCAACAGGAAGCATCGAGATCGTCAAGAACGATGCCGTAGGTGGGCGCGCCCTTGCCGGTGCTGTTTTTGATATCCGTGCCGTGGGCGATATCGTGCGCCCCGACGGCAGCATTGCTGCCCTGGACGGCGAGACTGTCGCCACCATCACGACCGACGAACGGGGATTTGCGTGCGCAAATCATCTTTCGCTGGGGTGCGGAACCGCCACCTATGAGGTAATCGAGGTGCAGGCACCCGAAGGTTACCTGCTCGACCAAAGCGTCCACACCGTCGAGCTGTCGTATGCCGGTCAGGAAACACCCGTGATCGATGCGCACCTCGACGTTTCTAACGACTACACCAAAATCGACATCTCCAAAGTCGATTTGACCGGCAAACAAGAAGTAGATGGCGCCCGGCTCTCCCTCCACGGTGCCGACGGAACCGAAATAGACGCTTGGACCTCCTCTGACAAACCGCATCGCATCGAGCATCTTTTGCCCGGCACCTACACCCTGCGCGAAGTGATGCCCCCGCGCACTTACGACCTTGCCGAAGACATGACGTTTGAAATTAAGGCCACAGGAGAAGTGCAGACGGTAGCCATGAAGGACGCACCCATCGAGATCGAGGGCAAAGTCGACAAGCGGCAAGAGATCGCCCGCCCTATCGGTAAGGGTCTCGTCGCCAACGGCGATGGCAAAAACCGAGCCGTGGCACAATCCGATGCGGACGGCTCCTTCTCTTATACGCTCGATGCTAAAAATGAGTCGAATACCTGGGTTGATGAATTCACCATCACTGACGATCTCGAATGCGCCAAGGAAGGCACTGCCAAACTCATCGCCATCGAAACCCCTGTCGCGACCGGGGACATCGACGGTCTTTGCAACGTGTGGTATCGAACGTCTCCAGTGGGAAGTATCGATACGGGCGAACAGACCAATGCAACGCTCAGCGACGGGCATGACAACCCCTGGCTCGAAACGGACGAGGTCAAAAAGCTCCTAGGTGACGATTTGCGCATGGTCGATTACGGCGATTGGCATCTTTGGAAAGCCGATATCCCAACAACGGAGTCGGTCACCCTCGAGGCAAAAGAGCTCGCTCTTTTGGACGATACCGCCGTCACGGGCATTCGTCTTGAGTACGGGGTCGTATCGGCCGACTTCACGACAAGAGGCGCTGCAGAATCTTGGACCCGCGAGGACCTCAAAGACGAGCATGACGACCTTGATGATGTGAGCGCCGTCCTTGACTCGGATATTCACGGTGCCGTCATCCATATGCAGGCCGCGTCGTCTTACACGCCTCAGACCGCACTCGCCAACAGCGCTCGCGTTGACCTCTGTCGCAATGGCGGCGGTAGCAACCTTGAATCACATGACGAGGATCGCGTCATCCAGCGATGCGCCATGCCGCAAGATTTACCGGCAACGGGCTCCCTTCCCATTGCCGCCTGCCTCACCGCCTTCGTGACCTCCGGCGCCGCGGCAATCTGGTTTGCCCATCTAAAGCTGGCGTCAAAACGTCGCTGACGCAATAAAAAAGAGGCGAGCCCGTCTCCCGGCTCGCCTCTTATTCGTTCGTGGCGAAATGGCTATTCCCCAGATGCAGACCCACCGTCGATGAGCGCTTGATCGGACTCGGAGATGCCATCGGCTCCCAAACTCTGCTCGTGCTCCACTTCTTCGCTAATCGTGGACTCAGGCGTTGAGCCTTTAACGCCCACGATATACGCGGCCCCGAAACCAAGGACAATGGCGATCAGGGCCAAGATGAGATAGACGGGCCAGTGGCGCTTGATGTACGAAAACACGCAGACTCCTTATAGGTCAACCTACGAACGACGAATGACCTCGGTCACGACCTCGGACACCGTAGCGATATTTGTCGGATTGACGTTGTACGGCAGATCGTCCTCAGTGTGAGCGCATGCCAAACGTGGGCCGTCGACGCCGGCAATGGTAAGGGCGCGTCGGCTTGCCTCGAGAGCAGCATAGGCATCGGTCTTGGCATAGGGCATCTCAAATGCACCGCAATCGACATGGAACGACTTGCACACCTTGTTGACCAAGTTCATGATGCGTCGGTCACCCTTGAGCAGCTGCTGCTCGCCCTCGACCGTCACGACCGAAAGCCTACCGGCACCAATGGACTCAAGGTTGATAAAGAACACGCCACGGAGCTTGTCGCGATGCGCGGCCAGGAACGCCTTCATGCCGGCGCCGTCGCAATCGGAAGCGCCTGTAGCCACAAACCAGATGTCGTGGCCAAGCAGCTCGTCATCGCCCATGGAGGCAACGGCAGCGAGCATATCCTCGGCGGAAGCTCCATCGGAAGACGTGGCACCGCCCTTCCAGCCGTCGTCGTCATCCTCGAAGTTATCCCACGAGCCGATACCGCGACCAGACTTCTTGGCGTCGTAATCATCCTCGACACCAAGCCAATCGCTCATGCTGTCCTGCTCGTTTTTCTTTTTGCGACCGAACAGACCGCCCAAGCCGCGCTTTTGCGGCTTGGCGGCCGGAGCGGCAGGAGCCGAGATAGTCTCAAGCGGCTGAACATCCGAGCTGACCGGCATGGGGGGAACAACCGGAGCCGATGTGGGCTCGGGCCCCTGTGCCGTCGCGAAGGGATCGTTAACCTGAGCCGAAGGGTCGGGAAGGTCGAACAGCGAGGTGCGCGAGGCGACATTGGCCTGCTGCATCGAAGGCATCGAGGGATCGGGGACCGAGGCCAGCGGAGACGCAGAGGGCATGGGAGCCGGCGCGGATGCCGGGTCGGGAACGTTCATGTTCGGGCGCGGCGACGCCTGAGACGAGATTTGAGCCATCAGAGCATCGACCGTCTCGGCCTGCGACGGAGCAGCATTGGCAACCGTGGCGCCGGGATCACTCGGCGCGGGCATGGTGAAGATCTGCGTAGAGTAGGGCCTCGACTCATCCGCCTGCGGAGCTTCGGGGGCCACGGGCTCAGGCTCTTGCTCGGAGCTGTCCGCAGCGACCTGTTCCGCCACAGATTGATCCTCGACCGTATCGGGCGCAGCGGGCTCGTCCTCGACAGGAGCGGAAAGGGGCTCGGCGATAGCGGTGCCCTGCTTCTCAAACGTCATCGTGGCATCAAACGACACAGTGCTGTCGACCGGCTGTTGGGTTTCGAAAGTCGCCGTCTCCCCGGCAACATCCGCAGGCGAAGGCTGCGGCGCCTCGAAAGACGTCGTGGCGTCGGCAACATCAACAGATACCGGCTGCTCGGCGTCGTTTTGCTCAAATTCCTGTGCCGCGCGCTCGCGCTCGGCCTCGGCCGCCTGTTGCTGGGCTGCAGCCTCGCGCTCGGCTGCCTCGCGGGCAGCGGCGCGCTTTTCCTCAAAGTCGTCAACGAGTTTCTTGCCCTTTTCGAATGCCCCCTTAAAGAAATGGGAGGCGCTGGCACCGATCGAAGAAAACGCGGAAGCGATATCGGCATGGGGCGTCGTCACCGGAAGCTCGGCAGAAAAATCGGTGTCGCTCTCGTAGGACACACGCTGCGGATACGCATCGTAGTCGTCCTCGGTATTATCGAGCTCCTCGGGCGCCGGGGCAGGCGCCATGACGTCCAGACCGGCTGCGGGATCGATAGCAGTCTCCGCATCGGCTTCCGTCTCGACGGCATTGGCCTCATCGGGCTGCGCAGCCACGACCGGATCGGGCTGGGGCGCGGGCTCGAACGTCGGCTCCTCGCCCTCTTCGTAATCGAGCGTACAGGACTCGGGAAGCATTCCCAGGGCACGGATGGCATCCGAGCCAAACCGGATGTTGCCGGCGGCATTGCGATAAAGCTTGGGCTCGGGCTCGGCCTGCTCGGCCGCGGCAGGCTCCTCTGCCGACTCGGCAGCGGACTCGTCTGCAACGGGCTCCTCGGCCGGAATATCTTGGACCTGGGACTCGGGTGCAATGACGCCAATCAGGGTCTCGTCGGCAGAAGCACCTTCGAATCCATCGATTTGCTCATCAAAAGCCTCGCCCTGCTCACCCTCGGGAGCGACCGGCTGGCCATACTCATCCTCGGTATAGGCAGGCTCTTCGTACTCGATGGTATTGCCGTAATCATTTTGCTGCTGGGCTGCGGCGTACTCGGCTGCCGCGCGCGCCATCTCCTCGGCGCGACGCTTCTGCTCGCCAAAATACGTGTCAAACGGAATATCGTCAGGGAACTCGTTCTCGCCCTGATAGGGGGCGACGTTATCCATGACACCCAGCATGGCGGCAACAGAGGACTTGTTGCAAACCGAGCCGGACGTGTAGGGAAGGACAAAACGATTGGAAATGATATTGGCGGCATTGGCGAGCGCCACGAGGGAGGCAAGGATCGCGACAATCCACAGCAGGACCTTCAACGCGCCGGGAAGCGGCAAGATGCGCAGGATGGCAATAGCCGCGGGAGCAATCGTGGCAATCGGGAGCAATTTGGCGATCAGCGCTCGGTACGGCGCATAGGGCTCGCGAGCGAGCAGTTCGGCGCGCGGGGAGTCATAGTGCGCGACGACGACAACCGGGCGATTGCGCGGAGAGGCAAGCGGACCAGAGGCCTTGTGATAGGCGATGACATTTTGGCTCACGCCCGTCTTGCCCAGGCGCGAGATCACGGGGCGCCCGGTTCGCTCGAGCACATAGAGCACGGCTCCGACAATGGCCAACAGGGTGCCGACTAAGCCGATACCGCCACCGATGCCCATAAGCAGGGCACCGGCAAATGCCAGAATGCCCGTAACGGCAAACGCCATCCTGCTCGGCGCGGGAGCATTAAACTCCTGCACCTCGGGATCAAAGCCGTGGTTGCGGAAAATTTGAGCGATATCTTCGGCAGCCAAGCGCTCTTCTTCGCTGCACGCCGGCGTGATGCCAGTGTTCTGCAACAGGTGGTTAATATAGTTCTGGGTGTTCGCCATATGCGCTCCACATCCATAATCCGACAAATAGGCCCAATGTATGCACATTAGAACCGTATATAGTCGAAAGTATACCCCGAGCGGGCGCAAACGGCCGAATTCTGGGCATCTTAACGCCCCAAGCGGACAAGGATATAGCCTAATCTCCATATCGGACTAAAATCATGGCATCAAACACCTTCCCATGCGAGGATTCTATGACGGCAAGCGATACAACCGTAACGAATAAAAATGGGGTGCCGGAACCCGGTTTCGACAAGACCGCCCAGCGCATCCTCAATCTGTTCTTTGTCCTCAACAGCTCTCCCGAGCCATTGACCACAGAGCAAATTGTCCTGGATTCCGATCTTGGCTATGGGTCGGGCAATATCGACTCGGACAAGCGCAAGTTTCGCCGCGATCGCGAAAAACTCCTCGAACGCGGAATCACGATCAAGGAAGTTCGCGCAGCAGGCGCCCAAGAAACCGAAGAAAGCGCGTGGACCATCGATCGCGAGCACACGTTTGCGGCCGGTGGCCTCATCACCGCAGACGACGCGGACATCTTGCTCGACGCTATCGACCAGACCCTTGCGACCGGTTCGGCCGCGTTTGCCACGCCGCTTGCAGACATACGCTCCAAGATCGCCTACCTCACCGGCGCATCGACCGCAGAAGAGCCTCCCGCCCGTCGCTTACCCGCCGTCGATGCGGTGTGGAGCGCTTTCGCCGAACGCTGCGCACTGCGCTTTTTGTATCAAAACGGGCACGGGGAGCAAAAAGAGCGCACCGTCTGCGTATACGGCATGTTTGAGCACGAGGGTGTGGCGTATTTTTGCGGACTCGACAACGCCACCGATGAAATCAGGACGTTTCGCTGCGACCGTATCGTTCGCGCATGGCGCCCCTCGAAGGCCTACTCCATCCCCGCCGACTTTAACCTGAACGATCGCCTGTTCTTTGAGTTTGATTTTGCCGATTGCAAGCCCGTTATGGCGACCTTTTCGTTTGCCCCGCAAGCCCAGGCCGACATGGTCAGCGGCCTAACGCGCGGTCGCGGGGAGCTCACGCACACCGAAGAGGGTTGGACCTGGACCGTCGGCGTGCGCGACCTTAATGCCGCTGCCTCGTTTTGTATGGAGCACGCCATGGACGGCATGAGACCCGTTGCCCCCGATGCACTTAAACTGGCGTGGAACCACCTCATCGAAAGGACGGTGCACGAGCATGCCCGCGCGTAAACTCACCAGCGAGCAAAGGCTCTCGCGTGCGATTGACATCATGGAGGCCCTCTACGCTGCCGGTGGGACCGGTGTGACACGAGGGGATATCTGCAGCCGTTTTGATATCACGGGTGCGGCGCTCGACGAAATTATCGATATCGTCTCGACCCTCGCTGACCGTGAGTCGGGCGCACGCATCATCTGCGAACGCCACGGCGAGTGCATCATCCTGACAGGCGATGCGGGGCGTGTGCTGCCCTTGCGCCTAAGTGCCGCCGAAGGTGCCGTGCTCAACCACGAACTCGAATCGATGGGAATCGACTCTCGGGCAGCAGAGCGTATCCGACACGCCCTCCTACCCGAGAAACTCGGCTACAACCAGCGCGTCGTCGATACCGTTGCCCGAGGATCGCACTGGCAACAGCTGAACTGCGCGATTCAAGACGGCGTTCGATGCCGCATCATCTACCGTTCGATGGACGACACACGGCCGCGTGAGCGTCTCATCGACCCCCTGCGCATCGCGACGCATGGCGACCAAACATATCTGATTGCCTGGGATGTCGAAGTTGATGCGCAGCGCTCCTACCGCATGGACAAAATCGAAGGCCTTGCCCTTACCGACGATTCCGTGGAGCGCCACGCGCCCGCGTCCGCATCCCTCCACGAATCCCTTTCCAAAGCGGAGCAGAGCGCAAAACTCCTCATGCCGCTCGACATGGCAGAGCGCCTAGACTGGGCCGGCATCATGTCGATTGAGCCAAACGGGGCAGACATGGCAACGGTGACCGTGCGTTATGGGTCAGAGCACTGGCTGTTCTGCCAGGTAATCGCAGCGGGCGGAGCCATCCGCATACTGGATGACCCCGCCCAGGCATTGCGTCTATGCGATATGGCGAAGAGCCTGACCTGCCCGCTTTAACGGCGTCGCTCGTGGCGCGCACGCCACAGCTGCAAATAATGACCGATCTGCGCCGACTCGATACGCTGGTAGGAAGTCGTGGGCAGCGACGTCAAGAACTTCTTGCCGTAGCCCTTTGTCACCAAGCGCGGATCTGCCAAGATGAGCACGCCGCAATCGGTCGATGAGCGGATAAGACGGCCGGCGGCCTGTTTGACCTCGAGCACCGCCTCGGGCAGCGAGTAGCGCGCCCAGGCGCGGTCCTCACGCAGATTGCGCTCACACGAAAGGGGATCCGTGGGGCTCGAGAACGGCAGCTTGGGGATAATGACGCAACGCAGCGTCTCGCCGCTGGCGTCAAAGCCCTCCCAAAAGGCCTTAAGCGCAAAGAGCGATGAGGTCGGCTCGTTGATAAACCGATCGCGCAGGCGACGCGGGGACGAGTTGCGTTGCTGGCAATTGAGCTCCAGGCCCGCTCGCGCCAATTTGGGCTCGACACGGGCATACAGGTCCTCCATATCGCGCCTGTTGGTGAAAAGCGTGAGCACCGATCCACCCATGGCGAGATGGGCATCGACCAGCACGCACTCGAGCGCCGAGAGATAGCGCTCGCGATCGCGCGGATCGGGAATGTCCCCCGCCACGACCACGGCCATATTCGAGTCAAAGTCATAGCTCGAATCCAGGTGCAGCGATGAGGATGTCGACGCACCGATGCGATCGAGGCCGACAGCATGGTTGAAATGCTCAAAGCTCTTGGACACCGTCATGGTCGCCGAAGCGAAGATGGCCGTGTGCACTTCGGGCAGCCACTCGTTCGCCAAGGCCTCGCCGATATCGATGCGCTCGGCGGTCATAGACTCCCCGCCCGCACGCAGCCGACGGTTAACCTGCAGCGAGTACACATAGTGCTCGTCCGTACCCTCAATGATGAGCTTGAGATTCTCGGCCAGCTCGTGCAGACGGCGCGAAATGTCGCCTAGGTCGACAACGACCTCGGGCTTATCGGCGGCGACGGTCTGCACCAGCGCGTCTACGCTTTTATCCGCCTGGTCCAGCGCATCAATTGCGGTATGGGCCGACTGCAAAAAATCGTGCCAGTCATCCGACTCGCGCAGCTCGGGGCCAATCCACAGATTCGCGTTATCGTAGCTCCCACGGGCGCGACGGCCGAGCTCGCGCACACCATCGAACACATCGGCAATCGCCATGCTCGCGCGGGCAACCGTCGACGTCGCTTTGGCGGTGAGTCCCAGGTAGAGCGTGGAGCCCTCGGAAGTGGCCAAATCACGGGAAACCTGACTCAGCGCGCCGGCACTCGACCCACCCAAGCGCTCAAACAGCACGCGCGACTCATCTGCCGAAACCACGCGCGCCCATTGGCGACGGGCCTCGCGCTCGATGGAATGGGCCTCGTCGACCACCCAGTGACGAATCGGGGGCAAAATCCTCCCCTCGGCGGCCACGTTGCGGAACAACAGAGAATGGTTGGTGACCACCACGTCGGCATGTGCCGCACGACGGCGCGCCCCGTGGACCAGGCATTTGTCAGGGAAGAACGGACACAGACGACGAGCACACTCGCGCGAAGCCGTCGTAAAGTCGGGACGGTTGACGCTGCGCCAGCGAATGCCGAGTGAATCGAGGTCGCCATCGGCAGATTGGCACACATACGCCATGATCACCGCAACCGCCGTGAGCGTGTCAGCAGGATCGCGCTTGGTGGTGATCTCAACCTGACCACGGCTCATGCGCTCGAGCTTGCGCAGACACGGATAGTGGTCATAGCCCTTGAGTGCACAAAACGACAGGCCCCCGTCCAGCTGCTCGGCGAGCTTTGGTAGCTCATGGTACATAAGCTGGTCGGCAAGATTATTCGATTTGGTCGCAATGCCGACGGTAATGTTGTTTCGGCGGGCGGCCTCGGCGAAGGGCACGAGATAGGCCATCGACTTACCGACGCCCGTGCCCGCCTCGATCACGCGATGGGTGCCCGTGACCAGCGCATCGCGAACCTCAACCGCCATCGCGATCTGCTCGTCGCGCGGCTCATAGGTGGGGTACATGCGATTGACCAGGCCGCCGGGGGCGTAATCTGCCTCGATCTCTTCACGACTCGGCATCTTAAGGACCGGCAGCTCGTCCGCATCAACGCGATCGTCTGCGCGATCGGCCTTGAGCACATCGGCACGAGCGGCGCTGAGCGAAAATATCGAACCCGGGTTCTGTCCAGCCAAAAAAGAAAAAATGGGGCGATATGACCAAGGCACGTCCGCGTGCATGTCCGCCAAGCGCGCCATAAGGCCCGAAGGCAGGTCGGTAAGTGCGACCAACAGCACGCGCCACACACCGCACAGGGCATCAACGTCGGCGTTCGCACGGTGCGATACTGAATCGCACCCAAACAAGTCGGCCATAAAAGACAGCTTGTGCGAGGCCAGGCGCGGAAGTGCGATGCGCGACAGTGCCAGCGAATCGATCCAGATGTCGCTGACGTTGACACCGCCCTTGACCGACTCGATAAACGACCGGTCAAACGTGGCGTTATGCGCGATAACAGGACAGCCGCCCACAAAGTCGGCGAGTGCCGCGACGGCCTCGACGGCCGACGGAGCATCTGCCACATCGGCGTTCGTAATGCTCGTGAGCTCGGTAATCTCTGCAGGAATCAGCTGCTTGGGATGCACGAACGTATCAAAGCGGTCAATGACCTCGCGGCCCGAAAGGCGGGCCGCGGAAATCTCAATTAACTCATTGTCCTGCACCGAAAGACCCGTGGTCTCGGTATCGAGGACGATTACGTCCTCCTCGATGAGGCCAAACGATTGCGTCTTAGCGCGCTCGGCGAGCGTGGCGTAAGAATCGATGACGAACTGCGGCGTTCCAGGAGATACGGCGTCCTCGATTAGCATGCAACGCCCGCCCGGCGGAGACCCATACGGATCAGGCTGTCGCACACCTGCGGGAACGTCATGTCGTCGGTATGGCGAATCTCATCGGGATACAGCGACGTATCGGTCATGCCGGGAATGGTGTTGGTCTCGAGAATGACAGGGCCGTCCTCGCTCACGATAAAATCGCTGCGCGAAACGCCCAGACAGCCGAGGGCCTTATGGGCCGCACAGGCAAGTTCCTGGGCACGCGCATAGTTTTCGGGCGAAATCTGCGCCGGAATGCGGTGGATGTCTGTGGGGTCGACGTACTTTACATCCAGGTCGTAGAACTCGCAGTCCTCAGGCTTGCGAATCTCCACAATCGGCAGCGCGCGCACGTCGTCCTCGCCGTACACGCCCACAGTGATCTCGGTTCCCTCGATGCACTTTTCGACCAGCACTTTATCGCCGTACTCAAAAGCCTTGGCGATTGCCGCCGGCAGCTCTGAGGGCTCGTGGACGAGCGAAATGCCGTAGCTGGAGCCGTTGACGGCGGGCTTTACAAAGCAACGCTCGCCACAAATCTCGACGATACGATCAATATCGACCTCGTCGCCCGCCTCAAGCGCCAGGCCGGGGGCAATGGGGATGCCCGCCTTGGCATACAGAAGCTTTGAAACCTCTTTATCGGCGCCACATGCGCTGGCGAGCACGCCTGACGCCGTGTAGGGGATACCCAGCGTCTCCATGGCCCCCTGCATGGCGCCATCCTCGCCGCCGGCGCCGTGCATGGCGATAAACGCCACGTCGAAGCCACCGGTCGCCATAGTCACCATAAAGTCATCGGCGGCGGTGTCGAGCAGCTCCACCGAGGTGTAGCCGGCCTCCTTCAGTGCCACCACGACATTCTTTCCAGAATTGAGCGAAATCTCGCGTTCGGCGGAATGGCCGCCCGCCAAGACCGCTACGTGCATGTTCTCTAGGCTTTTACCCGGCATGGGCAGACTCCTCCTCTATAATTCCTGCAGCTGATACCATATTGTAGCGATACCCTCTACGTTTCCCCAAAATCGAAAGGCTTCCATGAATCCCAGGACTAAATCTCAAGACATTCGCGACTTGAGCCAAAACGATATTCGCGAACTTGTCGCCGAACTCGGCCAACCCGCTTTTCGCGCAAAGCAGCTCATCGAATGGGTTTTTGAGAAGAACGTTTGTTCGTTTGATGACATGACCAACCTTCCCAAGGCCTTCCGCGAGCAGCTGAAGGAGGCATTTGCCTTCGACACGCCGACCGAGCTCGCCAAGCAGGTGTCTAAGGATGGCTCTCGTAAATACCTACTCGAGTACCACGACGGTATCTCCGTCGAGACCGTCGGCATGCCTCGTCGCAACAAGCTGTCTGTCTGCGTATCTACCCAAGCCGGCTGTGGTATGGGCTGCGCTTTTTGCGCTACCGGTCTGAACGGCCTCAAGCGCTCACTGACCGCTCAAGAGATCGTTGACCAGGTACTGCATGTTTCCAACGACTTTGGTGAGCGCGCGACGAGCGTCGTGTTCATGGGCCAGGGTGAGCCTTTCGCCAACTACGACGAGGTCCTCAAGGCACTGCGTATTCTTAATGACCCCGATGGAATCGGTATTGGAGCACGTCATCTCACTGTCTCCACCAGCGGCGTCATTCCTGGTATTCGCAAGTTTGCCGACATTCCCGAGCAGTTCACGCTCGCCGTCTCGCTGCACTCTGCCATTCAGTCCACGCGCAATAAGCTCATGCCGGGCGTTAAGAAGTACACGCTTTTGCGCCTTCACGAGGCCCTTCAGCTCTACACCGAAAAGACCGGCCGCCGTCCGACATACGAATACGCCATGATCGAGGGCGTCAATGACACCAACCCCGAGATGCAGGCGCTCTGCGACTTCTGCGAGGGCACGCTGTGCCACGTCAACCTAATCCAGCTCAACGATATCGAGGGCAGTCCTCTCAAACCGTCACCGATTCATAAGGTTGAAGACCTTCAGCGTCGTCTTGAGTCCCGTGGCATTGAGACCACGATCCGTAACTCTCGCGGCAACGATATCGACGCTGCTTGCGGCCAACTCAAGCAGCGCTTCAAGGTTCAGAAGAACGCGTAGGGGAGACCAACCTAAACGTTTCATGTGAAACATCGAACAGCCCCGGTTGCTTAATTGCAACCGGGGCTGTTTCATATCTATCGCTAATTCGCATCGAGCGATTGTTCAACAACTTTTTCGAAAGAAATAAGGGGTCCTTGTTCTGGCGTTCAGACAAGGACCCCTTAAAAAAGGCTAGTAATTGTTAGGTACCTAAAAGCCTACATTTTCCCATTGATGGTTAACCCAATCTTGATTAATCTTGGGATTCTTAGTTACCTGAGCTGTACGCATAGCGACATCCTCAGTCATAACATCCATTTTCTTTTTGGACGTATCGACGATATCTTGCGCTCCGCGAAGCAGACGACCACGCAATTCATCGTCTGTTGCGATCTTAAATCCCGCAAACGCACCAACCGCTACAGTTGCAGCCAAAGCAAGAGCAGTCAGAACTTTATTCTTCATCCTGATCTCCCTGGTCAAATTGAATCATCTCGCCAAGAATGCGAGACAGCTCTTCCTCATCCTTAAACTCGATCTCGATTTTATTCTTGCCGCGCGAGCTCTTGACGCGAACGTTCGTGTTAAACACCTGACGCAGAACGCGTGCAGCCTTCTTAAAAGACTGAGGCGTTGCAGGGCGAGGTGTTTTAGGCGTCTCTCCGGCAGAAAACAGTGGGGCAAGATTTTCTGTCGCACGGACAGACAATCCCTCTGCAACAACCTTCTCAGCAAGATTAATGCGCGCATCTTCATACGGAACCGCAAGAATTGCACGCGCATGACCAGCAGTCAGCTTGCCTTCGAAGATCATCTGCTGAACTACCTCTGGAAGATCAAGCAGGCGCAACGAATTGGTGATTGCGGAACGAGACTTGCTGACAGCCTTTGACAAGGCTTCTTGAGTCATACCGCTCGCATCAATGAGCTGTCGATATCCCTTTGCCTCTTCGACGGGGTTAAGGTCAGAGCGCTGAAGGTTTTCAATCAGCGCGAGTGCAAGCATCTGCTCATCATCAACATCTTTAATGATGACGGGGAGCTCCTCAAGACCCGCAAGTTTCGAAGCCTGATAACGGCGCTCACCCGCGATAATCTCATAGCCATTACCGTGCTTGCGCACAAGAAGCGGCTGAAGAACGCCATGCTCCTGAATTGACTCACTCAACTCTCGAAGCTCGGTCTCGTTGAAGTGAATTCGTGGCTGATTTGGGTTCGGAACGATGTCTTCGATTGGAAGCTTAGTTTCCGAAACGGCATTTGATGCTGACGCTGCAGATCCACCAGTCTCATATTCAGCTTCTGAGACCAGTGCATTGAGACCACGACCCAAGCCGCCGCGCTTCTTAGGACTAGGCACGCTTAATCACCTCTTTAGCAAGGTTCATATACGCCTTTGCGCCCTTGTTCTGTGGCGCAAAGGTAATTACTGGCTCACCGAACGAGGGTGCTTCTGAAATTTTAACTGTGCGTGGAATCAAGGTCTTGAATGCCTTGTCACCAAAATACGATTGAACCTCTTCCACAACCTGGTTCGAAAGCGATGTGCGCGAATCGTACATAGTCATGAGCACGCCATAAGTATCAAGGCTCTTATTAAGGCGTGTTTTAACCATCTTCATCGATTCAAGCAGCTTTGTGACACCTTCAAGTGCGTAATATTCGCACTGAATCGGAATCAAAACGCTATCTGCTGCTGTTAACGCATTGATGGTCAGCAAACCAAGCGATGGCGGGCAATCGATGAATATAAAATCAAACTCATCCTGAACAGGCTCAAGCAGATCCTTTAAGCGAGTCTCACGGGCAATCGCACTGACAAGTTCGATTTCCGCACCCGCAAGCTGGATAGTTGCCGGGATTACAAATACCTTATTGCAATTTGTATCAAGAACGAGCGATTCCGCCGGAACATCGTTCAGCAATGCATCATAGATGCAGTGATCGAGTTCTTCTTTTTCGATTCCAAAACCACTCGTACTATTACCCTGCGGGTCAAAATCGACAATTAACGTCTTTCGGCCCAGTTCACCCAACGCTGCTGCAAGATTTACAGCCGTGGTGGACTTACCTACGCCGCCTTTTTGGTTGATGATAGCAATGACACGCGTGTCTTTTGCACTCTTAGAACGCTTAACGTCGCGAAATCCCACGGTCCCTCCTGGTGTATTTAAAGCTGTTGAATGGAGGATGTTTCACGTGAAACAATCCGATTCGACATCGATTGTTATGTTTCACGTGAAACATAACAATCGACACTATCCATTATGTTTCACGTGAAACATCTAGGCAAGCGGATTCTTTTTTGCCATGCCATTAGCACGCGGAAGGGAAACAGATGCCTGACGAGTCTTTTTAAGGATAATAAATTCACGGTGACCCAGACCATTCGGCAAATCAAGGTCGTCCGTCATAAGCGTGGTAAAGCCGCATATCTTTGCAGCAGCAATACCAGATTGAAACTCTTCATCAGATGGATTCCCCTTCGTAATAACAAAGAGACCACCATCTTTTAGAAAAGGAGAAGCATATTCAACGAGAACCGGTAATGGTGCGAGCGCACGGGCGGTCACAACTGCAAATTGCTTCTTATGGGATCGAGCATATTCCTCAAGACGATCGTGAACGGCATAAGCATGCTTGAGTCTAAGCGCACTAACAAAGGAGTTAACAGCATCTACTTTCTTGCCAACGGAATCGATATAGGTAGCCTTTCGCCCACTTGCAATAGTCAACGGAATACCTGGAAATCCAGCACCGGTACCCATATCAAGCAAAGCACCTTCAGGAGCTTTATCAATATAGGGCAGTAAAACAAGTGAGTCCAGAATATGAAGGACGGCTGCATCATCAACATTCAGGATGCGCGTTAGATTAGTAGTCTTATTGGCCTCCAGAACAAGATCAAGATGCTGGATACAGACACGAAGGCTCTCGTCGGAGACCTTCAAAGAATAGTCTTTGCGATACGAAATAAGACGGCCCAGCATTTGGCTTGCCTGCTCATCAGTTAAAACAAACAAGACGACTCCTTTCTGACAAAAATCAGTGTATCGAGAACTTTTGACAAAAAAAGGGGACGTGGAAACCACGTCCCCTTAGCATAGACTCGAGAAGATTATCGAGCAACAATCACAACATGGCGATCGGGGTCAGAGCCCTCAGAATGCGTGTCGACAGCATCGTTACCACGAAGGGCAATATGAACCAGTCGACGTTCGTAGGCATTCATAGGCGGCAAGGAAACACTTTTATGAGTGCGAATAGCGCGCTCGGCAGCGGACTGGGCCATAGAAGCAACCTTGTCCTGTCGACGGCTCTTATAACCTTCGACGTCGACGACGACCGGATACCTAAAGCCAAGCTTGCGACTCACCAACAGGGAGAACATAACTTGAAGAGCATCGAGGGTACGTCCATGGCGGCCAATGAGAACAGCAAGATCAGGAGCAGTTACGTCCAGGATCAACTCGCCCTCGTCACCCTCATACTCATCGATGGGTGAGTTCGCCGCATCGAAGTGCGAAAGGATGGAACGCAGAATGGAAATAGCCACATCGGCAATGGTGTCGAGCTCCTCATCGGTCAGCTCTTCACCAGCCTTGTAACGCTGTGCAATCTCGGGATAATCGCCCGCGACCCGCGGGGCAACCTCCTCAAGCATATCCTCGACGATCTCTTCAGACATAACGAACTCCAAAAGTTAGGTACCTAAATAAGAATACTATCCCACTACTTCTTCTTGTGCGGGCGCGGCTTCTTCTCGCGACGAGTAACCTCGACCTGCAGCGGAGCGTTCTTAAGACGCTCTTCCTCATCGGCCTTGGCCTTATCGATAACCTTCTGCGTCACGAAGATCTGCTGGACAACCTGCCAGGCGGAAGACACGTCGTAGTACAGCAGAACGCCGACGGGCAGGCTCCAACCCATCCAAAGCATCATGACGGTCATGACAACGGCCATCATGCGCATGCTCTGGGCCTGCTGACCAGTCTGATTGCGTGACATATACAGCTGCGGAATCAGGGTCAAGACAGCGAACAGAATCAGGCAAACCAGCGCAGGCAGCGCAACCATAAAGCCATCGGCAAAGGAAGCGCTCGGCGTGGTGGTAAGGTCAGGCAGGATATTGAAGAACGAGAACGTGCCGTCGCTAAAGTAGTTCGGCAGGTTACGCAGCAGCGTAAACAGGGCGAACAGGACAGGCATCTGGATTAACAGCGGCAGACAACCAGCCATGGGGTTGAACTTGTTCTCGCTGTAGAACTTCTGCATCTCCTCGGCCTGACGCTGGGGATCGTCGGCATAGCGCTCCTGGATCTCGAGCATCTTGGGCTGCAGCACCTGCATGCGAGCCGTCGACTTGGTCGACTTGAGCATAAGCGGCGTCAGCAGCAGACGGATGATGACCACCAGGATGATGATGGACAGGCCCCAGTCGACCGCAAAGGTCTGGATGAGCTTGAGCAGCTCGAAAAGGATGTTAACGATCCAATCCCACATGTAAGTTTTCCTCCGATAGCGAGTGCCCGCTAGGGCACAGGGTCATAACCGCCGACGTGCAGGGGATTGCAGCGAGCGATGCGCCTCACGGCAAGCCAGCAGCCTCTCAAAACACCGTACTTCTCAATCGCCTGAACGGCATATTGCGAGCACGTTGGGTAATAAATGCAGGCGTCAGGCAATAAGGGCGAAATAACCTGTTGATATATGCGAATAGGAGCGACGGCAACACGTCGCAAAACGTGATTGCTCATCGCTCCTCCCCGGCAACGCCGGCGCGTTTCATAAGCGAACGCAATGCCTTGTCCATCTCCTGAGGCGAAGAGATCCTCGTCTTGGGAGTAGCGAACAAGATGATGTCATAACCCGCAACGGGAAATCCGCAGCTGCGGGCGGCCTCGCGCATCACACGCTTAGAACGGTTGCGCACGACTGCGCAACCGAGCCGTTTAGCACCAACGAAGGCGACCCTTCCGGAGTCGCCTTCGCCAACCGATTCACATATGGTCATTCGAATCAGAGGGTGATTGAAACGACGCCCCTGACTGAACACATGCTCGAAATCTTGCCGAGACTTAATAGTCTTCATGCGAGATGTGTGTATCGCTGCTAGACAGTGAGACGCTTGCGGCCCTTGGCGCGGCGACGGGCGAGCACGGCACGACCACCCTTGGTGGCCATACGGGCACGGAAGCCATGGGTCTTGGCACGCTTACGCTTATTAGGCTGATACGTACGCTTCATCTTAAGTTCCTCCTGCTGCATTTCGAGTGTCCGCGGGAGCGCGGACGCAGATATAGACACGTGAGCTTGAAGATTGTAGGGAAATCAATGTTCAAATGTCAAGAAATCAAAGGTAAAAGGTCGCGCAGTTCACACGGTTCCCCCATAAGCTCAACCGAAATTTGCGCCGCATTACAACTTTTCACGATATTTCATCGAGTTTTCGACAGGTCATGTTGGCAATGTTGAGAACTTTTCGCCTGTTTTCCAAAGTTTTCAACAGGTTTTGAAAAGTTGTCGAAAGATGAGAAACATTGCACGGTGAGCTACTATTTGTTCGAAACCTTTTGAAAGATTGCGAGCGGCATGTCTGACGACTTTTACACCATGGTCGATTCCGGAGACCCGGCACCCGACAACGAGCACATCACCGGCGTGCGCGAAAAGCGTGGCGAGGAAGAGCAGGCCGCTGCGAAAACGCAGGCTGCCATGTATGCCGCACGCATCGCGGTCTATGACGACATGCTGTCGACGCCGCGCGTCATCGTCATCGAACCTAAGGACGTGCGCACCTATCTGGAAGAGACAACCAACACCGTCTACCAGTGCATGAAAGAACAGGGCGGGCACATCTCGCTCATGGTTATCCGCGAGATTGTCGAAAACTTTATCCACGCCCACTTTGCAGAGCCCATCATCTCGATCCTAGACGGCGGCGACACCATCCGATTCGCAGACCAGGGACCGGGGATCGACGACAAGGAGCGCGCGTTCGACTTTGGCGTTACCAGCGCAAACAGCAACATGAAACGATACATCCGCGGAACCGGAGCCGGGTTTCCCATGGTGCAGGAGTACCTGGAAAACGCCGGCGGCGCTGTATCCATCGAGGACAACATGGGCAACGGCACCGTGGTCACGGTAAGCCTGAATCCCAAGCGCGTACAGGAAATCGAGCGCGCCGGAGGGCGAGGGGCCGCCGTGCGCCCCGAGACGGAGCAGCCGGCGTATCCCCTATCCAGCACGTTTGCACAGCAGCCCGTGGCGCAGCAGATGCAGCAGCCTGGAAGTTTTCCCATGCAAGACCCCCAGACACCGCTGGGCAACCCAGTGCAAAACATGCCGGAGGGGATAGGCTCGGCAGATCCGGACACAGGCGCCGTGCAGCAGACGGCGGCCATGCCAAACGTCGCGCAAATGGGCTACCAACCGTACCCACAAGGGTATCCTCCCCAATATATGCCGCAGCAGGGATATGCCCAGCCGTATCCACAGCAGTATCCTCAGCCGTACCAGCAGCCGTATCAGCAGATGCCGCAGGGAAACCTCAACCCCTGGACTCAGCAGATGCCGCCGCAGCCTTACCAACAGTGGCCGCAAAGTTTTCAACAGCAGATGCCGCCCATGCAGAGTTCTCAACAACCAGCAGTTCAAATGATGTATCCTAATGCGGCGAATCAATACGCACAACCGCAGTCGGACGTGTTTATAAGCGAACGCGGCAACGCTGCATTAGGGTATCTGGCCCAACATCAAGAGTGCGGCGCGACGGACTTGGCGCGGGCGTTTGGAAACTCTGCACCCACCTGGTCGCGCACGCTCAACGATTTGGCGCAGACGGGCTTGATAGTCAAACATGGGCAGAAATACCATCTGACCGAAATCGGAAGCGCTCGCGTGCGGGCCCAAGCTTAAGGAACGGGAGAGACAGTGGACGAGGAAGCAAGCATCATCCTGGGGGATGCCATCGCCTTTTGTCAGCGCGACGGCCAAGATGCGCGCCTCATCAACATGCTGGGGCAATCGCGTGCTGTGAGCCTGACCGAGGACACCTTGACGATTGAGGCCCCCTCACGATTTGCCATCGCTCAGCTCAAAAAGCATCAGCCGACCATCGAGGCGTACCTGGAAGAGATCGCCTTTGCACCGATTGCGCTCAACATCGTGGCACCACAGGGCTCCGCGGCAGATAACGCCGCACCCGCGGCACCCGTCGTTCCCCCGGCGGCGCCAGCTACCACCACAGTGTCGGCTCCCGAGCATCAAATCGGCGATGTTTCCCGTGAAACCATGCCCACCGTCTCGACGCCGGCGGTCCCCATGTCCGCTGCCACGCACATGCCTATCGCGCACGACGCAACACCGGGCGAGGATTCGGGCATCGCAATCAAAAACACGCTTTCGGCCGACGATTTCCGCCGCATGATGAACCAGATGAAAGGCGAGGCGCCTGCAAAGAGTGCAAAACCAGCCTCCACATCGCCCATGAGCGTCCCCGCAGCTGCGGCACCGATCGAGCAGAACACCGACGGCGCGCCGCTCGCGGCCAACTCGAAATTCACCTTCGAAAACTTTGTCTACGGCCCAGAAAACAGCCATGCCTATCGCTCAGCCCTCAAGTTTGCCGCGCTCGCGGACGAACGCGGCACATGCACATCCCTGTTCATCTATGGCAAATCGGGGCTGGGCAAGACCCATCTGCTGCTCGCCATCAAAAACGAGCTCGCCGAAAAGTCGCCCGAGATCAAGGTAAAGTACGCCAACTCACAGGCGTACCTCGATGACCTGATGACGGAGTTCGACCGCCAAAAGAAGAGCAACGCCCCCATCATGCAGGCATACCACGACGTGGACGTGCTCATCATCGACGACATTCAAAACATCATCGGCAAGCGCGCGAGCGTGGACTACTTCTTCCAGCTCATGGACGAGTTTATCCGCAACAACAAAAAAGTCGTCATCGCAGCCGACCGTGCGCCCAAAGACCTGAGCATGGACGAGCGCCTTACCAGCCGTTTTAATGCCGGTATGCTCTGTTTGGTGGCGGAGCCCAGCTACGAGATGAAATACAAGATCTTGCAGCGCTACTACGAGAACACGATAGCCGCCGCACCCGAGGCGGGTGACGACTCGCTGCTGGCGGCCTATGGCGGCGATGGTGGGCATCTGACCGACGAGCACTTTAAGCACATGGCAGAAGTCTCGGGAACCAACATCCGCGAACTCGAGAGCTTCTGCGAACGCTGCGCCGGCGAGGCAGGAGACCGCGAACGCGAGGGCAGCGAGCTCAGTTTCGACGACATCGACGCCATCGCAAGCCAGTACTTCGATACGTCGGCCAAAAAGATCAACGTGCAGACGGTCCAGTCTGTCATTGAAGAGCAGTACGGCGTGACGCACGAGGAACTCATCGGCCCGCGCCGCAACGCCAACATAGCCAAAGCCCGCCATATCGCCATATATCTGGCCATCGAGATGTGCGAGATGACGACTACGGCGGTGGGCGCGGAGTTTGGCAACCGCAACCACTCAACCGTCAGTACGAGCTATAAAAAGGTTCAGAAGATGATTCAGGAAGACCACACCATAACCGAGGATCTCAAATCGCTGCGAGATAAAATTACACTGCGCTCGTAGGGAAATAGAGACACCTGTTGAAAACTTGTCGAAACGCCGGGCATAACATGTCTAAAACTCGCCACAAGGCGATGAAAAGTTTTCCGCAGGTTTTGAACGTGGAAAACACGGTCGGTTGCGCACAGGGCGCTGTCGATTCTCTTTTTGGGGTTGACCAGCGCTTTTGGGAGCAATCAACAGTTTCGTCAGTGCTATTACTATTATTAAGATATTTATATCTATAGAAAGGTATTAAAAGATGAAGTTCACCGTCAGCCAAAGCTCGCTCACGCAAGCCATCGGCGTCGTTATGAAAGGCGTCGCTTCGGCATCTACCCTTCCCATCCTGTCGGGCGTGCTCGTTAAGGCGCAGGACGGCATCTTGGAATTCCAAACCTCTAACTACACCATCTCGATTCGTCATCGCATTGCCGCGCATGTCGAAGAAGAGGGCGAGATGGTGATTCCCTGCAAGATGCTCTCGAACATTACGAAGACCCTTCCCGACGCCCCGGTTACCTTTGAGCTCTCGGAGCGTCAGGTGCTGATCGGATGCGAGAAGAGCTCCTTCCGCCTCAACACGCTCGACGCCAACGATTTCCCCGAGTTCCCCGCCTATGCCATCGAAAGTGCGGTGGAGCTCCCGACCGATATCCTGTCCGAGATGGTCGGCCGCGTGTGGCGCGTCACTTCGACCGATAAGGCCCGCCCCATCCTGGGCGGCGTGCACATGAAGGTCGAGAACAACACCGTGCGCCTGGTGGCAACCGACTCCTTCCGTCTGGCTGTATGCGACACCCAGGTCGAGACCTCGACGCTCGAGGGGTCCTTTGAGCTCAACGTTCCGGCCGACGCCTTCAACGACGCCCTGAGCATCATGGCCAGCCAGGCGACCATCATGATCGGCGCCGCGGACACCCAGGTTGTCTTTGAGGCCGGCAACACCACCTACGTGTCGCGCCGTATCGAGGGCGTGTACCCCAACTACAAGCAGCTCATCCCCGATTCGTGCGTGACGAGCGTCAAGATCGACGTGGCGGCTTTTAATGCCGCCCTCAAGCGCGTGGCGGTCATCGCGAGCGCGAACCCCGCAGTCAAGTTCGAGATCGATGTCGAGAACGGCCAGATGGGCCTGTCCTCCATCTCCAATGACCAGGATCTGGCGCAGGAGACAATCGATGTCGAGGCCGAGGGCGAGTCGGGCACCATCGCCTTTAACTACCACTACATCTTTGGCTGCCTCAATGCCCTATCCAAGGAGAAGGAGATCACGCTGGAGCTCAAGAGCTACTCGCAGGCGGGTATCTTTAAGTCCTACGACAAGATCAACTATCTGTACCTGGTCATGCCGGTTCGCATCTAGCGCTGCGCCATGACCATGTTTGCCCGCAACCTTTCCGTCGCGCGCTACCGCAGTTTCGATAGCTACCGTCTTGACCTGGACGAAGGCGTGACGGTGCTTGCGGGACCCAACGCGGCGGGAAAGACCAACCTTATAGAGGCGCTGCAGCTTTTGACGAGCGGCGCCTCGTTTAGGCATCCCACCGCTACCGAGCTCGTGCACGACGGCACGGGCTCGTGCAGGCTCGAGTTGAGACTCGAGGGCGATGGCCGCGTGCTCGATATGGGGCTGGGCGTTGAGGACGGCAAGCGCTCGTTTAGCCGTAACGGCAAGAGATGTTCGGCCGCCGGCGTGCGCGGGGTTTTGCCGAGCGTGCTTTTTTGCCCCGATCATCTGGATATGGTCAAACGCGGTGCCAGCGTGCGTCGGGCCGCCCTCGACGACTTTGGCGTGCAACTGAGCGCCCGTTACGCCGACCTGGCGAGCACCTACGGGCGTTGCGTGACGCAGCGCAACGCCCTGCTCAAGGAGTCCTGGTGCTGCCGCGAGATGCTCGGCGCATGGAATGACTCCATCGCTCGCGCCGGGTCCGCCCTGCTCGTGCATCGTTTGGCCCTGCTCGACCGACTGGCGGGCCATGTGCGCGCCGCGTATGGGCAGGTGGCGTCCGGTGAGGACGCAGGCGTGTCCTATGTGTCCACACTGGGGGATTTGCCTCAAACCGAGGGGCGCGAGGAACTTAAGGGCTGGGCGTACGAGCATATGCTCGCGGCCCTCGATGAGCGTGCCGATGAGGAGATGCGCCGCGGCGTGACGCTTGTGGGTCCGCATCGCGACGAGATTGAGTTTACCGTTGCGGGTCGATCTGCCCGTTCGTTTGCCAGCCAAGGGCAGCAGCGAACGCTGGTGCTTGCCTGGAAGGTGGCAGAAGTGGCCGTGGCGCGCGATATCCTGGGCACCGCGCCACTGCTGCTTTTGGACGACGTGATGAGCGAGCTCGATGCCGGGCGCCGAGGCGCTTTTCTGCAGCTGATCGGTGATGACATCCAGACGGTCATAACCACCACCAACTTGGGGTACTTTACTGATGACCTGCTTGAACGAGCCAAGGTGGTGAGCATGGGTGAGGCGTGCTAATTACGAGCGCGAGAACGGAACGGTTGCCTTTGGCGGCTTTTTGGATGCCGAGCGTCAGCGCATCCTGGCGGCCGCGACACCTGAGCGCCGCGCGCAAATGGAGGCTGCCGAGGAGTCGCGCGCGGTCTATCGTGCCTGGAATGCGGTGTGCTCGGGCACGCGCGAGGGACGCCACGTGACGGGCCTGCGCTACCTGCCCGAGTCCAATGAGCTGCTGGTGTATCTCGATTCGCCCTCGTGGACGCAGGAGATGACGCTGCTGCGCGAGATCATCCGGGCGCGCATGGAGCGGGCCGGCGCGCATGTGGACGGCCTGGTGTTCAAAACGACCGCGCCCGGTCACACGCCGCCGGCTGCCAAGGAGCGCCTGCGCCCGGCCGTGACCGAGCGACCGCCGGTTCCGCACGCCGATCTAAGCGAAGCCGAACGCGGCGAGATCGAGCGCCAAGTGGCGCCCATCGAAGACCAAAAACTGCGCGAGGCCCTCGAGAATGCCATGAGAGCCAGTGCCGAGTGGGCCAAGGGCGTGCAAAGCGAGAAAGAGCCTTAAATCGCATCTGGTGGCCTTGTAGAGCCAAATACCCTCGCTCCCGAGGGTATTTTTTTACGATAAACTAGTAAGGCTGTACACATTTTCTTAGCTGAAGGAGGACGTGTGGCAAACGAAAACGATTACGATGGCGGCGAGATTAAGATTCTCGAAGGTCTCGAGGCCGTTCGTAAGCGCCCGGGCATGTATATCGGCTCGACGAGCGCCAGCGGCCTGCATCACCTGGTGTGGGAGATCGTTGACAACTCCGTTGACGAGGCCATGGCCGGTTTCTGCACCGAGATTCACGTGACGGTCCACGCCGACAACTCCATCACGGTCGTCGACAACGGGCGAGGCATCCCCGTCGACGAGCATCCCATCAAAAAGATCCCGACGCTCGAGGTCGTTATGACGATCCTGCACGCCGGCGGTAAGTTCGATAACTCGGCCTACAAGGTCTCGGGCGGACTGCACGGCGTGGGCATCTCCGTCGTCAACGCACTGTCCAAGCGCGTGGTCGTGCAGGTGCGCCGTGATGGCAGCGTCTACGAGATGGAGTTCTCGCGCGGCAAGACCGTCAAGAAGATGGAGGTCGTGGGCACCTCGGGTTCGACGGGTACCACCGTCAGCTTCTGGCCCGACGACGAGATTTTCGAGACCTGTGTCTACGATTTCGATACGCTGCACAACCGTCTGCAGGAGACGGCGTTCCTCAATAAGAATCTAAAGATTGTGCTGACCGACGAGCGCGAGGCGACTCCCCACGTGGAGGAGTTCTGCTACGAGGGCGGCATCATCGACTTCGTCAAGTTCCTCAACGACGGCAAAGACGTTCCCGAGGCCTTCAAGGAGCCCATCTATATCGAGGGCAAGTCGGATCCGGATGCGCCCGTGACCAAGATGGGCGAGGTCGAGGTGTCCCTGCAGTGGAATGCCGGCTACGGCGAGAACGTCATGTCGTTTGCCAACGACATCTACACCCCCGAGGGCGGCATGCATCTCGAGGGTTTCCGCACCGCTCTCACCCGCGTGATCAACGATTACGCTCGCAAGCAGAACCTACTCAAGGAGAAGGAGGCCAACCTGAGCGGCGACGACGTGCGCGAGGGGCTTTCGGCCGTCATCTCGGTCAAGCTGCCCGACCCGCAGTTTGAGGGCCAAACCAAGGCCAAGCTCGGCAGTTCCTACATGCGCGCGCTCACGCTCAAGATCGTGACCGATGGGCTGACCGATTATCTGGAGGAGCATCCCAAACCCGCCCGCGAGATCGTCAAGAAGGCCCAGCAGGCATGCAAGGCCCGCAACGCCGCCCGCAAGGCGCGTGAGGCGACCCGCCGCAAGAGCCTGCTCGAGACGGCGTCGCTGCCCGGCAAGCTCGCCGACTGCTCGGTACGCGATGCCGAGCTGACCGAGCTCTTTATCGTAGAGGGCGACTCGGCAGGCGGTTCGGCCAAGGACGGCCGTCGCCGAGACATCCAGGCGATTCTGCCCCTGCGCGGCAAGATTTTGAACGTCGAGCGCGTGGGTGACCACCGCGCGTTCTCGAGCGACACCATCCAATCCCTGATCACCGCGATCGGCTGCGGCGTCACGACGAGCGCCGGCGACGGTGGCGACTTCGATATCAGCAAGGCGCGCTACCACAAGATCATCATCATGACCGATGCAGACGTTGACGGTGCGCATATCCGCATCCTGCTGCTGACGTTCTTCTACAAGTACATGCGCCCGCTGATCGATGCCGGCTATGTCTATGTTGCCTGCCCGCCCATCTTTGGCATTAAGGTACGCAACAAGATCCATTACGTGTATCCCAACGGCCGCCAGCCCGAAGACGAGATTCTGCGCGACACCATTCAGAGCCTGGGCCTGAACCCCGACGACAACGACGAGGACGGCAAGGCCAAGGACGGCAAGATCACCAAGAAGCGCAAGGGCTATACCGTTCAGCGCTACAAGGGCCTGGGCGAGATGGACCCCAAGCAGCTTGCCTCGACGACGATGGACCCCAAGACCCGTATCCTGCAGCGCGTGTCGATCGAGGACGCCGTGGTGGCGGACCGCGCCGTGCGCGAGCTCATGGGTTCCGAGGTCGGCTATCGCCGCGAGTACATTGAAAAGCATGCGCATGATGCTCGGTTCCTTGACGCTTAAGAGGAGGTAACGTGGCAGACGATATCAACAACAACGAGGGTATGGACGAGGCCGGCGACGCCGGCATGCCCGATGATCTGAAGCGCCTACTCGCCCGCGCCGAGCAGGGCGAGGACGGCGATCCGGATTCCTATAACCCCGACGCCGAGGATGAAGATGATGAGGATGACGACGCCGAGCTCGAGGAGAGCTTCGGCGCGGTCGATCGTGGCGCTTCGGCCGGCGAGGACATCAACGGCGGTCAGCTCCAGATTTCAGAGTTCGGCCGCGAGATGAAGCAGTCGTTCATCGAGTACTCGATGTCGGTCATCACGGCGCGCGCCCTGCCGGACGTGCGCGACGGACTAAAGCCGGTGCACCGCCGCATCCTGTACGCCATGAACGAGAGCGGCATCTACCCCAACCGCCCGCATAAGAAGTCGGCCTGGACGGTCGGAGAAGTTATCGGCAAGTACCATCCGCACGGTGACTTCGCGGTTTACGAGGCCATGGTTCGTCTGGCGCAGTGGTTCTCCATGCGCACACCGCTCATCGATGGCCACGGCAACTTCGGCAACATCGATGGCGACGGCGCGGCGGCCATGCGTTATACCGAGAGCCGCCTGGCAAAGCCTGCCATGGAGCTGCTGCGCGACCTGCAAAAGGATACCGTCGACTGGCAGCCCAACTACGACGAGTCGCTCGCCGAGCCCGTGGCGCTGCCCGCGCGCTTTCCCAACCTGCTGGTCAACGGTAGTCAGGGCATCGCCGTCGGCATGGCCACCAATATCGCCCCGCATAACCTCACCGAGGCGATCGAGGCCACCTGCTACCTGATCGACAATCCCGACGCCACCGTCGACGAGCTTATGCAGATCATGCCCGGTCCGGACTTCCCCACCGGCGCCATCATCATGGGCAGCGCCGGCATTAGGCAGAGCTACGAGACCGGTCGCGGCTCCATTACCGTGCGTGCCAAGGCCCACGTGGAATCCACCAAGACCGGTCGCAGCCGCCTGGTCTTTACCGAGATTCCCTACATGGTCAACAAGGGCACCTTGCAGGAGAAGATCGCCCAGCTCGTAAACGACAAGCGCATCGAGGGCATCTCGGACATGCGCGACGAGTCCAACCAAAAGGGCATCCGTCTGGTCATCGAGCTCAAGAAGGGCGTCATTCCGCAGGTCGTGCTCAACAACCTGTATAAGTACACCTCGCTGCAGACGACCTTTGGCGCCAACAACCTGGCACTCGTCAACGGCGTTCCCAAATGCCTGAGCTTGCGCGAGATGCTGCAGCACTACATCGACCACCAGGTCGACGTCGTCACCCGCCGCACTCGCTTTGACCTTAAGAAGGCCCAGGCACGTGCCCATATCCTCGAGGGCTACTTGATGGCTCTCGACCATATCGACGAGGTCATCAGCATTATCCGTTCCTCGCAGACCGACTCCGAGGCAAGCGGCCGCCTGATCGAGCGCTTTGGCTTTACGCCCGAGCAGACCACGGCCATCCTCGAGATGAAGCTGCGCCGCCTGACTGGCCTGGAGCGCGACAAGATCCAGGAAGAGCTGGACGGTCTGCGCCGCGCCATCGCCTACTACGAGGACCTGCTGGCGCATGAGGAGAAGATCCTGGGCGTCATCAAGGAGGAGATGCGCGAGATTTCGAAAAAGTTCGGCGACAAACGCCGCACCGAGATCAGCCATGTCGAAAAGGATCTGGATGTCGAGGACCTCATCGCCGACGAGGACATGGTCGTGACCATCACCCACACCGGCTACGTGAAGCGCATCCCGGTGGCTGCCTACCGCGCCCAGAAGCGCGGCGGCAAGGGCGTGTCGGGCGTCAACCTTAAAGAGGACGACGTCATCGACGAGATGTTTATCGCGTCCACGCACGAGTACGTGCTGTTCTTCTCGAGCAAGGGCAAGGTCTACCGCCTGAAGGTGCACGAGCTGCCGGTGGGTACGCGCCAGGCGCGCGGCACCGCGATCGTCAACCTGCTGCCCTTTGAGGAAGGCGAGAAGATCGCGAGTGTCATCAGCTGCCGCGAGTTCCCCGCCGACGAGTACCTGATGTTTGCCACCAAGAGCGGCATGGTCAAGAAGACCGTGATGAGCGCTTACGACCGCAGCCGCCGTGATGGCCTGATCGCCATCAATCTGAGAGACGACGACGCGCTGCTCGCCGTGCGCCGTGTGCGCGAGGGCGACAAGATCATCCTGGCCACCACTGCGGGCAAGGCGATCATGTTCCCCGAGGACCAGGTTCGCGCCACGGGACGCGACACCAGCGGCGTTCGCGGTATTAGCATGAAGGACGGCGTGAGCGTTTTGGGTATGGAGGTTACCAACGGCAACGGCGACCTGTTTGTCATCACCGAGCGCGGCTACGGCAAGCGCACGCCGGTCGC
This sequence comes from uncultured Collinsella sp., assembly GCA_900541675.1. GTDB lineage: Bacteria > Actinomycetota > Coriobacteriia > Coriobacteriales > Coriobacteriaceae > Collinsella. Next base: position 7,322 of record UQKU01000012.1, on the reverse strand, counting down.
GGACTATCCGGAGCAGAACCGCGGCGGCCAGGGCGTCTACACCATCCAGATGACCGAGCGCAAGGGAAACCTCGCGGCCATGAAGACGGTGGGTCCGCAGCACGAGCTGTTCATCGTGACGGAAGGCGCGACGGTCATTCGCGTCAAGACCGATGAGATTAGCCAGACCGGCCGAGCCACCCAGGGCGTCAAGATGATGACCGTCGACGACAACGACCGTGTGTGCGCTGTCGCCCGCATGACGGCAGCTAAGGAAAAGCCCGAAGGCGAAGGCGCCGAGGCCGAGGCAACGGTCGATGCCGAAAATACCCCAGTCGACCTAGGCGACGGCAACGACATGCCAGAGGATCTCCTAGACGAGTAAGAGGCCCTAGCTGGTAGAAAATATCAGACCCCATATATCGGCGGTCGGCGCACTGCGCGCCGACCGCTTTTTTGAAAACCTCGGGACTCGCGTTCGCCCCGGCCGCACGGCGGCATGCGAAGTCGATCGCGAGTTCCGCACGAGCCAGAGAGCACTTAATGTGCTCTCTGCGCGAGTCAGGACTGTCCGAGCAGGCGACTTCACATGCCGCCGTGCGGCCGGGGCGAACACCCTCCAAAGATTTTCAAAAAAGTTGTTGACGCGCGCGTAACGACTCGTCTAATATATCCCTTGCGCGATGGACCTGTAGCTCAGTTGGTTAGAGCGTCCGGCTGATAACCGGGAGGTCACAAGTTCGAATCTTGTCAGGTCCACCACTTTCTTTCGCAATAAACACCCCAGCGAGAGCCGAGTCGCCGCTGGGGTGTTTATTACTGTCTCCGTGGGGGTTTAGCTCAGCTGGGAGAGCGCGGGCTTTGCAAGCCTGAGGTCAGGGGTTCGATCCCCCTAACCTCCACCATGATGGACCTGTAGCTCAGTTGGTTAGAGCGTCCGGCTGATAACCGGGAGGTCACAAGTTCGAATCTTGTCAGGTCCACCATCAAAACTGTGAAGAGCCTCGAGGCATGGCCTCGGGGCTTTTTTCTTGTGTGTGATAAAACTCATTTTGGTTTTGTGTGCTGTGCGAAAGATTGGGTAGTATAGCTATTCAATGCGGCGAAGGCGCCGCGTGTTAACCGCTACGTACCGGAGGTGTTCCATGGTTCGTGTCGACATAGAGACCATCGTCATGGCCGCCGGTCCTGTGCCATCGCTTATCGTACTTCGCGAGCGCTGCAGCAAATCGGACTCCCCTGCGCCGCTGCGCTCCCTTTCTATCCAAACTGGTTCGTTTGAGGCTGCGGCTATTAGCCGCGGTATCGACAGCGGTCGTGCCGAGCGCCCGATCGCCCATGACCTGCTGCTCGACACGCTTGATGCCCTGGATGCAAAACTCGAGCGCATCGAGATTGTCCGTGCCGAGCCTCCCGTGTTCTATGCGACGGTCGTTGTTTTGGCCGACAGCAACGAGCATAGGATCGATGCGCGTCCGAGCGATGCCATCGCCCTCGCCGTGCGCAGCAATGCTCCCATGTTTGTTGAGGACGACATCATGAACCGCCTGGGGACCGTCTCTCCGGTTGCCGGGGAAGTCGATGACGAGCAGGAATTTGAGAAGTTCGACGAGTTCGTCCATACGCTCTCGCCCGATGATTTTTAAATGACGAGTAGCCATGAGACGGAGTGTGCACTGATGGGTCGCGGCGTTTCAGCCGAAGCCGCCGCCATTGCCCGCGAGGCCCAGATGCGCTCGGAGGCATCCGAGGCCGCACGCATCGCCTATGTGACGCAGGCCCGTACGCTTCGCGAGCGCCGTGCCTCCTTTATCAAGATGGTTGCCGTCTCCGCACTTGTCGCGGCAATCTCCTCGCGCCTTCGTGGTACAGTTGGTGCGCTTGGGTTTTCGATTTCGACGGGCTTGGTCATCTGGGGCGTGGTCGATGCCGTGATGCTGACCAACCAGATCAAGGTACTCGATAAGCGCGCCGCCGATATGATGCGCGCCCGCGACGCCGCCGCCGAGATCGCTGCCGAGGCACAAGAGATGTAACGACGCCGGACTCGATGGGAAGGTCTAAAAATGGCACAGGATATGCAGGACGCCGGAAACGTCTCCGCCGAGCTCGACGCCATGGTGTGCGACCTCATCGGGGCATTTTTAGACGACCTGGCCGCTGGTGAGAACCCCGGTGTTGTCGTTGCGATCGAAGACGCCGCGTCCAACCGCTATCTGGCGGCACTCGACGAGGACGGCGAGGAGGCATGCCTCGAGGCTGCCACCAACTTTATCTCCGAGCACAAGATGGGCCTTAAGGACGAGGGCCTGGGTCGCATCGCCCGTTACGCCATCGGCTACACCGGTTGTGTCGAAATTGATGGCGGCTACCATGACGCCCTGCTTGTGAGTTTCTTTGAGACGACGCTCGAGAGCGGCTTTTCGGCATATGTACTGTACGAAGGTGTGGGCGCCGGCGATGGTTTTATGTGGAGCGACCCTGAACCTGCAGGCGAGGAAACCCCTCTTATCTAAAATCGCTAAAATAAACGAGTTTTCGGTAAAAGGCTCAAAATTCCCGCCGAGCGTTGTGTTACTGGGCGGGTCGCATACGCGTGCCGGTTGTATATAGATAGAAGATAGGGGAACTACATGCGCGTAGACAATCTGAGGAACATCGCCATCATCGCTCACGTCGACCACGGCAAGACGACGATGGTCGACAAGCTCCTGCGTGCCACGGACGCCTTCCGTGCCAACCAGCAGGTCGAGGACCGCGTCCTGGATTCTAACGACCAGGAGCGCGAGCGCGGCATTACGATTCTCGCCAAGAACATCTCTATCGAGTACAAGGACGTTAAGATCAACGTCATCGACACCCCGGGCCACGCTGACTTTGGCGGCGAGGTCGAGCGCGTGCTGCGTATGGCCGACGGCGCCCTGCTGCTGGTCGATGCCTTTGAGGGCCCCATGCCCCAGACCCGCTTCGTGCTGCGTCACGCCATCGACACCGGCCTCAAGATCATGATCGTCATCAACAAGATCGACCGTCCGGGCGCCAACCCCGAGAAGGCCTACAACGACTGCCTGGACCTGATGGCCGACCTGGGCGCCACCGACGACCAGCTTGAGTTTGCCATGGAGCACGTGGTCTACGCCAGCGCCATGAATGGCTTTGCCCGCCTTGACCCCAACGACGGCAACATGGACATGTATCCGCTGCTCGATATGATCATCGACGACATGCCCGCGCCCGAGGTTGACGAGAACGCCCCGCTGGCCATGCAGTGTGTGACCATCGACCACTCCAACTTCGTTGGCCGCATCGGTATCGGTCGCGTGTACTCCGGCACCATTCACCAGGGCGATCAGATCCTGGTCGTCAAGAACGACGGTTCCAGCGCTACCGCTACCGTCAAGCAGCTCTTTACTTTCGACTACCTGGGTCGCACCGAGTGCCAGGAAGTCGGCGCCGGCGATATCGCCGCCGTCGTGGGCATCGACCGCACCGATATCGGCGATGTCTACACCGATCCCGAGAACCCCGTTGAGCTCGAACCCATCGAGATCGACCCGCCGACCCTGTCCATCGTCTTTGAGGCTTCGACCTCCCCGCTCGTCGGCCGCGACGGCGACATCGTGGGTGCCCGTCAGCTCAAGGAGCGCCTGTTCAACGAGGCCGAGAACAACGTGACCATGAAGATCGAGGAGCTCGAGGACAAGAGCGGCGTCGAGGTCTCGGGCCGCGGCATTCTGCACCTGTCCGTCCTGATGGAGTCCATGCGTCGCGAGGGCTTTGAGTTCCAGGTCGGCCGTCCCCGCGTTCTGTTTAAGAAGGACGAGAACGGCAATAAGATGGAGCCCGTCGAGCAGGCCGTCGTCGAGTGCCCGGACGAGTATTCGGGCAAGGTCGTTGAGGTCTTCGGCACCTCCGGCGGCATCATGACGAGCATGGATACCTCGGGTATCGTGACGCACCTCGAGTTTAAGATCCCGACCCGCGGCATCATGGGTCTTAAGAACCGCATCATGAACGTCACTCACGGCGAGGGCGTGTTCTACCACACCTTCCTGGAGTACGGCCCCTATGCCGGCGAGATCGGCAACCGCCAGAACGGCGCCATGATCTCCATGACCACCGAGAAAGCCGTTGCCTACGCTCTGGGCACGCTGCAGGAGCGCGGCCAGCTGTTTGTTGAGCCGGGTACCGAATGCTACGAGGGCATGATCGTGGGCGAGCGCAGCAAGGCCGGCGACATGGTCGTCAACATCGCCCGTACCAAGAACCTGGGCAACCAGCGTTCCTCGACCTCCGATATCTCCGTCCAGCTGGTGCCGCCCCGCACCTTCTCGCTGGAGGAGGCGCTGGAGTACATCGCCGACGACGAGCTGGTGGAGATCACTCCCAAGAACATCCGCCTGCGCAAGCGTCTGCTCAATGCTACCGACCGCAAGAAGGCCGCAGTCCGCGCCGGTCAGGTCAACAAATAAGCGCCGAGCTTTATAGCGACTAACAAGAAAGGGCGCCGACCATCGCGGTCGGTGCCCTTTTTGGTGCACAGGGATTGAGTTGGTCTGCACCACCGCAAAGGTGTCTGTCCCCTTTGTGGTGGTTGACGGCTAGGCGGAAGGAAGGCCCGGAGTATTGGCGGCCTGCTGCGGCTTGAGGCGGGCGTTGCGCCAGATGATCTGGATGACGTAGCCGAGCGTAAAGACGAAGGCTACGCCGCTGACAAAGCTGCCCATAAGGGGAAGTGCCGTGAGTGCGCCCGCGGCGATACCGCCCACGGCGGCCATGGCGTAGCGGTTCTGGCTGTGTCCGATCATGCGTGCGATCGCGGTGCCCGTAAACGCCGCCGAGACCAGAGCGATACCGATCACGGCGCACATGAGAGCTCCGGCGAGTGACAGACCTGCAATCGAGATGATGAGTAACAGGACGGCGGGAACGGCGGCCACCGTGCCCAAAAGACCGCTCACCCACAGAGGGGTAGGTCGTTGACGAAGCATGCCGGCGGCGCTGGCGGTCGCGCGCGGAAAGACGAGCTCGAGGAGGATCGCGACAAAGCAGGTAGAAAGCGCCGCGGCGACGATGCCGCCGATGGTGTCGTTAATCGTTGAGGTGTTCTCGTTCTCGGTACGGTCGATCTTGAGGGCTCCGACCTGAGCGCCCTCGGCCCGCTCGGGGTCCTCGGAAACATGCGCGCTCACGGTGCCGGTGATGCGGGCGTTTTTGCCCAAGACGAGCTTATCGGCCCAAACCTCGACATCGCCCTCGACGGTGCCGTCGATGGTCACCGTATCGCCTGCAAGTGCTGCCGACTTGGTGGAGCCTCGCAGGGCAACAGTATCGCCCATCGCGTAAAAACAGTTGGCGGTGCTACCGGTGTTGAGCACGACGTGCTGACCGGCTACCGTCACGCTGCCATCGATTGCGGTTTTGGAGATATCGATGGTGCGCGCCGCCAGGCGAATGGCGCCGCCTACGGTGCAGTCGCGAATCGATAGGCTGTCGCCTGCCGCGATAATATCGCGGCCGATGGAGGCATCGTCCAGGTTAAGGCTTTGGCCAGCCCAGTACAGGTCGCCCGCGACGCCAGACGGATTTGAGTCAGCTTCGGTTGCGAGTACGTTGCTCGCGGTGTCTGTGCCGGCGAACGACGCCGTGGGAAGTACGGTCAGCGCAAGCGCAATCAGTACGAATAGGAGGGCGATGCGGGCCTGCGCTTTGCGGCGCTTGTTCGACGGTTCTAGGTTGCAAGGCATAGTGAATCCTTCGTTAGATACTCGGCATATATCTAACAGGGTACCCAACGTGCGAGCGCTCTAAAAGAACCTCTCGGTTGCATTTCGAAAGGTCGTGCCTTGCTATCTACTTTTTGCGATGTAAAAAGTGCGCGATGTCTTCTTCGGTGGGGCTTTTGATGTCAAAGCGCAGCGAGAGCCAGCGCAGACCCATGGTCACGTTAACGCATACGACCAGCGCGGCGACATTGCTGACCAAGCCACTCATGACGAGGCTTACATAGCTTGCCGATCCGGCGATGGCCGCGATGGCATAAAAGTTGGTGCGTTGGAAAATGCCCGGAACCACGCCCATAAAGCCGTCGCGCAGCATGCCGCCGCCCACCGCGGTGAAAAAGCCCATCATGATGCAAACGACGGGTGCAAATCCGTAGACCAGTGCCTTGTCTGCGCCGGTTGCCGCATAGATGCCGACCGAGATGATGTCGAGCAGGGGGATGAGTTTGTCGGGCTTATCGACGATTGCCGGGAAGATGTAAATGATGGCCGCCGTGGCGATGGAGAGCGGCAGCGCCATTGGCTGGTTGAGGATGTAGACGTTGCCGACCTGGAGTGTCATGTCGCGCAAAAGACCGCCGCCCAAGCCGCAAACCACGGCGAGCGCGACGGCGCCCACCAGGTCAAGCTTGTGCTCGCGCGCAACCAGAACGCCTGAGATCGATGCCGCGACAACGGCGAACATCTCAAGCCAAAATGGGATAGCGACCATGGCATCCGAGGCATGTGAGGTAACGGTTATGGCGGCGACGACGGGCAAGATGGGGTCCTTTGGGTTACGGGTTTGGACAATGCCCGTACATAGTACATGTTCGGCGCCGATTGCGACCCTATTGCTCGGCAAACGGTCGGGACTGGGTGCGGTCATAGGTTTCAAGTATGTACATCAGCCTCCAAAGATGTCGAAAAATATCGTTTTTGGAGGGTGATGTACATGTTTGGGGATCTGGGTTGATGCTGAACGCGATGGGGACGTGGCTGAATAGGAGGGATGTCTAAATTTTGAGCGGCGCTCAAAATTTATCCGGTCGGCTTACGCCGACCGCGCTGCGCTAAAAACGCGCCACCGGCGCGTTTTCTTTACGCTTTGCGCCCTGGCGGGTTCGAACCCCTCCTTCTTCGCCGTATTTGCTTGTTGGGGACTCAAAACAAAAAAGCTCCCATTCCCGGGAGCTTTCTCAACCAAAATGGCGGAGGAGGAGGGATTCGAACCCTCGTGACCTTATACAGGCCAAACGGTTTTCGAGACCGCCGCATTCAACCACTCTGCCACCCCTCCGCGTGGGGTAAAAACAAAGCAGGCACTAAGGCCTGCTTTGGAATTAACTGGCGGAGAGTCAGGGATTTGAACCCTGGAGACGCTTTTGACGCCTACACGATTTCCAATCGTGCTCCTTCGGCCACTCGGACAACTCTCCGTTAAATGCGAAAGTCAGTATACACGAGGAATCGAAAAGTGCAAACAGAAAACTTGGCATTTTTTAAGGCTCTGTTAGACCAAGGTTGACATAAAAACGATGTCACCGCGAGGCGGTACCCTTCAATTAACGTCGAAGGAGC